>JAUNGK010000129.1 GCA_030524555.1 Bacillota bacterium | reverse complement strand
AGCTGCTATCAAAGAAGCAGTGCGATATCCGGGACGGCGAGGCTGAACTGTTACGATACTACACTTCCATACAAGTTTTAGACTCTATCCCAACTTCAAAATTTCAGCCAATGCTCCCTGTATCAACTTCCCCACATTCAGCTCCGGCACTCCTACAATAATGTTGTCGCAATGATTAAAGGGAATAAGGATGCGCTTCGCATTGCTTTGCGCAACTGCCACTGCCATGGAAGGCGTAATTTCACCAAGCAGCGCATCAGCAATCACAATTCCCACCGGTCCTACGATCACGTCTGCCTTTCGGCATGCTACGATCACGGCATTTTCTCCTGTTGCCGCATAATCTGCACCTGCCTTCAGCATAGCTGCGGTTGCAGTGCTGTTAGTTCCCACGGCGGTCACTTCCGCATCCCGTATATTTTGTTTAATGGCGGTAATCAGCTGCCTGCCTACTCCGCCGCCCTGAGCATCAATTACAAGTATTTTCATTGGTCAGTCTCCTATCGCCTTTTAATCATATAAGACTTTATGCCTCTTTCATCAGCCCTTCCCCGCAGGACATCCCCCACACCCGGCGCAGCCGTGCGCTGTCACATCTTCACTGGACAAATTAATGGGGCTTGTTAGCATACAGATTGCCTGAGAAGAAATCCCCTCCCCGGCTCCGGTAAAGCCAAGCCCTTCCTCTGTGGTGGCCTTCACATTGACCTGATCCACCTCAATTCCCAGCGCATCTGCAATATTCTTCCGCATAGTATCAATATAAGGCCGCATTTTCGGTGCCTGTGCAATAATAGTCGCATCAATATTTTCTATTAAGAAGAGATTTTCTTCCAGAAGCTTTCCCACATGTTCCAAAAGCTTTATGGATGATATTCCCTTATATGCCGGATCCGTATCAGGAAAATGCTTGCCAATGTCGCCCAAAGCCGCCGCTCCTAAAAGGGCATCCATAACCGCATGAAGCAGAACATCCGCATCCGAATGTCCTAACAGCCCTTTCTCATAAGGGATCTCCACGCCGCCTATGATAAGCTTTCTTCCCTCTACCAGTTTATGAACATCATAACCCATTCCTATTCTCATTTCCGTAACCTGTTCCTTTCCATTATCTGCATAATATACTTTACATCCTCCTGCTTAATATACCCTACCTTCTGATAAGATAATACATTCTTCCCCTGCATCACTGCATAGCCTTTATACATATATTCTCCAAATCCACAGTAAACCGCTGCCGTATCCGTCAGCACCTCATTTTCCCATACATCCTTAAAATGAGTTCCCGTATAATAAAGGTGCAGGTGTGTCGCCTCATGGGCCAGCACCGCAATCACCGTATCCAATGTATAATAGGGCTTTAGCTCCAGTCGTATCGTAGTGAAAGCCAAATCTGTGGAAATATCTCCGGCCCGATCCGGGGCATTTGTATCCTGAACAATCAGCTTAATAAAATTGCCCTGAATTCCCATATGGGCGCAAATACTGCACAACAGCCTTTTCAGTGCAGCTTCATTGGAAAGGTCAGCTTTCAGCTCAATCAAAATATCCTCCGGAACGGTATAGGTTTCGTATTCCCGCCTTTCCTGCTTTTGAAGAAGCAGAACACAACGCTCTAAAAGCTCCTTAGACACCGTTCCGAATGCGCTTTTGGGAACAGGCGCCTTATGCCGAATAAAGCGCTGAATGACAAAGTAAATAAACCCGATTATCGTCAGCGCCTCGCATATATGATCAAAAGTCAGATATTGCAGAATAATCCACCACTTATCTTCCACTGATACCACATTTCTCCTTTCACTACTGCGCCTGTATTTCCTTATAGACAAAGGTATGCCCGTGATCCGCAGACTCAAACAATGCCATTCCGGCAGCATCTCCACCATTATAATCTCCGTCCATTCCCTGTCCGCAGAGCACATACAGCTTTCCGTTTTCCTCGTAGGGCATCTGCGGATAGTCATAAGGGTTATAGGAGGTGCCGTCATCCAGTGTAACCGTAAGCCCCTGCATCACCACTTTTTCATAGGACCTACCGCCATTCTCCGTCACAAAAAGATAAGCCTCGTCTCCACCGTTATGGGAAAGGGTGGCGAATCCCAAATCCTCATCCAGAAAAGTGAAATCAATTCCCTGTCCCATCTCGTCAAAAGGGGCACCGCTTTCCATCTGCCAGCTCTCGCCGCCGTCCGTACTCTTTAACAGTGCATAGCATCTGCTGCCCAAGGCCGCATCCGTTACCACCATACGATAGCCGATTTCACCGCCCTTAAGGAACACCTCTTTTTCATAGTCTCCCCGATACTGCTTCATAAAGGCTTCCTCCCAGTCTGCGGCCTCCTCAGGAATTTCGTTCCCTTCATTGGTTTGCTCCTTTAAATCAGCATTTGCCTGTTCCTCAAGCCTGGTATAATAGTCAACCAGCATCTCCTCTATTCCCTGATAAAGCTGCTGCCAGTCATTTTCCAAAACAGCATCCTGATACTGATACAAATACTCGTTTCTTGTCTCATAGCCGTTTTCATTATAAAACTTAATCCACAGCTGAAACAACTCCTTACCCGAAGAGTAGTCTTCCAGCTCACAGAAATACCGTTCATCTAAAGCCGCATAAAAAATCCAATCTGCAATATCTGCAGCACAATCCGGCGCATCCTCCTTAGAATAGCAGCATATCACCAGCCGGTCCTCCCTGCCGGGATACTCTCTGGTATCCCACTCCCCCGATTCTTCCTCTGTTTCCAACACACCGCTGCTGCTCATAAAACCGCTGAATCTGTCCTGCCTGCCTATCCCATAGCCCGTAATATTGTTTTTCCAAAAGCTTAACGCATCACTTTTCATCAGTGAGTAGGCAAAATTATCACGAATTTCATAAGTACCCCATGTACAGAAATAAAAGGGCTCCCCTCCGGTCCTGCTGCTTGGCGCAGAGTAAATTCTGCATTGGTCAGACTCTTCCTCCACAAGACTAATCCCGTCCCCGTGGCGCTGCCTTAACATCTCTGCAAGCTCCTCATCACTCCATCCTGCAAAGGGCTTTCTGAAAATACCAAGCACCGGCTCATAATAAACATACCGCTCACCGGTAAATGTAACTATGCTTCCCTGAATCATTCCATCCTCCAGCACCTTCTCATTCACCATATTAAAGAAGTAACCTATTCCTCTAAAACAGGAAACTACTATAATAAGAATTGTCAGGACAGTAGGAAGCAGATATCGAAAATGCCCCTTTGACTTCTCCTTAAGGAAATCAAAGTACAGGGTAAACACCAGCGTCACAGGCACTACCAGCCACTGGTAAATCCCCTTGATTACCTGCATAAAGGTACGAAACTCCATATCCTGCTGCCTGATCACATACTCAATAATCTGTAACAAAACAGCTGCTCCCAAAAGATACAGAGCAAAATTGGTTGCTTTATGTGGTTTTTTCTTATCCCTCTCTTCCACTTCTATCACCCTGCTTTCCACAGCCGGATATCCCTTATCATTCCGGTTATATCGTTACACTCAGGAAAGATACGGAGCAATCAGGCCTTCTGCCTCTTCCGGCGTTAAAGGCCTTTGCCGCTCCATACACAAAGAAGCTGCCTGCTTCAGCACTTCCTCCCGCTGCTTCTGATCTCTGATTTTCTCCTTCACCGGGATTCTAAAATCCGCAAGGCTCTCCAGAATTTCTGCCATACATTCAGGTATTTCCGCTTCCAGCCGCTTTCGTATCTGTGAAGCAGCTGCAGGGCTGGCGCCCTGGGTGGATATGCCCACGGTAAGCATCCCTGCCTTTACCAGTGCAGGAAAGAGAAAGCTGCATTCTTCCTTATCATCCACCACGTTTACGGGAATATTCCTCTGCCGACACAGTCTGCTCACATGCATGTTTACTTCCTTCTGATCCGAGGCGGCGATGACAAACATCCTGCCCACAATATCCTCATCACGAAAAGCACGCTGCATACAGCTGATTTCCGAAAGCTCCAGAAGCTCCCCGATAATCACCGGTGCCACTACGGTAAGCTTCGGCCCAAAGGGCAGAAGCTTATTCACCTTGTGGCGTGCTATCGCACCTCCACCCACAATTAAGCCTTCCCGGCCCTCTATATCCATAAAAAAAGGAAAATATCCCATCTGCCGTTTCTCCCTTGCTCCTCATGATAAAGATTTGACAGAGCTATTGCCGGATTATTCTTAGTTTACATAAAACGCCTTTGCCCCGTGACTCTTAAGAGATACCCCAAGCTCATTCTCCGCCGTTATATCCTTTCCGCTCCAAAGCTCCCGCCCCTTAATCTTTTCATAAATTTCAAGGTCGGCAAGCGGAATGGTGATCCTGCTGTCCTCTTCCCCGGCATTAAACACCGCAATGTACCATCCGCCCTCGCTGCTGACTGCTACCCAGAGAATATGTTCCACGCCGTCAATTTCCTTTCTCCATACCTGATGGGAATGGCGGGCATTTTTGTGCATTTTCAGTATTTCTTCATTGGTCAAAAGGCTCATGGTGAACTGGTCAAAGCCTGTCATTTCACCGCCTATAATAAGCGGTGAGCGGAAAATACTCCACAGGGTCATCATGGTAATCTGCTCATCCTCGGTAAATCCCGTCCAGTTTGCAGGATCATAATCCTGCCTGATAGGTCCTACAGGAAGCATGTCCGCATCAGGGAAGTGACCTGCTCCCGTATGGGTGCACCACCGTTCCGTGCGGGAAAACATATCATACAAAAGCTCCCATTTGTCCCAAAAATCATCGGTAATACGCCACATGTTGGAAATCTGCTTGTAAAGCTCTGCCTTTTCAGGAAGCGCAGGCCCCGGCGACAGACTTAAAATCATATCACGCCCGCAGCTGTGAAGAGCCTGGCTCAGCATAACCAACTCTGCCTCCTCATGAGGAAGCTCTCTTGCAATGTCATCACATTTCACAAAGTCCACGCCCCAGGAAGCATACAGCTCAAACAAACTGTCATAGTACGCTCTCGCCCCTTCCTTTTCCGGGTCAACACCATACATATCGGTATTCCAATGGCAGATGCTGGCTGTCTTGGCAATCTCCCTTGCCCTCTTATCAGTGCCCTTAATGGGAGTATTCTGATGGACTGCCTGCCTCGGAATCCCCCGCATAATATGAATGCCGAATTTAAGTCCCAGCGAATGAATATATTCTGCAAGGGGCGCAAAGCCCTTTCCTCCTTTTGCGGAAGGGAACCTGTTCTGCGCCGGAAGGAGTCTTCCATATTCATCCATCACAAGCTCCGTAAAGGGATGATACTCATGGGTATCCGCAAGCGGCTCATACCACTGAATATCCACCGTAATATATTCCCATCCATACTGCTTTAAATTCTTTGCCATAAATTCAGCATTGCGTCTTACAATCTCCTCCGTCACTGCAGCGCCGTAACAATCCCAGCTGTTCCACCCCATAGGAGCTGTTAATACTTTCATAAGGTTCTCCTCGCTTCCCATTTTTTAATGTAATCTCTGTAAAAATACGCAGAGTCCTTTAAAATTCTTTTCTGGGTAGGATAATCCACATACACCAGACCAAAGCGGTCTGAATAGCCGCTTGCCCACTCGAAATTGTCAAGCAGAGACCATGCAAAATATGCCGCAAGGTCAACTCCTTCATCAGCTGCTTTTTCAAGCTGCTCCAAATAAGTCGTCATAAAATCAATTCTTGCGGGATCATGAACCTGACCGTCCACACTGACCCAGTCGTGAGAGGACATTCCGTTTTCCGAGATAATCACAGGCTTTGCGTACCGTTCCCACAGGTATTTCGGTCCCCAATACATACACTCCGGCGTAACCGGCCACTGGATGGCTGTCTTGGGAAAGCCCTCGTACCGCTTCACCCGAACCGGCCTTCCTTCCTGATCTGCCCGTATCTCCACTCCGTTATAAATATTCTGGACAATATAATCTAAAGGCTGGGCAATCAGTTCCATATCCTCCCTGGTAATCCGGGGCATTTTATCTCCATGAAAACGGATAACTTCTTCCGGATAAGCTCCCCTGAATATGGGATCGTACACCATCCCTAAATTCCAGATGCATTCAGAAACAGCGTCTGTCTGCACATGAAAGGTCATGTTCCTTGCTGCCTCTACATCCTCTGCCTTACGGCTGGCAGGATAATACATAGCGCCGCAGGAGGCCAGTCCCACCTTAATTTCCTGCTTTGCTTCCTTTCTAAGTACCTGTACGGCCCTTCCGTGAGCCTTCAACACATTGTGCCAGATTTCAAAGAAATCCTTATCCTCTACCTTAAGTCCCGGTGCATGCTCTCCTGTATAATAACCCAGTCCTACCACACACTGAGGTTCATTGAAGGTAAAAAAGTTCTTCACACGATCCGAAAAAGCCTCTGCGGCCACCTTCGCATATTCGCCGAACCATTCTACCGATCCGGGATTCAACCATCCTCCCTGCTTGTGCAGCTCATAGGGCAGATCCCAGTGGTAAAGCGTCACATAAGGCTCAATCCCATTTTCCAAAAGAGCATCAATAAGCCTGTTATAATATGCGATTCCCTTTTCGTTGACATTCCCGGTTCCCTCCGGCATAATTCTGGCCCAGCTTAGGGAAAAGCGATATGCCTTGATCCCCATGGACTTCATGATTGCAATGTCCTCCAAATATCTGTGATACTGATCACATGCCACATCTCCGTTGTGATCCTCATAGATACGCCCCTTTTCATGGGTAAAAACATCCCAGATATTTAATCCCTTACCGTCCTCATAAGCGGCTCCCTCTACCTGATAGGAGGCCGTAGCCGCACCCCATACGAAATCTTTCTTAAACGCCATTACTGCTCCTCCGTTTGTAAATGTCTTAGAAATAATGCCTATATATCATACCACAAAACTCATGTGCTATGATACAGGTTTTTTATATGCAAAAAGGAAATCAAAAACATTTCAGCCCTCATGTGCCGACCATGATACGGTACATGAAGGCTGAATCCCTCCGATATCGCTATTTCAATTGCTCACAGCCTACAGCTTTTTTCCTGTAAGCAGCTCATAACCCTGCAGATAAATATTGATGGTCTTATCCACAACATCCTGGGGCAGCGTCCAGTTATGACCTTCATTTTGTTTTAACCAGTCTCTTGCAAACTGCTTATCAAAGGAAGGCTGTCCATGTCCCGGCTCATATCCCTCTACCGGCCAGAAGCGGGAGCTGTCCGGTGTCAGCATTTCATCTCCGATCACAATGTTTCCGGCTTCATCAAGGCCAAATTCAAACTTGGTATCTGCAATAATAATTCCCTTACTTAGTGCATACTCTGCGCATTTTTTGTATAGAGCAATGGTATAGTCACGAAGCTTTTCAGCGTATTCCTCTCCCTTTCCGGGGAAGTACTTCTCCAGATGTGTTATGCTCTGCTCATAGGAAATATTCTCGTCATGATCGCCGATCTCCGCCTTGGTGGAAGGTGTATAAATCGGCTCAGGAAGCTTATCGGACTCTTTCAGGCCTTCCGGCAGCTTGATTTTGCAAACCGTGCCGTCCTTCTGATAGCTTGCCCAGCCGCTTCCGGTAATATATCCGCGCACAATACACTCTATGGGAAGCATCTGAAGCTTTCTGCAAAGCATACTGTTTCCGTCAAATCTGTCCTGTCTGAAAAATTCAGGCATATCATTCACATCCACGGAAATCATATGGTTGGGAAGAATGTCCTCTGTCATGTCAAACCAGAATTTGGACATCTGGGTTAAAACGGTGCCCTTCTTGGTCACCTCATTGTTTAAAATCACATCAAAGCAGCTGATCCGGTCTGTTGCAACCATAATCAGGCTGTCTCCATTGTCGTAAATCTCCCGTACTTTTCCTTCTTTAATTGGTTTTAATTCTTTCATGCTCAGCCTCCGTTTGTATAGCTATATGTAAGTAACCGACAACAGTATACCGCAATGTTATTTCCTCCTGCAAGTAGAAAATCATTCCGCCTGCATCTTTTCGTAGCAGTTCAGCCTCGCCGTCCCGGATATCGCACTGCTTCTTTGATAAAAGCTTAGGA
>JAUNGK010000128.1 GCA_030524555.1 Bacillota bacterium | reverse complement strand
CTTTCATGGTTTCAAATTGCTCCTTGGTTTCAATGCCTTCTGATACAATCTGCAGTTTCATTCCTTGTATCATATGCATGGCGGCATCCATCACATATTTAGCCTTTCCGTTCTCAAAGTATGCGGAGGTCATATTTCGGTCAAATTTTACAATATTAACCGGCATTTCTACGATATAATTTAAATTAGATTGCCCTGTACCGAAATCATCCAGCGAAAAGCTGACCCCGTAGTCCATTAATATTTTCATGTTTTTGAGTAAGGTTTTCTTTTCATTGACGGAAGCGGATTCAGTAATTTCCAGGTTGATCCATGCCGGATTGATTTTATATTTTTCCATAATTCTAATATAGCTTTCGGCCAGATGTTCATAGGCACATTGAACAACCGACAGATTGACTTCTATATAGTGAATACCCAGCTTCGCAGGCTGGCCTGTCTGCAAAAATGCACATACCTTTTCAAATACGATTTCGCCTAAATTTAAAATAATACCGTTTCTTTCTGCAATACCTATAAACGCTCCCGGGGGAATAATCTCTCCCTTTTCATTTCGAATGCGGATGAGCGCTTCGGCAGAGGAAAAGGACTGTTCCACTGTAGAGTAGATGGGCTGATAAAAAACCTCTATTCTGTCATTTTTGATGGCATCAAGCATCAGGGCTTCGATCCGTCTTTCCTCATACATGCTTTCCACAATAGCCTTATTGATGATAATTGTATCCTTGTCGTCAAATTCCTTAATATTTTGTCTGGCATAGCGGAAAAGATATATAATGTCATCAGTGCGGTTTAAAATATGCGTATCGGGCATTACAATCCAATTGGGGTTTATGAAAATATTCAGTTCCCTGCCCCAGCCGGTTTCAAAGCGGTTTTTCAGCATTTTGAAGCGATCCCATACTAAAGTGCCGTCGCAAAATAGAAGTATAATTTCATCCTCGGTATTCTTGAAGGCCAGGGCATCAGGAATGTCCAGAAGAAATTTAATAACCTCCACTCTGATATGTTTTTCCGTTTCGGCAGTCATATTGTTAATGCGGGAACGGGAAAAAATCAGGCATAGGGCGGAAAATGGTATGTTTTTTTCATATAACTGATCCATATATTGCAAAAGGCTGTTTTGATTATATAGCCCGGTTTGCCTATCCAGATTGGTTTCAGGATTTTCCAGCTTTAAGTAAATGATCGTGACAGCAAGAGCTCCCGAATAGCCCACAATAAGAAGCTCCTTAAATAAAAATTGAAGAATTGCAGCTATGATCCAGAAAGCAGCCCATATTTGTACTGCTTCCCGTCTTCTGGGATTCATTTTGTCTTTGTAGAGGTGCATCAGTACAACAATTGAAAAGAAAAACAAAAATGCAAAAGCATAGGTGGCAAGTGCACTGGGACCATAGGTATACATATTAACGCCGTCACAATATTTGTAGATTGGCAATGCATAAATCAGGATAATTCCGACGGCAGCGGTCATACAAAAGCAAAGGGAAATTTTTTTGCGGCGGGGATCGCCTTTATAAATATCCGTGCAGACATAGAGAACTCCGCATAAGGCAACCAAAACAAGGGTAGCAATATAAGATTTACATATGAGGTTTACAGTCCGTTCGGGTATGGTTTCCTGATGGGTAAGCGCTACAAGGGACAGGATATCCAAAGAGAGGCTTACAATGATCGTGCAGATCATTCTAAAAAATGCCTTTTCCGTATTTAATCGGATTTTTCTTTGTGTCCCGTAAAAATATAAAATAATAAGCATTAGGACAAGTCCGCAGCATTGAACCTTAATATTCATCTGTCTCTCCCGTAATTTATGTTTTTCTTTTGGTAATATCGGTTGTATTTCAATATATTATTTGTTAAAATTTAAGTCATATCTATATTAACATGTTTTTAGCCTTCTTGGAAAGGGGACTTTTATTGGGCGTGTTCTTTCTTAAGAATGCGTTTTTTGTTTCATTGAAAATCCATATAAATAAATGTAAACAGATACTAAGAAGAGGTTGAAATGATATATAAAATCGGAACGCGGGGATCAAAGCTTGCGTTGGCGCAGGCAGAGATTGTACAGAAGAGACTGACAGAACATTTTCCGGAGCATAGGTTTGAGCCGGTGATTGTGAAAACAACCGGTGATAGGTTTAACGATGTACCCATGAAGGAGATTGGAACTAAGGGGCTTTTTATAAAGGAGATAGAAGAACAATTGCTGGACGGTACCATTGATTTTGCGGTTCACAGTATGAAGGATATGCCTGCCGAGCTGCCGGAGGGACTGGTACTGTCAAAAATATGGAAAAGGGAGGATCCAAGGGATGTCCTGATCCTAAGGGAAAAAGCCGCTCTTACCGAACTGCCGCCGTTTGCGGTCATTGCTACCGGAAGCCTTAGGCGGAAATGCCAGCTTTTAAGGCTCAGACCGGATTTGAAGATTGTGGATATCCGCGGAAATGTGGAAACCCGCATCCGCAAAATGGAAGAGCAAAGGCTGGATGGGATAGTACTTGCGGCAGCGGGGTTAAAACGGCTGCATCTGGAAGAGCGGGTGACACATTATTTTGATTATGATGAAATGATTCCGGCACCTGCACAGGGAGCGCTTGCCATTGAAGCAGCTGAAAAGAGAAGTGATGTCATAGCAATGCTTAACCAATTTGAAGATGAAAAATCCGCCCGCACAGTTGCTGCAGAAAGACATTTCCTGTCATTAATGGGAGGAGGGTGCCACCTGCCGGTGGGAGCAATTGGTGAAATAAAAGGAGAAGATATCTGGTTAAAGGTCATGCACGGTGAGGAAACAGGGGAAAAGATTGTTTTTGCCGATGCCGCCGGAAGGGATGCCGTCGCTGTTGCGCAAAAGGCAGCGGAGCGGCTGCGTGAACAATACAAATCATGTTGAAGTGCAGGCAGCTTTTAATGCTGTTGATAGAAAAGAAAGTGAAAGATAAGCTATGGCAAGGTTGAATGAGAAGGAAGTGACATTAAAGCAATATAAGCTGCATGCAAAGCCGGGGGCACTGGATTTAACTCTATGCGGTTTTTTTGCGGCGCTGATTGCCATAGGGGCTTTTATCAGGATAGAAATTCCGGTAGAGCCTTACGCAATGCATTTTACGCTGCAGTGGTTTTTTGTACTGCTTGCAGGCTTTCTGCTTGGAGGGAAAAGGGCGGCTATGAGCGTCTGTGTTTATTTGATTATCGGTCTTATGGGAGTTCCGGTATTTGCTTCCGGCGGTGGACTGGCTTATCTGATACGTCCAACCTTTGGCTTTTTGCTGGGCTTTGCCCTGGCGGCATTTGTTATGGGCATGATGACAGAGAAAAGGCCTAAGGCCTCCTTTTTTGGGATGCTGCTGATATCCATTGCAGGTCTTGCTGCTTACTATGGCATTGGCATTCTTTATTTTTATTTCATCAGTAATTATGTAATTAATATGCCGGTGGGATGGAAGGTAGTTTTAATTAACTGCTGTCTTTTAACTGTTTTTGAGGATTTCCTGCTTTGCGTCTTAGCGGCGGTTATCTGTAATCGTTTAAGGCCTGTTTTTCAAAAAGCTGATATGATGCGGAAATGAGGGAGATATGAAGACTGGGATTAACAGTATGGGATGCGTCAGTCTGGTGGGTGCAGGCTGCGGAAGCCGGGAATGGATCACGCTTGAGGGGCTTACTCTGCTAAGAGCGTGTGACGCTGTGGTATATGATGATCTGATTGATCCGGATTTATTAAAGGAAGTGCCTTCTTATGCAGAGAAGATCTATGTTGGAAAAAGAAATCATAAGCCCTCCGCAAAGCAGGAGGACATTCAGAGTATATTGGCGAAGCTTGCCGGACAGAATAAGCAGGTTGTCAGATTAAAAGGGGGAGACCCCTTTGTTTTTGGAAGGGGAGGAGAGGAAATACAGTTTTTAAATCAGCATCATATCCCCTGGAGGGTGGTTCCCGGCATCAGTTCAGCTCTGGCGATCCCGGCGGAAGCGGGCATTCCGGTGACTCATAGGGGTGTAAGCAGAAGCATCCATATTATGACAGCGCATACCAGTGAGGATGTACTGCGCAGGGATATGGAGCAGTTTGCTAATCTGGAGGGCACGCTTATTTTTCTCATGGGGTTGGAGAGCCTTGAAACAATTGTAAGCGTTTTGAAGGAAAAAGGGCGTGGTAAGGATACACCGGCAGCAGTGCTTTCCGGTGGAAATACGTCAAATCCCCACAAGGTAATTGGCAGCCTGGATACGATATTGGGAAAGGCCAGGGAGGAAAATGTAACGCCGCCTGCCGTAATTGTGATCGGGGATGTGGTGGCGCTTGAGCTTGATAAGGACATAAGGCTTCCTCTTTCAAATATAAAGGTGGGATTGACAGGAACGGATGATTTTCAGCAAAGGCTTCGGGAACGGTTACTGCCGTTGGGGGCAAGGACTGTTTCCCTGATGCATGGGCAATGTGATGGGACTGGTGTCAATATTCCATGGAAGGAGATTACGGCGCCTGAAAAGAAGTGGATTGTGTTTACCAGTGTGCAGGGGATTCGTATTTTCTTTGAGCGGTGCAGAAAGGAAAAGATTGATTACAGACGTTTTGCATCCTGCAGGTTTGCAGTGATCGGTGCTGCAACCGGGAGAGAATTGGAAGTGCAGGGGTTGATAGCGGATCTTTGTCCCGGGGAATATACATCACAGGCTTTAGCGGATGAACTGCTTTTGCAGGTAAAGGATGAGGAGAGGGTTTATTTATTCTGCTCCAGACAGGGGACAGATTTGCTGATGCAAAGGCTGAAAGAAAAACAGCTTCATTGTCAGCGGTTTGATTTATATGATACACATTTTTCGCATAGTCAAAGGCAGGTGCAAAAGCCTGAATATATTTTGTTTGGAAGTGCAGGCGGCGTCAGGGCTTTGTATCAATCCGGGTATCAGACGGATGAAAGAATGAAAGGAATCTGCATAGGGCAGATATGTGCCAGGGCCTATCGGGAATGTTTTAAAAAGGAACCGATTGTTGCAGGGAAAGCAACTGTAGAGGCCTTGGTGGAAGCCTTACTTAATATTGCAGTGAGGGAGTAATACGGAGGCTTGAAAATTTGCCGGAAGTGGAGAGTGTGTGAATAAAGGGATAAAAAATACAAAAAGAGGCAGCATTATATGACAGGTATATTATATGGGGTCGGGGTAGGCCCAGGAGATCCGGAGCTTATGACATTAAAGGCGGTTAGATTGATAAAGGAAAATGACATTATTGCTTTGCCGGGAGCAGAGCCGAAGAAGACGGCAGCATATCAGATTGCAGCAGGTGCCGTTCCGGAGCTTGCCGATAAGCAGCTGATTTCCATTTATATGCCCATGACCAATGATAAGGAAGAGCAAAGGAAGTGGCATCAAAAGGGCGCAGAAATTGTGGAAGCGTATTTGAAGGAGGGAAAGAATGTGGTGTATCTTACGCTGGGAGATCCCACTGTTTATTCTACCTTCACCTATATTCAGCGAATTGTGGAGGAAAGGGGTTTTCAGACACAATTAATCAGCGCAGTGCCATCCTTCTGTGCAGCGGCGGCAAGAGCTAATATGCCGCTTTCTATCTGGAATGAAAATATTCATATTTTCCCTGCCATGCATAATCTTAAAGAAGATATGCCCGAAACGGGAACATGTGTTTTAATGAAATCCGGCAGTAAGCTGAAGCAGGTTAAGGAAATTATTAAAAAAAGCGGGCGTGATGCGGTTATGGTGGAAAATTGCGGAATGCAAAAGGAGCAGGTTTATCTTCATGTAGATGAAATACCGGATACGGCGGGATATTATTCCCTGATCATTGCTAAAGAGGCGGAGCGTAAATGATTGAGCTGGGTTGAATTATTTTGTAAAAAAGAGGATGAACTGAGGGAAAATTAAAAATATGCTTCTACTCCTTGAACATTCATAATAAATATAGTAAGTTAAGTAAAGAACCAAAACATAAAAGAAAGAATTAAGGTGAGGAATATTTTATGAGCGCAAAAGAAATGACAGAACTCCAAAGAAATAATAAAACTACAATGCTGACACATTTTATTTCTTTTCTGGTAATGATAATTTTCATTTTTCTTCAGGTTGCAGGAGGAAGTGCACCGGCTTCTTATGCGGTAATTTTGACGGTAGTCGGACTTTCGCCGGTAGCAGCAGAATATTTTTTCTGGAGGAAAGATAAGGAAACCGCCGCAATTAAGCATTTGACAGCAATTGGGTTTGCAATTTTTTATACAATCTGCCTGTTTACTTCGACGACCAATATGGTATTTGTTTTTGTTATTCCGATGATTTTAGCAGTTTCCGTATATAACGATATCAGGTATCTTGTAATGATCAATGCCGGTACTATTATAGAAAGTATTCTGATAGTGGTGCTGGGAGCAAAGGATGGAAGCTTTGGTTATCAGGGAAGGGATTCAGCCATTATTCAGGTAGTTATTATGATTATGGTAGGGGCGTATTCCCTCATTACCACCAAAACGTTAAAGGAAAATTCTGATCATAAAATAGCGGATATTTCAAGATCACAGAAGCAGACGGAGCTTTTATTGAAATCCAATTCGGAATTGTCAGGGAAGCTGACGGACGGAATTGACGAGATACATAGTAAATTGGACAAGTTAAGTGAAACCTCCAAGGTGACCAAGCATGCTATGGAGGAGTTGTCTGATGGCGCTGCCGATACTGCAGAGCATGTGCAAAGTCAGCGGCTGCAGACAGAGGCCATCCAAAGCAAGGTGGATGATGTGAGTGGTGCGGCAATCCAGATTAATGAAAACATGCAGCAAACGCTTAAGGCTCTGGAGGATGGAAGCCGTGATGTGGCATTTTTAGTGGAAGAGGTGGAAGCATCAGTAAAAAACGGCACTGTGGTAACACAGAAGCTGGAAGCGCTCAGTCATTACATGGAAGAAATGAATACGATTGTGGAGCTGATCGGCGGAATTACCTCTCAGACCAGTCTGCTTGCTTTAAACGCAAGTATTGAGGCAGCCAGAGCAGGGGAAGCAGGAAGAGGCTTTTCGGTAGTGGCAACTGAAATCTCGGGAATGGCGACCCGTACCAAGGAAGCAACCGTGAATATTACAGAGCTGATCAATAATGTATCATCAGCCATCAGCGAGGTGGTCGGTGTTATTTCACAGATGATTTCCGGTATTAATGATGAAAAGCAGGGGGCATTAAATGCAGCGGAGGGATTTGAAAACATTCAGATCAACACCTATGCAATTCGGGATAATATGGAAGTCCTTGTAAAAAATGTTTCTGAATTAAAAGAAGCTAATCAGATGATCGTGGATTCTGTCCAGACAATTTCTGCTATTTCGGAAGAGGTAGCGGCACATGCCGGTGAAACCATGAATGCAGAGGAAGAAAATGCAGCTATTATGAAGGATATCACCGGAATTATGCAGGGACTGGTGGCTTTGGCTGAAAGCAGTAAGGAGCAATAAATTTTGCAATATCACAGTGGCTTTGGACATTATGCTAAAAGGCATATTTCTTATTTGCCTTTAGCTTTCCACTGACCGGAATATTTACGTGTATTTGGTTATGTTTTCTGCTGCTTTAACAAATTGCAAAACATCCTCCGGGGCATCAAAGCTGTAAAGCAGGCCGTAAGGAATGCTGTAATCCCAGTTTACGGGAATAGTGACGAGTCCGGGGTGTACCTCCTGCCAACAGGAGATGGAAAGGAGTACCTTTCCCGTTTCTGCGCATCTGTTAAATACGGAAAGATCGTAAAACATAGGTGTGTCCTCAATTTGAATTTGGGGATGATTTTTTTCCAGATCATTGCGTATAAAATCATTTGTTCCAGAATCACCGCGTCTGACCATCATCAGCGTTTCACCGTATAAATCTTCTATGTCGATACAGTTTTGGTCGGCAAGCCGGTGTTCTCTCGATACCGCAATCATTTTTGGATATCGTCCAAGCGGCAGAAAATTACAGCGTGCAAGCCATTCCTTTGAGTCGCACACGCCGATAAGAAAATCAAACTTTTCTCCCAGCTTTTCAATTTCTGAAAGAATCCCCTTGTGATTGTCTTCAAAGGGTACAAGATGCAGCTTGTAATAGGGAAA
>JAUNGK010000127.1 GCA_030524555.1 Bacillota bacterium | reverse complement strand
AGCCGCCGTCCGTACTTCTGTCTCTATCCTGACAGCCGCAATCCATATTTCTGTCTCTATCCTGACAACCGCATCTTCTGTCCTGCATTCTTCTGTTGCCGCACATAGATCCACTGTTCTGGCAGTCGTCACCATTTCCACAGCACAGCAGCAGCAATACTAAAATCAGACAATTCATACCTGCATCACTCCTTTTTATTATGCTTTATCATATGCAAAAAATAAAAAAGAGTTATTATAATCAGATTATCTTGTCAGGATTTATGAAGAAGCTCTTTTTTGATATAGGAAAAGGTCTTATCCTCCCCCTGCTCGGCAAGCATTAAAAGCAGTTTTTCCAGAAGAGCTTTCGTTTCCGGATGTAAGGGTGCCTTTTCCCTGCTCTTTGCGTAATACTCCCATGGAGAAGCCGCTGTATAGCGCTCTCCATTATATACCTTACATGCAGCAATGCGGTCCATCAGCATTTCTACAATGTATTTGACAGGCATGGGCGCAGGCGCCATACCGCCGTCTATTGATTTGGTACTGTAATCAATCCAGTACTCATAATGATGCTTATTCCTGCCCTTGTGGTGAAGCCATGCAGAGGAGTATCCGATATCCTCCCGCTCCGCATTATTGGGGCTTCTATTGCCCTGATAATATTTTACCCCTACGAGAAATTCACTGGGACTGTATTTTGACATGTCATGTAAAAGCCCCTGCTTATATAACCCCACCTTAAAGCATCCCTTCATTACAAGATATTTGTGGTAGGTAATCGTTTTAAAATGCTTCCAGACCCTCATTTACTATTCCGTCCATTTCCTTTTCGTTTCCTATAACCGCTTTTCCCCGGAGGCATTTCAATCGTCAAAGACCGGTACACGGCAACGCTCCTTCCCTTAAGCTCCGCCAGTTCCTCTGCCTTAGACGCTTCCTCCTTCTTATCCTCCGTCTCCATACAGGAGTTTGACGTATCGGAAATCTTAACCCATATCTGACCGGAGGGCAGCTTGGGAAGCGCCAGTTGATGATTTTCCCAATGCATATTACAAGCAATATAGAAAAATTGTTCTTCCTTCGCATACCGCCCGCAGAGCATTGCTCCCACCATTCTGCTTATAAAGCTTAAATCAGGACGCCAGGCTTCCGTCCCGTGATAGGATATATCAGGATAACCACAGCCCAAGCTGTCCATTACCCGCAGTTCCTGTCTCATATGAAAGATCCGGTTATTTTTACGCAGCTTAATCAGAAATTTGGTATAAGCAAGAATTTCCTTTGAAAATGAGGTCTCTTTCCATTTAATCCACCCTGTCGCATCATCCCTGCAATAACAGTTATTATTTCCGAAGCGCGTATTTGCAAACTCATCTCCACTAAACAAAAAAGGGGTTCCCTGTGCAAGAAACAAAAAGGTCAAAGCATTTTTCATCTGTTTTTGCCTAAGCTCCTGAACAGACTTTTTCTTTGTAGCTCCCTCCACCCCGCAGTTCCATGTGAAGTTTAAGTCCGTACCGTCCCGATTCTCTTCACCGTTTGCTTCATTATGCTTCCGTTCATAGGAAACGCAGTCATATAAAGAAAAGCCATCATAATCGGCAAAATAATTGATTACTCCGTGTTCCTTAGGGTTACGCCTCTGATACAAAAGCATGTCATTCAGTATTCCCTCATCACCTTTTAAAAAACGCCTCATATCATTTCGGTAGCTGCCGTTATCACATGCAAAGTTTCTAAAATCATTTTCCACATCTTCTATCTCCTGCTTCGGAAGATAGCTGCACCAGATTTTCGTATTTCCGAGAAAGCCCTCCTGTGCAAGCATCCTAAACGGAATATGGAAACCGCTGATCCTCACACCATCAATATGGTATTCCCGTACCCAATATTTGACCACCTTAAGCATATAGAGCTGACCGGTCTGAGGCGGAAAATAAAAATGCATCATCACCTCAATTCCGTTTCTGTGTAGTTCCTTTACCATAGTCTTAAAAGAATTTGCGGGAGATGTACCTGCGCAGTAGGATGCCTTAGGTGCGAAATAAAATCCCTCCTGAAAGCCCCAGCAGTTTAATCTGGTGCGCTCCGGCAAATTATTTAGCACCGTTTCTGCTTCTGCCGTCATTTGATTCGGGCCTGCCGGAAGTACCATACACTCCTCATATTCATAGCAGGGCATCAAAAGCAGAGCTGTTATTCCCAGCTCCTTTAAATAAGGGATTTTTTCTATTATTCCTTCAAAGGTCCCTCTGTGCTTAACACCGGAGCTTTTGTGCATGGTAAAGCTTCTCACATTTACCCCGTATATAATGGTATCTTCATACGGTAGCTTCAAGGGCTCATCACCCTCCCATTCAAAAGCTTCCGCTTCCAGACTGCCGTAAACTGCCCTGGATCTTGTTCTTCCTGCGCCCCACTTTTCGAGACCGGATACCTTCACAGCATACTTGTCAGTTATGATTTGATCCCCATAATAATACTGATATCTGCACTCAGAAACACCATTTCCCTCTATCTGAAGGCCAAACAGCCTCCCTTGCCTGCCTTCTTTGGAAAAAGGCAGCCTTGTCCTTCGTCCCTGTCTGTCATATAAAATAATACCGCATTCCCTGTTGCCGGGAAATTCTGCCGCAAATCTCATTCCGTTTGGAATAGGAAACACTCCTGCGTCCTCCGGTTTAAAACAGCTTACTTTCCACTCTGTATTCATTAGCCCTCCTTATGGAGTATTATATTTTCTTGATTGTACATATTATTTTATCACAAATTAAGAGTGCTGTGTAAAAAACTTGTCCATTCCGCTATTGCACAGGAAAGCCTGTACTAGTAAAATAAGAGAAAACACACTATTTAATTATTCCAGATGAAAAAGGAGATTCTTATGAGCAAAAAGGATATGCATCAAAATAATTTAAGCCAGCAGCCGGAAGAACAGGATGAAGAAATGACCGTCACTCTGGATCTTGAAGACGGAACCAGTGTAACATGTGCCATTGTCACGATTCTGACAGTCAGCGGAAAGGATTATATTGTACTTCTTCCTCTTGAAGAGGATGGTGAAAATCATGACGGTATGGTATGGTTCTACCGTTACTTTGAAAATGAAAACGATCCCGATAAGGAGCCTGTCCTTGAATATATTGAGGATGACGAAGAATATGACATGGTTTCGGATGCCTTTGACGAGTATCTGGATAATGTAGAATTTGATGAACTTATTGATGAGGAATAAGCCCCTCTAAATAAGGAGAAAGCTTTCTTCCCCGTTCTTTGGTGTAATAGATATTAAGCTCACTCCTGGCTCTTGTTATGGCAACATACAGGAGCCTTCTTTCTTCCTCTAAGGAGCCTTCCGTAACACATTTCTTTGCCGGCATGATTCCCTCATTGACATCAGGCAGCAAGACTCTGTCAAATTCCAACCCCTTTGCGCCGTGCATGGTAAGCACACTGACTCCCTCACCCGATATTATCGGAGCGCTCCTTTCTCCCATACATTTCTCCTTTCGTGCCGCAAAGCGCCGCAGGTCTGTTCCGGGAATGTAATCCTTTAAACATTCCTGTATCTGATCCGCCTGCTTTAAATACATTGACTCCTGCCTTACATCCACCGCCTTTTCCGCCAAATAATCATTATAGCCCAGTGTATTTCTAAACAGAGAAATCGCCAGGGAGGTTTGAAGACTTCCTGCGAGCATCAGCTGCCTCCAAAGGCTTTCCGTCTTTCTTTTAAGCTCGGCATTCTTTTCATAGTACCTCTGCAGCTGCAAAAGCGTAACCCTCTCCTCCAAAAGTGCTTCCCTAAGCAGAAAACGGTTTGGTTTATTCATAAAGGCAATAAAGTCACGCCTTTTATTTCCCAGGTAAATGAAAGATAAAAATGCTATCATATCCTCCATAATAAAGCTGTGAAAAATGTCCTCACTCCGCTTCTGCTTTCCCTTCACCGCAATGCCGGAAATGGCCAAAAGCTCAGCATACTGATCGGCAGCCAGATTGGTTCTTAAAATAACCGCAGTCTCTTCTAATTCCTGTCTGCTTAATTTTCTTAACTTTTCAACGAGTGCTTCCTCCTCCTGCTTTCTTCCATTAAAACAGGTAAGTACAACTCTTCCCCCTTTCTTGATAGGACGAAATTCTTTCTCAAAGCGTTCCTTATTACGTCTGATAACCCTTCCCGCAAGCGAAACGATCTTCTCCCCGCTGCGATAATTTTCTGTCAGCATGATTCGCTCTCCCAGAGGATAATCCTCCAAAAATTGTTTCATAATTCCAGGCGAAGCACCCCGAAAGCCATAAATAGCCTGATCATCATCCCCCACCACAAAAAGATTATTCTTTGGGGCCGCCAATAGCTTTAATATGTGGTATTGGGGAAAATTAATGTCCTGAAACTCATCGGCAAGAATATATTCAAACTGCTGCTGATATCTTCTCAGCACCTCAGGATGACTTATAAAGAGCTTCAGGCAATCCGTAATCATATCATCAAAATCAACCATTTCCTGTTCCTTCAAATACTGTTCATACCCCTTCTTTACCTTCAGGTATATCTCATATGCCACTTCCCCGGCAATCTCAACTCCAATGTTATCTCCGGCTTGTCCGTCTCCCGGCAAATTTTTCCCACGGCTGATTTCATTTAAGACTGCAGATACCGTATCATACAGATGATTTCCGTCAATACCCATATTGCGAAGAAGTGCTTGAACCAACTCCCTCTTTTCTCTTTCCCCGATCAGGGAAAGCTGTTTGGGGACCGACTGACGCAGCATATGAAAACAGATACTGTGAAAGGTTCCAAAATTCACATTTTCATATGCTTTGGTACTTTCGGATGCCTGGTTCATATGAACCAATTCCGCAGCAGCTTTCTGGTAACGGCTTTTCATCTCTGCGGCAGCAGCTTTTGTATAGGTTATTACAAGGATTTTGCGGGGAGAAATTCCGCATTGATAAACAAGATACAGAATACGTTGAATGATGGTTGTTGTTTTTCCACTGCCGGGACCGGCAATCACTTCCGCCGGTCCTGACAGATGCATAATTGCTTTTTGCTGATATTTACTGGGCTCTTTCAAGAAGCTCAATGCCCTTTCTGATTCTGCTTATGGATTCTTCCTTGCCGAGAAGCTCCATAATTTCGGTTGCGCCTGCCGGAGTCATCTGCTTTCCCGATACTGCACATCTCACCGGCCATAATACATAACCGTTCTTGCAGCCCTTCTTCTCCACATAGGAAATCAGCAGCTGATAAAGTGCATCATTGCTGTAATCCTCCTGACTTTCCAAAAGAGGAAGAAGCTCTTTTAAAACCTCCAGCGAAGATTCCTTAGTGGTTTTCATTTTCTTATGCTCATACATAGCTGTATCGTATTCCGGCAGCTCCTGCATGAAATCAATCAGCTCACAGATATCCGGGAAAATTTCTATTCTGGTTTTTACCATTGCAGCAATCTTATGGAGATACAGGTCTTTAGTAATTACCTGTCTGATGTAGGGCTCTGCCATCTCAAAAAACTTTTCATCCTCCATGGCCTTCATATATTCCCCATTCATCCATTTTAACTTGGTATAGTCAAATACTGCAGGAGATTTGGATATATGGTGATAGTCAAAGGCCTCTGCCAGCTCTTTTAACGAAAAAATTTCTTCGTTGCTGTCCGTAGGGCTCCATCCCAAGAGCGCCACAAAATTTACGACAGCTTCTGTCAAAAATCCCTGATCAATCAAATCCTCATAGGAGGAATGACCGCATCTTTTACTGAGCTTGTGATGCTCCTCATCCGTAATAAGAGGGCAATGTACATACACGGGAACCTCCCATCCAAAGGCCTCATATAAACGGTTGTATTTAGGCGAAGAGGATAAATATTCATTTCCTCTCACCACATGGGTAATTCCCATTAAATGATCATCTACCACATTGGCAAAATTATAGGTGGGATATCCGTCGGACTTAATCAAAATCATATCATCCAGCTCTGCGTTGTCTACCGTGATATCTCCGTAAATTTCATCATGGAAGGTTGTGGTTCCTTCCGTGGGATTGTTTTGTCTGATCACGTAAGGAACGCCTGCCTTCAGCTTTTTCTCCACCTCTTCTTTGGATAAGGAAAGGCAATGCTTGTCATAAACGGTGATTTCCTTTCCCTCAACGATCTGAGTCTTTAAGCCTGCAAGACGTTCTTTATCACAGAAGCAGTAATATGCCTGTCCTTTTTCAATAAGCTTTTTGGCATATTCAAGATAAATTCCCTTCTGCTGGCGTTCGGATTGGACATAAGGTCCTAATCCCCCGTCCTTATCCGGTCCCTCATCATGAATAAGTCCTGTCTTTTCAAGGGTTCTGTAAATGATATCAACAGCGCCCTCCACATAACGCTCCTGATCCGTATCCTCAATTCGAAGAATAAAATCCCCACCCTCATGCTTAGCAATCAGATATGCATAAAGGGCTGTTCTTAAATTTCCTACATGCATCCTTCCTGTGGGACTTGGTGCAAATCTTGTTCTGATTTTCGTCATCTTAAAATTTATTCTCCTCTCAATCATTTTGTCCCATATCAGGGATCTTTTTAGCTGCAGAGCCTTTAAAGCCCGCAACCTCCTTCATAGCCTGCGGAATGGGAATATTGGTTCCCGCTCCGGCAACACAGCCGCCGGGACAAGCCATTCCCTCAATCAAACAGCCGTTTTTCTTCCCTGCCTTGGCAAGCATCAGTATCTTCTTACATTCGGTAAGGCTTTCCGCATGCTCAATGTTGACCTCCACATCAGGATAGTATTCCAGGATACATTCCTCAATGGCGCTTGCCACACCGCCTGCCACGCCATAGCCTCTTCCTGCGCCTGTAGCATCATTCATCGGCTCTCCGGCCTCTACGGCTTCCGGGAGAAGCCCCTTCGCCTCAAACATTCCTGCAAGCTCCTCAAAGGTAATGACAAAATCCACATCAGAGCGAACTGTTCTTCTGGATGCCTCCAGCTTCTTAGACGCACAAGGTCCGATAAACACTACGCTGGCATCCGGATGATCCTCCTTAATCTTCCGGGCAGTTGCCACCATAGGCGTCAGCTCATTGGAGATTTTATCAATGGTTTCCGGGAAAAACTTCTTGGCCAGCATGGACCAGGAAGGGCAGCATGAGGTTAAAAGGAAGGGCAGCTTTCCGGTAGCTACCTCCTTTACATAATGCTCCGCTTCCGCCATGGCGCCCATATCAGCACCAATAGCAGTCTCGTACACATCATAAAAGCCAAGCTCCTTTAATGCCTCCTTAATCTTATCCGGCGTTGCCTCCTTGCCAAACTGCCCTACAAAGGCCGGCGCAACCTGCGCAATAATCTTCCGCCCCGACTGCAGGGCTCGGATCAACTGAAATATCTGGGATTTATCCGCAATCGCTCCGAAAGGACAGCTGACCATGCACTGACCACAGGATACGCACAGCTCCGTGTCAATATAAGCCCGTCCCTTCTTGTCACTTTTAATTGCATTTACACCGCAATGCGCCAGACAAGGCCTTACCTGATGAGATATGGCATCATAGGGGCACACCGCTTTACATTTTCCGCATTTAATACACTTTTCCTGATCAATCACGGAATGTCCGTTTTTCATGGAAATTGCCCCCTTAGGGCAAACCTCCTTGCAGGGATGGGCAACACAGCCCATGCACTTGTCCGTCACCTCATATCTGTTTTCCGGACAGGCATTACATGCAGAAGGGATAACCTGCATTAAAGGCGGTTCATAATACTTTTCATCAATATTGCTTTCCTCAAGTCCCTGCGTCACATGAACAGGCGCATTCTCAGGTCTTAAGGAAAGTCCCATGGCAAGCCTGATCTGTTCTCGTACAATTGCCCGCTCTCTGTAAATACTTTCATATTCAGACTCATCATAATTAACAATCTTATAGGGAAGCGCCTCCACGTCATCCTTCAAATTCTGAGAATGATATGCAAGATTAGCCACTTCCTTAAAAATGCGTCTTCTGTTTTTACGTACCTGGGTGTCAATTCCTCTCATACCGATAACTAAGCTCCCTGCTCAACATTTAAATTTGTTCCTGTATATTTTTACACAAACAAACATGGAAGTCAACACCCACGCAGTGCGCCTTTAGGGTTGTTTCACGAATGATTCACGAACGGATAATCAACAGATACTACCCCTAT
>JAUNGK010000126.1 GCA_030524555.1 Bacillota bacterium | reverse complement strand
GCAACAACAAATGACAGTACTGATGTAGCAGCAGATGGTGCTGTTTTCAAGATTGGTGCTATCGGACCTTCCACCGGCGGTGCGGCAGTATATGGTATTGCAGTACAGAACGGTGCTGATCTTGCCATCAAGGAAATCAACGCAGCAGGCGGTATCAATGGATACCAGATCGAATACAATTTCCAGGATGATGAGTGCGATAACGAGAAATCCGTAAACGCATATAACACCTTAAAGGACTGGGGTATGCAGATGCTGGTAGGTACTACAACAAGTGGATGCTGTATTGCAGTAGCAGCAGAATCATCCAATGACAACATGTTCCAGCTTACACCTTCAGGTTCTTCCGTTGACTGTATTTCAGGCAATGACAATGTTTATCAGGTATGCTTTACAGACCCTAACCAGGGTGTTGGCGCAGCTACCTATATCGGAACAAACGCTGTAGCATCCAAGGTTGCCGTTATCTATGACAGTTCAGACGTTTATTCATCAGGTATTTATGAGAAATTTGCACAGGAAGCAGCAAACCAGCCTTTTGAAATCGTATCTGCAGAAGCATTTACAGCAGACAACAAGACTGATTTCTCCGTACAGCTTCAGAAAGCAAAGGATGCAGGCGCAGAGCTTATATTCCTTCCTATTTACTATACCGAGGCTTCCTTAATTCTTACACAGGCAGACAGCATGGGATATGCTCCCAAGTTCTTCGGTTGTGATGGTCTTGACGGTATTCTTAATGTTGAAAACTTTGACACAGCACTTGCTGAGGGCGTTATGCTTTTGACACCTTTCGCAGCTGATGCAGAGGATGATGCAACCAAAGCATTTGTAAGCGCTTATGAGGCAGCTTACGGTGAAACACCTAACCAGTTCGCAGCAGATGCATATGATGCAGTTTATATCCTTAAGGCAGCTATCGAGAAGAGCGGCGCAACACCTGCAGACAGCGTATCTGATATCTGCGATAAGCTGAAAGCAGCTATGGCTGAAATTTCTGTTGATGGACTTACCGGCGAAGCAATGACATGGGATGCTGACGGTGCAGTAAACAAGGCTCCCAAGGCTATGGAAATTGTTGACGGTAACTATTCATTAATTCAGTAATCAAAATAATTTACCATATTTCAAGGTAACCAATGGGGGTTGCATGAACATGCAGCCCCTTTTACTTGTAAATTGTTAAGTACTTGCAAGTATCACTGTTTATCTGATATACTTAATAGATAAATTTTTTACACAGAGGTGTCTTTTATGAGTTTTATATCCTATTTAATCAACGGAATAAGTTTAGGAAGTGTGTACGCCATTATTGCACTTGGCTACACCATGGTATATGGAATTGCCAAAATGCTTAATTTTGCTCATGGTGATGTAATCATGGTGGGCGGCTTTACCATATTCTTTGCAGTCAGCATGCAGGGGCTTCCGCCATTTGTGGGAATTCTTCTTGCGGTAGTGCTTTGTACAATACTTGGAATTACCATTGAATATATTGCATACAGGCCATTAAGGCAGGCTGCATCTTCACTGGCGGTTCTGATTACGGCTATTGGTGTAAGTTACCTTCTGCAAAATCTTGCGCTGCTTATTTTCGGTGCTAATACAAAGGCTTTCACCTCTGTAGTAACAATACCAGCTATTAAGCTTGCAGATGGTCAGATCACCATATCCGGAGAAACCATTGTGACGATTATTTCCTGTATTATCATCATGATAGGACTTACTCTGTTCATCAATAAAACCAAAGCAGGACAGGCCATGCTTGCTGTATCTGAGGATAAAGGCGCAGCACAGCTTATGGGTATTAACGTTAACGGAACCATATCACTTACCTTTGCCATTGGCTCAGCACTTGCTGCCATTGCAGGTATGCTGCTTTGTTCCGCTTATCCGTCCTTAACTCCTTATACCGGTTCCATGCCGGGTATTAAAGCCTTTGTAGCTGCGGTATTTGGAGGAATCGGATCCATTCCCGGAGCACTCATCGGAGGAGTCGTGCTTGGCATTATTGAAATTCTGGGCAAGGCATATATATCCTCCCAGATGGCAGATGCCATAGTTTTTATGGTTCTGATTATTGTCCTTCTTGTAAAACCGACAGGCATTCTTGGCAAAAAAATTCAGGAAAAGGTGTAAGGAGGAGATAACAGTGAAAAAGTTATGTATAAGTAAAAATTTAAAAGATAATATCATCACCTATGGTATTGTAATCCTTGCATATATTATCGTACAGATTATGGTAAGCACTGGAAATATGTCAAGCCTTATGCAGGGACTTCTTGTTCCTCTATGCGTATATGTGATTCTGGCAGTATCCTTAAACCTTACAGTAGGCATTTTAGGTGAATTGAGCCTTGGTCATGCCGGATTTATGTGCGTAGGCGCCTTTACAGGTGCATTTTTCTCCAAATGTATGGAGGATGTAATTACCATAGGACTCTTACGTTTCATATTGGCTATTTTAATCGGTGGTATCAGTGCGGCAGTCATTGGATTTTTGATTGGCATGCCTGTACTTCGCCTTAAGGGAGATTATCTGGCTATTGTAACACTTGCTTTTGGTGAAATTATTAAAAACATTGTTAATGTTTTATATATAGGAAAGGACAGTAATGGTCTGCATATTTCTATGAAGGATTCCTTATCACTTGGGTTGGAGCCCGATGGACAGGTTATCATTAACGGTGCGCAGGGAATTACCGGAACACCTAAGGACTCTACTTTTACCATAGGCGTTATCCTTATTATTATCACATTAATAATAGTTCTTAATCTGATACACTCCAGAGACGGACGTGCAATTATGGCAATTCGTGATAACCTGATTGCAGCAGAATCCATTGGCATCAATATTACCAAATATAAACTGATGGCATTTTCCATATCCGCATCCCTTGCAGGTATAGCAGGAGTGCTTTACTCCCATAATCTCAACAGCTTGATGGCTACACCCAAAAACTTCGGGTACAATATGTCCATTATGATACTGGTATTTGTAGTTTTAGGAGGCATAGGAAATATACGCGGTTCCATTATAGCTGCAGTTGTGCTTACCCTGCTTCCTGAGCTTCTCAGAGGCCTTAGCAACTATCGTATGCTGATTTATGCTATTGTACTCATTGTAATGATGCTCTTTAACTGGAGTCCTAAGCTGGTGGAGCTTCGCAAAAGATTTTCACCCAGACGGCTAATAAACAGAACCAGGGAGGTACAATAATATGGCAGCATTATTAGAGGTTAAAAATCTTGGAATCTCCTTTGGCGGTCTTCGTGCAGTAGATGATTTTGATGTATCAATCAAGAAGGGACAACTCTATGGCCTGATTGGTCCCAACGGTGCCGGCAAAACCACTGTATTTAATCTGCTTACAGGCGTCTATAAGCCCAGCGAAGGCATTATCAAGCTTGACGGTGTTAATATCACAGGATTAAAAACCATAGAAATCAATAAAGCAGGAATTGCAAGAACATTCCAGAATATCAGACTGTTTAAGGAGCTTACCGTGCTTGATAACGTAAAAGCAGGGCTCCACAATCATTATAAATATTCGACTGTTGAAGGTATTTTAAGATTACCCGGATATTTTAAAACGGAAAAAGCAATGAACGAAAGAGCAATGGAGCTTCTGAAGGTTTTTGAACTGGATGAGGAAGCTAATCTTCTTGCATCTAATCTTCCTTACGGGAAACAACGTAAGCTTGAGATTGCAAGAGCACTTGCCACTGAACCGAAGCTTCTTCTTTTAGATGAGCCGGCTGCCGGTATGAATCCCAATGAAACCATCGAGCTTATGAATACCATCCGCTTTGTCAGGGACAACTTTGATATGACAATTCTTCTGATCGAGCATGATATGAAGCTTGTCTCCGGTATCTGTGAAGAGCTTACCGTTCTTAATTTCGGACGTATTCTGGCACAGGGAGAAACAAGTGCGGTTCTTAATGATCCTCAGGTTATTACCGCATACCTTGGCGAATAGCGCCCAATGCAGGCTGATCGGAAGCTGATCCGGAGTTAATAAAGTGGAGGAATATAAACATGGCAATGCTTGAAATAAAAGATTTAGAGGTATATTACGGAATGATAAAGGCTATTAAAGGTGTATCATTCGAGGTCAATGAAGGAGAGGTCATTGCGCTGATCGGTGCAAACGGTGCCGGCAAAACCACTATTTTGCATACAATAACAGGACTTTTAGAGCCTAAAAAGGGAACGGTTACCTTTGACGGAAATAATATAACCAAAACTCCTGCTCATAAGATTGTTTCTATGGGAATGGCTCATGTCCCGGAAGGACGACGTGTTTTTGCTAATCTTTCCGTATACCAAAATTTGAAAATGGGTGCATATACCCGAAAGGATAAGCATGAAATTGAAGAAACCCTGAAAACGGTTTATAAGCGTTTCCCCCGTTTGGAGGAACGCCAAAACCAGCTGGCCGGAACCTTGAGCGGCGGTGAGCAGCAGATGCTTGCCATGGGAAGAGCATTAATGTCTCATCCACGCATTCTTCTTATGGATGAGCCTTCTATGGGGCTTTCACCTATCTTTGTAAACGAGATTTTTGATATTATCAAGGAAGTGAGTGCCAGCGGTACGACAGTTCTTTTGGTTGAACAAAATGCCAAAAAGGCACTTTCCATATCGGATAGAGGTTATGTGCTGGAAACCGGCAGAATTGTTTTGGAAGGCAACTCCAAGGATCTGCTTAATAATGATTCCATCAAAAAGGCATATTTAGGCGAGTAAAATAATAAATTCACGACATGAATAATCATAAAATGGGGGTATGCATTTATGAAAGACAAGATTGTGATCACAATAGCCAGACAATATGGAAGCGGTGGTCGTACTATCGGAAAGATGCTGTCCGAAAAGCTGGGAATTCACTACTATGATAAGGAACTTTTAAAGCTTGCTTCCGAAGACAGCGGAATTAATGAGGCATTGTTTGCTAATGCAGATGAAAAGCTCAAAAGCACCAGCCTGTTCAAAATTGCCCACAGCGTTTATCAAGGGGAATTGATCCCTCCTGAAAGCGATGATTTTGTTTCCACACAAAATCTGTTTAATTATCAGGCCAAAATCATCAAACGTCTGGCAGAAGAGGAAGCCTGCGTAATTGTAGGCCGCTGCGCTGACTTTATATTAAAGGATTATGACAATGTTCTTAGTGTATTCATTCATGCACCTCATGAATACTGTATGGAACAGGCTGCTAAGAAGCACAGCATGCCTTCTAAGGAGCTTGAACGTTTCATATTAAAAACTGATAAGCATAAGGCAGAATATTATAAGTATTACACCGGAAGAGAGTGGACCGATGCAAGAAATTATGATCTCTGTCTGGATAGCTCAAAGCTTGGGTATGAAAGATGCGTAGATGAAATTATTTCATATATTAATGTAAGATTTAATTAAGATACTTTTATACAGGAATAGCATATATAAGAAAAGTAAAGTTCCGGTTTACATAAGAAAATTATGTAAACCGGAACTTTTTAATGGAAAAGTCTAAATACACCAAATACTTTTCCTAAAATCTGACAATCATCCACAATGATCGGCTCCATAGTATCATTTTCGGGTTGAAGACGAATATGACCGTCCTCCCTGTAAAAGGTTTTAACTGTAGCAGAGTCATCAATAAGAGCAACGACCATGTCGCCGTTTCTGGCAGTATTACAGGAATTTACAAAAATCTGGTCTCCGCTGAGAATTCCGGCATTAATCATAGAATCGCCTTTAACATTCAAAATAAAGGATTCACCATGGGGAACCATCTCTGCCGGAACAGGAAAATAGCTTTCTACATTTTCCTCGGCAAGAATAGGAGTTCCTGCTGCAACCCGGCCAATCACCGGAAGACTGACCATCTCTGTTCGAACCATCTGAAAATTATCATCACAAATTTCAATTGCACGAGGCTTAGTGGGATCTCTTCTAATATACCCATTCTTCTCAAGGGTCTCAAGATGAGAGTGAACAGAAGATGTTGATTTAAGCTTTACCGCTTCACAGATTTCTCTTACTGCAGGCGGATAGCCCCGTTTTAATATCTCTTCCTTAATATAATCAAGTATTTCCTGTTGCTTCGCACTGATTTTTCCGTATCCCATAAGCTTCCTCCCTATTAGCTTTTATTTAAATTGATTATAACATAGCAAAGCCCAAAAAGCAAACATATATTCCAAATATTTGTTCGATTTTTTTTACTCAAATCTATTGACATGAGAATGTTTGTTCGGTATAATGCGGATATAAGAACAGATGTTTGCAACGTCTGTTCGACTACAAATGATAATATGGAGGAATATCTAATGAATACTACTGTAAGTGAACGCAGAATTAGAAATAATCGAATAAGAAGAAGATGCGAATTAAGACGTCGTTTTATCACCTGCATTCTGACACTTATTTTAACAGCCGGATTTTCATTAGCATTCTTCAGCTTCAGAACCAAAGCCCAGGGCAGTGATGAAGAAATTTTATATAAATATTATAAGAGTGTAGTAGTAGAAGCAGGAGACACTCTCTGGAATTATGCTGATGAGTACGGAAACAAGGAGCATTATCGCAGCCATCAGGATTACATTGATGAAGTTATGCAGATGAATGGGCTGACTGATGATAATATTACTAAAGGCCAGCACATTATACTCCCTTATTACAGCTCCGAATTTATGTAAATAAATCATATAAGAGTTATTTTTCCCTGAGCTGTACCGCTTTAGCCGCCATTCTGCGTCTTGCATCCTCCTGTGCCGCATAGTGCTTGCGGGTTGTATTTACATCCTTATGCCCAAGCACATCTGCCACAAGGTAAATATCACCGGTCTCCTGATACAATGCTGTACCGTAGGTGCTTCGAAGCTTATGCGGGGTTATTTTCTTTAAACCGGTTACGGTTGATGCATATTTTTTAACGAGATTTTCTACCGCACGAACAGTAATTCTGCGGTTTTGCATTGACAAGAACAAGGCCTCCTCATGTCCCTCCATGGGGATCACATGATGCCTTTTCTCCAGATAATCATGAAGTGCATCTGCAACCTCATCACTAAAATAAACAACTGTCTCGTAACCGCCTTTTCTTCTTATCTTTATTCCATTATTTTTAAAATCCACATCATTAATATCAAGTCCAACACATTCAGAAACACGAATCCCGGTTCCCAAAAGAAGAGTCAGAAGTGCTACATCCCGGATTTTAGTCTTATTATGATATTTAAGCTGATTTTTAGTAAGCTTGTCCCCTTCCTCCACCTGGTCTAACAGAATTGCCACCTCATCCGCATCCAGGCGCACAATTTCTTTTTCATGCAGCTTGGGAAGGGGAACAAGAGCTGCAGGATTGGTTTTAATTAATTCAGCGCAGAAAAAGTAGTTATAAAAGCTTTTTAAAGCCGAAAGCTTTCTCTTTTTCCCACGCTCATTGTTACTGTATTCCTTACCGTCCTTTACATAGTAAGTAATATAGTCCATATATTCCTCAATATCCTCACGGGTAATCTGATCAAGAATTGAAATCGGAAACTCTGTAATGTCCGACTTTGCAAGCACACTGTTATTATTATGTATAAACTCAAAAAACACCCTTAAATCATAAGCATAGGCAAGTCTTGTCCTTGAAGAGGTATATTCCTGAATGCCGCGAAAAAACTGCTTGCAGAAGGGTGGAAGAGTGGAGACTACTTGTCTCATTTTAAGTGTATTGATGTTATTTTGTTCGTCATGATAGTTTCTGCTGTTTTCCATCTTCCTTATTCCACCCTCTTATTGTTCCGTTTTGAATTGCTGTGAACATTCTTTCCTTCACTCCGGGATTTTCCTGATTCAGTTTTTTTAACAGGTTTTTGATATATTCCCTCTTGGTATGTCCATCAGCCGGGCATGGACTTTTCACCACAGGCACCTGATTTTTGTTAACAAAACCGATTACATCAGCCTCGCTCATATACATGAGCGGACGAATAACGGTTAAATCCATGCGGTCTAAGTAGGTTACCGGTAAAAAGGTATGAAATCTCCCCTCATAAATCAATGACATCAGCATTGTTTCAACCACATCATCCTTATGATGCGCATATGCAACCTTATTACAGCCTGCAGCCTTAATTGCTTCATTAAGTGCCCCTTTGCGCATTTTAGCACACAGAGAGCAGGGATTGCTTTCTTTTCGCTGGTTAAAAACAATATCTGCAATATCTGTTTTCACAATCGTGTAGGGTACCTTAAGCTCCTCACATATTTCCTTGATTCGGCTTAAATC
>JAUNGK010000125.1 GCA_030524555.1 Bacillota bacterium | reverse complement strand
TAATTGCCCTTACCGTCTTGTTCTGGAAAGGCTTAAAGGTACATTTATTAAAAAATTCAGATAAATCAATAATTCTTAACGGATTGCGCAGATCCGGCTTATCGGAACCAAACTCCAGCATAGCCTGCTTATAGCTGATTACCGGATAAGGTGCCTTTGTTACCTCAAAGCCCTCAGGTGCAAACTTTTCAAAGGTGGCTGTAAGCACCTCTTCTCCCACACGGAACACATCCTCCTGGGTGGCAAAGCTCATCTCAAAATCAAGCTGGTAAAACTCACCGGGGGAACGATCCGCTCTTGCATCCTCATCACGGAAGCAGGGAGCAATCTGAAAATATTTATCCACACCCGATACCATAAGCAGCTGTTTGTACTGCTGGGGTGCCTGAGGCAATGCGTAAAATTTGCCCTTATAGTGTCTGGAAGGAACAATGTAATCTCTTGCACCTTCCGGGGATGATGCACACAAAATGGGAGTCTGCACTTCCATAAATCCCATTTCCGTCATTTTTTCTCTCAAAAACTTAATGACATTGGAACGGAAGATCATATTGTCCATAACCTTACGGTTCCGAAGATCTAAGAAACGATATTTCAGACGAAGATCCTCCCTGATTTCTTTAGAAGTAGCTACCTCAAAGGGAAGCTGGCGGTATACCTTACCGAGGATTTCAATCTTGTGAGCCTCCAGTTCAATGGTTCCCGTCGGGATCTTGGGATTGTAGGTTTCCTCATCTCTCTTATCGATCTTGCCGCTGATGCTGACACAGTCTTCCTTATTAATCCCTTTAAGCAGAGTAGTATCTCTCATAACAATCTGAAGCTGGCCGTACATATCACGCAGATCAATAAAGGATACGCCGCCGTGATCCCTGATGTTTTCCACCCAGCCTGCAACCTTCATTTCCTTTCCGATATCACCTTCGGAAATCTGGTTTAACGTCCGTTCACGATACAATGTTGATAGTTCCATGTTCTTCCTTTCCTTTCTTTTTACAATTCTATCCTATATATTAAAAAAGCCCCGAATTGATTAAAAATCAATTCAGGACGAACATACCAAACGCTGTCATAAAGACATATCTGGAAAATCCGCGGTGCCACCTGATTTACTGCCAAAGCAGTCCCTTCACCATGTTCGATTTCGGCTGATAAAGCTGTTATTCATATGAATTCATTCTACCGGCTTTTCACCATCCCGGCTCTCTGTAAGCGATAATTCATACTACTGGTCTTCGTCTTTGCCAATTACATTGTAATCATAATGTAGATTAACCAATTTGTCAATTTCTAATTCGATTTATTGCGGTTGAATCACCTTTCCGCTACATGAAAAATGCAGGCTGCTCACCTGCATCTTCCAATGGGATTTTTATTAATACACATCCGCACAATTATGCGTTGTGAGAATGCATCAGCTTAACATATCCAAAAAGCACTGCTACAACAACTGCCACTCCCAGAGTCTCGGCACCAAGTACCTTAAATGTTTCACTCAAAAATGATATTATGCTCATGGCTCTCCTCCTTCACTTTATGCCCTTCCTTTTTCTGTTCACTGTTTAAATATAACAGTGGTAAGCCGATAATCAGCATACCGCCGATTATATTTCCGATTGTCACGGGTAAAAGATTTCCCACAATAAAATTTTCCCAGGTTAAAACAGACAGTTCCTGCGCCGTATAGCCATATTCCGTCATTGCAATCTGAACATAATCAGGATTAAAAGCTGCCATTATTCCTGCTCCGATATAATACATGTTGGCAACACAATGCTCAAACCCTGCTGTAACAAACAGCATAATCACAAAAAAAGAAGATAACAGCTTTCCCGCTATATCCTTTGCACAGGCAGCCATAAGAACTGCCGCACACACCAGAATATTACAAAGAATTCCGGATACCACAGCTCTTCCAAAAGAAATACCTGCCTTACCCACAGCCACTTTAATGGTATATGCACCAAGCAGCCCTGAAGAATATTCATACTGTCCGCTTGCGGCTACAGCAGCTGCAAGCGCAAGCGCTCCTACAAAATTTCCCACAAACACAATGGCAAGTGTTCTAAGCAGCTGCATGGGACTGTGTTCTCCTGCTGCCGTATCCATAATCATCAGGCAATCACCGGTAAAAAGCTCCGCTCCCAGAAGGATTACCATCATAAGGCCCACAGGGAAAACCACCGCTGCTGCAAGACGCGAAAGCCCTACATCGGTAACGGAATGTGCCGCCACATTGCTGGCTGCCGCTCCCATAGCTATCATCATTCCCGCAAACACTGCCCGCAGGAACAGCTTCCCGGCAGGCATTTTTACTTTGCTTTCGCAGCCGGCTATATACTTATCAATAGCTTCCTTTGCGGATAAAAAGTTATTTTCCATAGTTTCTCTGTTTCCTTTCAAGCGTACCGGGGCTTTTGCCCTTCTTTTCTTTACTTCATATCTGCATTTGTAGCTTAGCAAATCCTTCAAAAAGAAGGTAATATAAAAAAGAGCCGGGGTCATATATACTTTTATATGACTCCGGCTGATGCTACCTCCACCTTTGATTCGTATATTTTCTTCTGAAAAAGAATGTCATTTTCTCCAAGCTGATAATCCTTTCGGTAAAGCAGCACATCACGATAAAGATTATTGGGTACTTTGCAGCGCCGCTGTACCAGATGATGGAGCTTTAAATGCTGTTTTGGCAGAGGCGAAACCCACATATAAGTAGTAGGAACATTAGTAAGCAGATCAAATTGACTACCCCTCTCATACACATAAATAACCTTTTCCGGCAAAAGTGTGCTATGCTCCTGATCCAACCGTCGTTCCGGCATTTGAGGCATTTCAATATCCCCATGAGTGATCTTGACATATTCCTCCAGATCCTGACCGCTGATTTCCTTCTTATGGGCCAGCGGATGATTCTCCGACATAACAAGCACATATTCAAATTCCCAAATCGTCTCATACTCCAGCTTGTTGCTTGTCAGGTACTTCTCAAAATAATCCTGATAATCCTTCCGGTAACGGATGATCCCCATATTATATCCCTGATTTACCACATTATCTATCGTTCTTGCAGCGTTTGTTTCATTCACCGTTATTTCCATCCCCTCTGCCATGGACAGCTCTGCAACAAACTCTGTAAATCCGTTAGCTATATAGCTTCCTCTGGGAATAGATATTTTAAACCGCCCGGAGCCTTCTCTTTCCCGCAGTCCGATCTTCTCCATTTCCTCCAGCTGCTCTAACATTCTGCGGGCATGATACAGAAATTCGCCTCCCCGATCCGTCACCTTCACTCCTCCCGATCCTCTTTTAAAGATCGCATATCCAAGCTCCTTCTCCAAATCCTTGATGGCTTTGCTTAAATTAGGCTGTGCCATATACAGATTTTGTGCCGCCTGCGTAATAGATCCGGCCTTTTCAATTTCTACCGCATATTTGAAATAACTGGTATTCATACTCTGCCTCTTTGTAATCACTGATTTGCGGCCTGTCCAAACGGCAGGCCCGCAATATATGAAATTATTTATTTCCTCATATACCTTTTCATATATTGCGTTCTGGTTTTATCAAGGCTATTATACATAGTCATTTCGTTTTTTTCCATATAAATTTTTATTTCAATGCATACAGGGTTTTGGAGGTCTGAACTGTTTATCTCCTAGTATCCCAAGCCTCTGTCAATAATGGTTCCATCCAGTGCATTGATGGTAAGCAGGCTGTTATAGGCAATATCCTCGGTATAAGACTGACCATCTTCATACTGATACGTTTGAGTTCCGAAGAAATCCCACACCGGAACCATAGTACCTTCCGTTACGTCCCCCGCTTCTCTGATGCGCATATAGCCAAGACGCACTTCGTTAATTTCAATATCAATCGCCTCATTGCTTTGATCCCCAAAGGTTTTTTGGTGATAATCCTCATACTTTTTAATCATCATATTTTCAAAAACAGTTTGTATTTCAGAAAACGGAAGAAGAAAAAGATATTCATCCGATGTTTTTTCCACCACATAAGGATTACTCCACTCAAATCGGATCAGCCCCTCTGCATCATAGACTAATTCTATCTTTTCATAATTCCATGCAATAGAATCTTTTTCCCATTCTCCTCCGTCTTCCAACGTATAGGTTACCGGTATTCCATCCAATTCCCGGGTAAAATGAATTGCATATCCCACTTCGTCAGTTGTGGTCTCCTGCCCATTCTCACTGTCATAAAGCACCATGTACTCTTCCCCTCCATCCACGAAACCGGTAAACCCCATTGCCTCCATTTGTCCCTGGGCCTTTTCCTTTATTTCTTCCACAGAAAAATTAATATTCTGTTTCGCCTCATCCGTAAGATCATTATAGGAACACTTGCCATAATACCCATTATGTCTCTTTTGGATACGGAAATTTACATACATCCATTCACTCTGATATCCGTTATCAAGGGAAACGTAATAGTCCTCTCCATTCAAAGTTACATAGCCGGAAAGGTAAGCCTCTCCCTTTTCCTGTGCTTCTTTGCTCTCCGGGTCCACTACAGTTGCAGGAACATCCACAAGGACAGGCTCCTCGGGGGCTGCCTCCAAAAGTGCCTCCCATTCGGCTATAGCCTCATCATAGGTTCTGTCCTTTGCTTCCTCCTCATAGAGCTTACTGCCGTCCTCAGCCTGCTCCTTCATTTTCTCAATTCTTTGCTCAATCTCGGATCTTGTAAAGCCGTTGGATCCGGCCATAGCATCGTAGTCTCTATCCCACAATTCCTCTCCGCCAAGCAGTGCCTTACTCACCGATGCATAATCACCCTGGTCAAACACCCTGCTGGCTACCTTATAAGTCTTAAATCCCTCCGCATTGGGAATAATGACTTCCGCATCCGCCTTTACATGAATGTGTTCCCCTGATATTTCTGCGGTAAAATGCTCCGGCGCCTGCACCTGCTCTGCAATAGCCCCCTTACCTTCACTGTCTGTATCCTGGGACTGTTCCCTGTCGCTCTGCCCCTCGTCGGTCTGCGCATCCTGTTCCTGATTGAAATTCTGATTGCTGCCTTCATCCTTGGGAACTACAATCTGCTCATTCGTCTGCACGCTGTCACCGCAGCCTGCCACTGTACCTGCAAGCATTGCCGCCACCATGCAGCATATTATCAGTCTTTTCCCGCGCATATTACCAATCTTTTTCCTCATATCACAACCTCTTTCCGCACAATCTGCTGTGCTGCTTTCTTTTGCTACCGAAAGCATACCTTTCTTTGCTGTAAAAGGTCTTCAGCAAATTGTAAACATTTTGCAAAACAAGTTGCCTCCTGCTTTTCGGGCACTTTCTATCACACAAAATATGGCCGCACTTAAGACTCTCCAAAGATTACCCACACATTTGTGCCCTTTAGAGGCTCGCTTTCAATCACAAGCCGGGCACCATGCAGCCGGGCAATCTGACTGCACAAGGCCAATCCCAAACCAGAGCCCCCCGCCTTACGGCTTCTGGCCTTATCCACCATGTAGAAGGCCTCTGTCACCCGGTCAATCTCCTCTTTGGGAATACCGCATCCATGATCCTTCACAACAATTCTGTCATCCTCCCCGATAAGATAAATGGTATCTCCTTCCCTGCTTGCTTTAGCGCTGTTATCAATCAAATTGATCAACAGACTTTCAAACAAATCACGGTCCACCTGCCTCTTCCCCATAGCACAGGAATATTCCAGATTTATCCCCTTTTGCATGAGAGAATGCTCCTCCAGCTGTGCCACCTGCCGGAAAAGCTCTTCCATGGAAACCTCTTCTATACAAATGCTGTCATTGTCATATAAGTCCATCAGACTCATCAGCTTGCTTCCCAAGCGTTCCAGTCTGGCGCACTGCTCCTTAATATGATAAAGCGCCCTCTGCTGCTGTTCCTTCTTTAGATTGACATTCAAAAGGGTGTCAGAATATCCGATTATGGAGGTCATGGGCGTTTTCAGCTCATGGGTAAGGCTGCCCAGAAGCTGTCTTCTGCGCTCCGATTCCTGTTCCAGAGACCTGACCTGCTCCTCGATCTGCTCCGCCATAATATTAAAGGCTTTTCCAACCCTTCCCACCTCGTCACGGGTATGCACATCTGCCCTTCTCTTTAGGTTTCCGTTGCTGATATCGGAAGCCGCACGCTCCAGTTCCCGAAGGGGCGAAAGAAGCTTTCTGGTAATCAGGAAAATCAAAATCACCACCGCCAAAGAGGCACACAGGTAAATCATCAGACTGTAAAGCGCCTGTCTTCTGATATCTTCATAAAAGCCTGAAATATCCTGAACCAGCATCAGGCTGTAATCCTCACTTACACCAACTAAAATCCGCTGCCCGGTAATCAGAATATACTGCTTTTCGCTGTTTTGAATAATGCTGTATGGCTCTTCCTCTCTCCATCTTTCATCCTCCGGATAAGACAGCTTATAAGGTGTCAGATTGCATATCTCCCTGCCGTCCTTCAGCAGAATATAATTAGCAGCTCCAAATTTTTTTACAAGAAAATCTACGTAAGAATTCATGGTAGTCTCGCTGTATCCGGCCTGCAGCCCCGCTTCCAGCTCTTTTCCCATAGAATACGCCGTATATTTTAGCTGCTGCTCGTAATTTTCTATGGTTTTTTCCTGATTGTACTCTACCGAATAATAGATTACCGCCACACCCGATGTCAGCATGGCAAGAAGCAAGAGCGTCACCGCAGCCAGTGACAATTTTTTCCATAGTTTCATCTACGAAAGATCCTCCAATCGGTATCCTGTCTTGGAAATGGTTCTAATTACATCATGAAAATCCAGCTTTTTGCGGAGCTGGCCGATATGTACATCCACGGTTCTGGTCTCTCCCATATAATCGCAGCCCCAAATCCTGTTAAGCAGCTCTTCCCTGGAAAAAGCCACATTTTTGCTTTCTGCTAATGTTACCAAAAGTTCGTATTCCATAGGCTTTAATGCCACCTCTATTCCGTCCTTGGTGACACTGTGCTCCTTCAGGTTAATTACCACATTTTTAATCTGTATCTGCTGCCTGCTGCGCCCGGTGCGCTTTAACACCTTTTCCATGCGGACTAAAAGCTCAAGTACCTCAAAGGGCTTGACGATATAATCCTCTGCCCCGGATTTCAGTCCGTGTACCTTGGAAATCACATCATCCTTGGCGGTAAGGTAAATTACCGGTATCTGCGTCCTTTGTAGATCATCCATCAGGGCAAAGCCATCCTTTCCCGGCAGCATGACATCCACCAGAGCCAGCGCAATCTGCTCTGCGTCATTTCCCTTTAAAAATTCCTCTGCTTTGCTCCCATCCCTGATTGCCACTGTCTCATAGCCTGCCGCTTCCAGATTCATGCAGATCAGCTCTGAAATAGCGCAGTCGTCTTCAATGACTAAAATTTTTGTTTTCACCTGGTATCCCCCCGTTTTGTGATATAACTCTTTTATCTTATCATAGGAGGAGTGTAAAAAAAGCATCAAATTGTAAAAAGCGCAAGCTCGGCAGCTTGCGCTTAAAGAATTTACTTCGTAATTTGCGGTATAAAAAATAGGCTTCGCCTATTCAGCTCCCCTGCCCCTCAATCTTGAGGGGTGGGGTTTTCTTTTCTTACTTTTTCCTTCATAATAGTTGTTATGAATATACTTCAAGAAATCTTTACCGACCATTATGAAGAAATGTTATATATTTTACATCCCCGTCAAGCCGTCATTACTAACGTCGACAAGATGATTAACTGTGGTGACCCTTCTTTTGATGGCGCTATGTACGCCTGCTCTAAATGTGGGATGTTGAAATACGTTCCTTTCCGCTGTAAAAGCCGTTTCTGCCCCACTTGTGGTGTGAAATACTGTCAGGAACGTTCCAATGCCATGTCTTTTAAACTGATTCAATGCACACACAGACACTGTGTTTTCACAATCGATGAAGAATTACGGCATTTCTTTCTCGAAGACCGTTCCCTTCTCAACTGCCTTTTTAATGCTGTCAGAAGTGTTGTTCTCCGTATGGCGAAAATGTTCACTTTCCATTACAACCGCCACCAGGACAATGTTTTTGTAGAAAAAACAATTCCGGCTCTGGACTTCATATCCCTTTTGATTCAGCACATACCTGAGCTTCACTACAAAATGACCCGCTATTACGGTCTGTATGCCCGTCATCGCCAAAAGGTTAAGTCCCTTACCCTTGCAATTCATAAATCCAAGCATAAAACTATTTGCAGTTTTACCATGTGGCGCAACAACATGCTCATTTCTTTTGGATATGACCCACTTTGCTGTCCTAACTGCAAACATACAATGTCCCTGACA
>JAUNGK010000124.1 GCA_030524555.1 Bacillota bacterium | reverse complement strand
GGATAGTGGAAATGCTTCAGAAGAAGAAAAGGAATCGGATAGTGAAAATGATTTAGAAGATGAAATATTTGCGAAAGCTACCATAAGAAGGCCCATGCCTATTCTTATGTCTTCCCTTCCGAATACAAATGTAATGACCACTTCGGCAGCTTTGACAAGCAGCCAGACACAGCAGATTTTAGATTATTTGGATGAGGTGGAAGAGGCACTGAATGCAATTACTTTGTTGGATGAGATGACCATTGAGGAAATATATGACGAGGAGATCATCAAAGAGGAATTTCGAAATCTGGCAGAAGAGATTCAGGCGCTTCCTGAGCTTGATATAGATGAATATACAGGAATCTTTGAGGAGAAAGTGATTGGACCGCTTCAAGAAGAGATAATGAATGAAAATACCAGAATCCAGGAAGAGGGAAGCAAATACATGGAAACTCAGAGCAAATACCTTGAGGAGCTGGGATTGTTTGATCCGTATGAATATTATGATTATGAGAAGATGGATGAATTGACGGCTACCTTTACGGAAAATATCTTTGAGTTGGAGGAAAAGGTGTATAAATCTCAGGATGGTTATTTGGAACTCGTATATGATACGGTGGATACTTCCAATGAGAGCATGGAGGCGATGCAGGAAAATCTTGAGGAAGCTTATTTAGGGACAGAGGGGAATGTTCAGCAGGAAGTAGACCTGGCCAAACAGTACCGGCAGCACATGAATGAGACCAATATAGAAATCCTTGGAGGCTTTAAAGAGAAGCTTCCTTATACCAGAGTTGGCAAGCTGGAATATGTACAGGCATATGATTTTATGGTTAAGCCAATCAGAATGTGGGATAACAGTGTGAACAGAAACAGGATAAGCTTCTGGCAGGATACAGGAGTACTTCGAAATATTTTAATTGTACTTATTGTCGTATGGGGAATATCCATTTGTACACTGCTGGTAGTCAGAGTTTATTATGATGCCAGAGAAAATTTTGACGGGGAATAAAAAGCAGAAATATCGCTTTTTAATAAAAAAAGGAGGAAAAAGAAATGGCAGGAACAGTAAGACTTACCTATGAAGAAATGAACAGCAATTGCACAAGCTTAAAATCTTATGCAAGCGAGTATGAGTCTACAGCACAGGCAGTTTTAAGCCTGGTTGATTCATTTTCAGGTTCATGGGAAGGCCAGGCAGAAGCAACCTTTGAGGAGGATTACAGAACTCTGACCAATGCAATGAAGACTTCAACGGAAACCATGCGCGAAATTACCACATTGGTAGAGAGCTACGTAAATTCTATGCAGGAAATCGAAAATGCATATGGAAAAAGCCATGTAACAGTTGGTTAATGCTCTTGCAAAGGCAGCAGCCGGATGAATATTGTTTATTCATCCGGTATTGCCTGTGGTATATGCATGGAAAAGGAAGCGGAGAGGAATACGGAAGCAATGGAAGAAAAAGAACTCTTTGAGGAACAGAAGGATGAAAGTGAAATAGAGCTTCATCCAGAGATAGCCAAGCAAAGGCAGGATACCTATAATTCGTTGACGGATTTAAATGGAATTGATGTTTTTTCTACGGAATTTAGGAATGCGGTAAAGAAGGTTATGGAGGAACGGGCCAAGGAACTTAAGGAGCTTGAGGAGCAGGTGTTTGATGAAGGGATGATTCAGCAGAAACGTGCAGATACGGAACTGACAGATAAGCTCTTTACAGGTCAGCAAGAAACCATATTGCGGCATGATTATACCAAAGACACCAAAGGGCTGTCCGTTGTGGACATTGGAATGGTGCTAATTGCAATGCTGGCAGTATGCGGGATTTACATTTTTTTCTTTCAGGATAAGAAGGCGAGGAAAAAGCGATTATGATTTATACATTGTGCTGGGAAGAAAACAATTTTGTGAGAGATATTAAAGTGAATCGTGCTCAAAAAATTGCAGAGACTATTACGGTTCTTAAGGATGGCAGCATACTGCCGCCAGATTTGGATATTGAGAAAATACGCATCTTTTCCAAAAGGAAGGGTGAATACATAAATAAAAAAGCAAGCTATGAACAGGAAGAAATCTTTCAGGGGGATATCCTGTATATCAGATAGAAAGGAAATATGTTTTATGGGAAAGTATTTTGAACAGGAATATAGTGAAACAATTATGAAATCCGGTATTTGCGCAAGCGGATATTTCGATTTTGAAAAGTTAAAGTACAGCAGGCCGCAATTTCTCAACTGCCGGATAGAGGAAGAAAAGGAAGAAATCGTCTTTTACTATGACGTTCAGGAAAAGCGGTCTGTTATGAAACTGAGAGAAGAAAAGAAAACGGATCGGTTAAAGGCACTTTTGGAAATCAAAAAGCTGAAAGGGGTATTTGGCGAATACCGTTTTGAGTTAAGGCCGGAAAATTTATATTATGACAGAAATTATCGGGTATTTGTAAAAAACCGTGATTTGTTTGAAAGAGGAATGACAGGTGATGAAGAAGAGTTTCTTGCGCAGTACAAGGCTCTTGTGGGGTATGCGCTTCAGAAGAAATATTCTTTCGAGGATTATTTAAAAGGAGGCAGTGATCTTTATCAAAAAAACGCCTTTTTAAAGGCAGCTGCAGAGGCAGCAAATGTGGAGGAGCTTTACAGACTGCTGGAAGAAGAGTACCGGCGTCTGTATGATATTGTCACCAACAAAAAGGTGGAAGTCAATAAATCCTGGTACCGCTTAAGCAGCTGGTGCATAGCAGCAGCAATTGTTCTGATTGCGGCGGCAGGCGCAGTCCTCATATACCTGTCGTTTGTGCTGCTTCCGAGAAAAAATGCCATGATGGATGCAGCAGCAAGCTATCTGGATGGAAACTATGTAAAGGTAATTGATGATTTGCGGGATATTGACATGAAATATCTGGATCAGCATCAAAAGTATATTCTGGCAGTTTCCTATGTGAGAAGTGAAAGCCTGACACCGGAACAAAAGGAAAACATTCTGCTTACAATTACAGTGGACGGCGAGGAGAAAATTAAGGATTGTTGGATTTATTTGGGGCGGCTTGATACTCTGGAGGCAGAAAATGTGGCTATGCAGCGTTCTGATGACGAACTGCTTTTATATGCCTATATGACAGAAAAGGCCATTCTGGAAAAGAATACGGAGATTTCGGGAGAAGAAAAGGCAGCCAGACTATCCGAACTGGAAAAGAAAATTGAAGAACTGGCAGAGCAATATGAAGAGGAAGAAGACGAAAAATAAGACCGGGGAGTAAGGAGATATGAGAGAAGGAACTAATCAGATTTTTCAGAGAAAGACACCTCTGTTTATCGATTCCGAAAAGGGAGATATTCGTATAGCGGAATATCCGGTAAGAATACTGATTGAGGGAGACAATAGGGTACATATCGAAAGAAAAGACAGCGGAGAAAAGCAATGTCTGGAAGTGTGTGAGGGTGATGAAATCCTGGTAGAGGGAGTGGGAATCACCGTTTTTGCAGATAAGGTTTCATTGCGAACCAAAAGAGAGATTACGGGCTGTGAGCTTTTGCCGATCAGCCCTGATGATAATAGATTCGAAGGTTTCCCCAAATACAAAAGGTCACCCAGACTTATTAAGCGTGTCCCCACGGAGTCCATTACGATTGAGGAGCCGCCTGCTAAAAAGGAAATGAGCAAGACCAGTCTTGTTCAGATTATCGTTACACCTCTTGTAATGCTGTGTATTACCATAGCAATCAGTATTTTTATGCGAAGAGGAATCTATGTGATCATGTCTGTTGCTTCTACGTTAGTCAGTGTGGTTGCTTCCGTAAGCAAATTTATCCATGACAAAAAAGATGTGAAGACCTTTAACGCAATGCGTGATGAGAAATATGATAAGTACCTTCTTAGTGTGAGAAAGAAGATTTATCAGGCGAGAGCAGAGGAACAGGAAGCCTATACCTATAATTATCCGTCAATAGACCGGATTGAAAGCATGATCAACAGCTGCAGCAGCAGAATATATGAGAGAACCTCGGGTGATGAGGATTTTCTGACCTTCTCCATAGGATATCGGAATGAGCCTGTAAGCTTTCGTGTTAACTTTACGGAAAAAGAGCTTTCCATGGAAGAAGATCCTCTGCGTAAGGAAGCGGAAGAGATTGTTCGCAATTTGGGAAGAATACCCAATAAACCGGTGGTTATCGATTTAAAGAGAGCTCATGTTGGATTAGTAGGCGAAAAGGAAGTGATTCACGGACAATTGCGGCTGATTTTATCCCAGCTGGCATTTTCCCAGAGCTATCATGAGCTTCAAATCATCAATATTTTTGACCGTAAATATGAGCAGGATTTCAAATGGATGAGATGGTTTCCCCATGCGAGAATTCAGGCGCTTAATGTATACGGAAATGTGGATTCCGAGAGAATGAGAGATCAGGTTTTGGGAAGTTTGCATCAAATTATTAAAGAGAGAAAGCTCAGAGTGGAAGAATCCAAAAAGGAAACCCGGTTTCTGCCTCACTTTCTGTTTGTCATAGACGAACCCAGATTGATCATGGATCATTCTATTATGGAATATCTGAATAAAGAGGGGGATAATCTGGGATTTTCTATTATTTATACCTCTCATATGCGTGCCAATCTGCCCGAAAACATGGGCACGGTAATTATGCTGGAAAACTCCAGAGAAGGAACACTGCTTTTGGAGAACAAGATAGTTAAGGAGCAGCATTTTAAATTAAACGATCCAAGCGGACCGGATTATGAAACAATGGCAAGAAACTTAAGTATGCTGATCCATGAAAAGGGTATTGTATCACAGATACCGGAAAACATTACGTTCTTCCAGATGTATCATGTGAAAAGACCGGAAGAGCTTGGTATTGCCGGAAGATGGGCTAAGGGAGAATCACATAAGTCTCTTGCGGTACCGCTGGGTGTACGGGGAACGGATGATTATCTGTATTTAAATTTGCATGAGAAGGCGCACGGGCCTCATGGTCTGGTAGCCGGAACTACCGGTTCGGGTAAATCCGAAATCGTTCAGTCCTATATTCTGTCACTGGCTGTCAATTTCCATCCCTATGAGGTGGGATTTCTGCTGATCGACTATAAGGGCGGCGGTATGGCAGGTTTATTTAAAAACCTGCCCCATCTGCTTGGAATAATTACCAACCTTGACGGAAGCGAAAGCATGAGAGCCATGGCTTCCATTAAAAGCGAGCTGGCAAGAAGACAAAGAATTTTCAGCGAAAACAATGTAAACCATATCAATGCCTATAACAAGCTTTTTAAGCTGGGAGAGGTGAGTGAGCCGATTCCCCATCTGTTTTTGATCAGCGACGAGTTTGCGGAGCTTAAGAAGGAACAGCCGGAATTCATGAAGGAACTGGTATCTGCAGCGCGTATAGGACGAAGCCTTGGAATTCACCTGATCCTTGCGACCCAAAAGCCCTCCGGCGTGGTGGACGATCAGATTTGGACCAACTCAAGATTTAAGCTTGCCCTTAAGGTACAGAATGAGGCCGACAGTAAGGAGATTATTAAGACACCGGATGCGGCATCTATTACCCAGCCCGGACGTGCTTATCTGCAGGTGGGCAATAATGAAATCTATGAGCTGTTCCAGTCTGCGTGGAGCGGTGCAGTCTATACGGAAGGTGAAGAGGGAGCAGGAACCGACGACAGAGTCTATCTGATCAATGAATTGGGACAGGGCGAGCTGGTAGGCGGTGAGAGCGATCAGGGCAGGGAAAAAGAGCAGATTCAGGCAACCCAGCTTGATGTGGTGGTGGAAGAGATTGAAAGAGTTTTCAATGAAATGCATATTCCGGCGGTAAAGCGTCCATGGCTGCCGCCGCTTGAACGGAAGATTATAAGCCCTTATACATTGAAGACAGAGCAGATTTATGACAGGGAACAGGAAGAAATACCCCTTGATCTGACAGTTAATATCGGTATGGTAGATATTCCGGAGCAGCAAAGCCAGACGGAATATGCAGTCAACATGATGAAGGATGGAAACATTGCTTTCTTCGCAGCGGCAGGCTACGGCAAGTCTGTCTTTTTGGAGACCGTGCTTTTAAGCCTGGCTGTGAAAAACAGTGTGGACCGCTTAAACTTTTACATCTGCGATTTTGGCAACAATGCGCTGATTCCTTTAAACGCACTGCCCCATGTCTGTGACTACATCACTGCGGATGACAAAGAGCGTCTTGGTAAGCTTATGACAATTATCCAGCAGGAGATTAAGAACAGAAAGAAGCTTTTTGCTGAGAAGATGGTGCAGAATTTTGACGTTTACAACCAAACCGTGGATGAGCCCTTAAAAGCTATTGTAATTATAGTGGATAACTACGATATCGTGAAGGAACTGGGAGCAGAGGAAGAGGAATTCTTTACCAAAACAGGAAGAGACGGCCTGGGACTTGGCATCTATCTGGTCATCACCGCAGGCAGAATGAACGGCGTCAAATATACTGCAATTAATAATTATAAGAATAAGATAGCCGGTTATATGCTGGATCACACGGAAAGCGTTTCTCTGGTAGGAAAGTATGCCTACAGTGTTGCGGCTATCGAAGGGCGTGCGATGGTGAAGACAGATCAGGTCAGCATTATGCAGGTCTATACCATGGTTCCCTTCAAGAATGACATAGAATACAACAAGAATTTAAAGGAACTGGTTCAGGATATCAGGGAAATGTATCCTACCAAGAGAGCACCCAGGATCCCGGTTCTTCCGGAGACCTTCATGTACTCTATGCTTGCCGATTATACTGCTGCACATGCCTGTGAGATTAGTCTGGGGCTTCACAAGGCTTCTGTGGAGCTGCGGGGGCTGTCCCGCTCCATGTCGCCTTTCCTGATCATAGGAGATGCAGCCAAGGGTAAGACCAATATGGCCAAGGTCATTGTGGGGCAGGCTATGGATAAGGGGCAGGTATTCCTGCTCGATTCAAAAGATATGGAACTCTATGCTTTCAAAGGCAAGAAAAATATTCATTATGTGGAAGATGTGGATGACCTGGATGATTGTATTGATATGCTGCGCAAAATCAGTCAGAGAAATAAGGAAGCTTTTGAGACAGCGGTTAAGAGCGGAAAGAATGTGACACCGAAGACATTCTACGAGACAGTGGAGCCTGCTTACATCGTGATCGATGATCTGGACGACTTTATTGCAGAATATCAAGGCAGTTTGGGAGAAATCACACCTGTCATCAAGGCGGCAGCGGAATCAGGGATTGGCGTAATTGCCACAGTTCATTCTTCCAAACCCAAGGGATTTGATGAACTCAACAAGTGGTTTAAGACCTCTGCAAACGGACTTGTTATCGGCAACATGGGAACAACCAACATTTATCCTGCTGTTTCCATGCGGGAAATGCCGGCATTGGGAGAAGGACTTCTTTATGCTAACAGTACTTATGAGAGGCTGCTATTACCTAAATTTGATTAGAATGAATGAGGTTACGGGAATTTATTGATTTTTGGTAAGGAGGGAGACATGGCAGAATATATTAATATGCAGCAGACGGAATATGATGAGGTACAGGCAGGTCTGCTGACGATTCATGAAGAGATTTTAAAAGCGGAGAAAGAAATAAGGGAGGGTATCTGGTCGCTGATAGATTATGAAGGCGGATTGTATGTACAAGGCATATCATTTACAATTATGAATCTCTTATTGAGTATGGGCGCAACAGCGAAAGTTTTACAAAAGAATTTTAGCGCTTCAGAGATTGCAACAGCCAATTTTATAGCAGAGGTTATCGAGGCAGATGCTACCAGCATTTAGGAGGAAAGAAGATGCCAGATGAAAATATTAAGTACAAAAGTGATGTAACTAAAACTACAATAACAGCGCTTAGAGATGTTATTCAAAGTGGTTTAATGGATAAAAAAACAAAATATGATAATATATTAAACGATTTTAGCGTTTCTGAGTGTATGCAGGCAACGTCTTTTCGTGGTATGATTAACAAAGAAAAGGAAATTGTAGGGGTAATAGCAGAATTTTATCCACAGATGTTGTCTATGCTTGAAAATGCCAGTAATGATATTGATTCAACGGAACATACATATAGCGAGGAGGCCGGAACGCTGTTTTCATTTTGGAACGGACAGAATAGATAATAAGGGAGGAAGTGTATGTCTGATTTCTGGGAAAAACTACAGGCAAGAAGAGAATTAAGAAGAAAGATATCGGAAATTAGTAATGAAATAACAATGTTAGAAAATATTAGGGCAGCTATTGAACGTATCCGTCTTCAAATAGAGGGGGCAATAGAGGATTGGGAGTCGGAGTATACGCAATATGTCAGTCTTGATTTGACTGAAGAAATTCAAGTACTAAACAGCTTTGAAGGAAA
>JAUNGK010000123.1 GCA_030524555.1 Bacillota bacterium | reverse complement strand
TAAAAGAAGAAATCCGGGAGGAGGATATTAAAGCCCTTGTTGAAACTGTGCAGGAATACAATGATACGAAAGAGAACGCAGTTATCAAGCTTCAAGAAAAATTTTTCGATTATGCAGATCGTGCTGAGGAATTTGTGGAAAAGTACTGGAAAGAGAGTTAGGAAGGAGCAATTTAATGAGATATCCGGAATTTTTGAAAGAAAATGGAACCATTGGTTTTGTGGCGCCAGCCTTTGGGTGTAATATAGAGCCTTATCATACAGCCTTTGAAAATGCCCGGCGCAGATGGAGTGAGATGGGATTTGCCTTGGAGCTTGGATCAAACTGCTTTGCGGGTGATGGAATAGGAATCAGCAGTACGCCGGAAAACTGCGGAAGAGAGCTGACGGAATATTATGTGTCAACGAGCAATGACTGTCTGATTTCCTGCGGAGGCGGGGAACTGATGTGTGAAGTCCTTGAGTATGTAGATTTTGAAGCAGTCAGGCAGGCAGTCCCTAAGTGGTTTATGGGATATTCAGACAATACTAATATGACCTTTCTTCTTACGACGCTTTGCGATACCGCAGCCATTTACGGACCCTGTGCGGCGGCTTTTGGCATGGAAGTGCTGCATCCTGCGCTTTCAGATGCCATGGAGGTTTTGATGGGCCGGAAGAAAATACTGGAAAGCTACGGTAAATGGGAAAGGGAAGGGATCAAAGATGCGGAGCATCCTCTTGCCCCCTATCATTGTACAGAGGATTTGGTAATCAGAAGCTATCTTCCAAAGATCAGTACAAGCAAAGACAGAACCAAGATGATATTATCTGAAAATGTTGAAATGGAAGGCAGGCTGATCGGAGGCTGTATGGATTGTCTGGTTAACCTCCTGGGAACCCGTTTTGACAGGGTGAAGGAATTTACGGAAAGATATGAAAGCGATGGCTTTATATGGTTTTTGGAAAGCTGTGACTTAAATGTATTCGGCATCAGGCGTGCTATGTGGCAGATGGAACAGGCAGGGTGGTTTCGGCATGTAAAGGGATTTTTGATTGGACGTCCTATGTGCCATGGACAGGAGGTCATGGGACTTGATCAGTATAACGCCGTTTTGCCTTATGCGGCAAGGCATAAGGTTCCGGTTATTATGGATGTGGATTTGGGGCACCTGCCGCCTATGATGCCCTTGGTTTCAGGCGCTATGGCAAAGATTTCAGCAAAAAGCGACAGACTGAAAATAGCAATGGAGTATAAATAATTCGGGGGAGTTTACAAAAATGGCGGTGTTTGATGGAAAATTGTGCGATAAATGACGGTTGATCTGATATTTCATGTTTCTTATAATTGTTTTGTATCAAAATTTGCGAATTTGGAGGGAATATTGATGGAACAGTTAAATTTATCTACAACAAATGATACGGAAAAGGTATACAAAATTCTGGGAGAACTGCTTCATATGGAACGGGAATTTCAGATCATGATAACAGTGCCCTCCGGCAGTAATGGATCTAAATCTAAAGAACAAAGTGAAGATAAGGAAACCAGGGCATTAAGCTATGATCTGGAAAGAGATGTTACGGATATGATCCATGAAATCGGTGTTCCGGCTCATATCAAGGGATATCAGTATCTTCGAGAAGCTATCATTATGTCGGTGGAGGATCCGGATATGCTGGGATCAATTACCAAGGTGCTTTACCCTACGATTGCCAGAAAGTATCAGACCACATCCAGCAGAGTAGAGCGTGCAATCCGTCATGCTATTGAGGTGGCATGGAATCGCGGACGGATGGAGACATTGGATGCCATGTTCGGATATACCATAAATACAGGGAAGGGAAAGCCTACCAATTCGGAGTTTATTGCTTTGATTGCCGATAAGATCAGACTGCAGTATCGCTAAAAATATATTTTTCTCTTTTAATGCCAAGAAGGATGATGTATAATATTAGATAATATTATCTGTTGGAGGGTTTCGATGAAAAATATTCTTTTTGTTGCATCAGAAGGAGTTCCATTTATCAAGACAGGCGGACTTGCAGACGTGGTAGGGTCGCTTCCAAAGTGCATAGACAAGAAGTATTTCGATGTAAGGGTCATACTTCCCAAATATACCTGCATATCCCAGGAAATGAAAGATAAAATGAGCTATGTCACTCATTTTTATATGGATTTCCATTGGAAAAATGAGTATGTAGGTATTATGTATGCAGAAGTGGATGGAGTGAAATATTACTTCATTGACAATGAAATGTTCTTTAACGGCTTTAAGCCCTATAGCGACAATGCATTATATGAAATAGAGAAGTTCTCCTTCTTTTCCAAGGCGGCTTTATCTATTTTGCCGGTAATTGATTTCAGACCGGATATCATTCACTGTCATGACTGGCAGACAGGCCTGATTCCTGTGTATTTAAAAGAGCGTTTTCAGGGAAACGATTTTTACCGCGGTATTAAGTCGATAATGACCATACACAATTTGAAGTTTCAGGGCAAGTGGAGTGTAAAGGAGGTACAGGATATTACAGGACTTCCGGGATATTTCTTTACGCCCGATAAGCTGGAGCTGTACAAGGATGCCAACCTTTTAAAGGGTGGCCTTGTATATGCAGATGCAATCACCACAGTGAGCCAGACTTATGCAGAGGAGATCAAAACAGAGTTTTACGGAGAACAGCTGGATGGACTTATGCGTGCCCGTAGCAATGATCTGCGTGGTATTGTCAATGGAATTGACTATGATGAGTTTAATCCGGAGACGGATAAATACATAGAGCATCATTACAATGCCGTGAATTTCCGCAAGGAGAAGATTAAAAACAAGCGAGCACTTCAGGCAGAACTGGGACTGGAGCAGGATGATAAGAAGTTTATGATTGGCATTGTGTCCAGATTGACGGATCAGAAAGGCTTTGATCTGATTGCCTATGTGATGGATGAGCTGTGTCAGGACAATGTACAGCTGGTAGTTTTGGGAACCGGTGAAGAACGTTACGAGAATATGTTCCGTCACTTTGACTGGAAGTATAATAACAAGGTTTCTGCAAATATTTATTATTCGGAAGCTTTATCTCATAAGATTTATGCGGCAAGTGATGCATTCCTGATGCCTTCGCTGTTTGAACCCTGTGGTCTCAGCCAGCTGATGAGCCTTCGCTACGGAACAGTTCCTATTGTGCGCGAAACAGGTGGTCTTAAGGATACGGTCCAGCCATATAATGAATATGAAAGCTCAGGAACCGGCTTTTCCTTTGTAAATTATAATGCTCATGAAATGCTGGGAACAATCCGTTATGCGGAGCAGATTTATTATGACAGAAAGCGGGAATGGAATAAGATCGTGGATCGTGCAATGGCTGCTGATTTTTCATGGCATGTTTCCGCTGCAAAATATCAGGAAATGTATGACTGGCTGATTGGATAAATGTTTGGAGCGTAGCAGTAATGCCAAATAACAAAAAGAGGGACGGATTTATTATGCAGGCGGGGATCCTGGCATCTGCCGGGATTATCGTCCGCATAATAGGTCTTTTGTACAACACACCTCTGGTAGCAATTATCGGTGATGAGGGTTTTGGATATTATGACAGTGCCTATGCGGCATACAGCATTGTACTGCTTATATCATCCTACAGTATCCCTTCTGCGGTATCTAAGGTGATTGCTCAGAGGCTGGCGGTAAAAGAATATCGAAATGCACACAGGATTTTTCAATGTGCATTTATTTATGTGCTGGTAGTCGGTGGTATTGCCAGCTTATTTGTGTTTTTTGGAGCGGGATACCTTGTAAAGCTAAACAGCGCAGTGCTTCCCTTACGTATATTGGCCCCGACCATTTTTTTCAGCGGTATTTTGGGGGTTTTGAGAGGCTATTTTCAAGCTCATAAAACCATGGTACAGACTTCCATCTCCCAGATAATAGAGCAGCTTGTAAATGCCGGCGTCAGTATTGCCATGGCCTATGTACTTGTGCAGATGGTAGCAGATCAGGACGGGACTACACGGGCATCCTTCGGTGCGGCGGGCGGGACGATTGGTACGGGAGCGGGAGTCTTGGCAGGACTTCTCTTTATGGCAGGTATTTATGCCCTGAATAAAAAGACCATTTATCGGAGAATAGAGCGTGATACTGGACATAAGGATGAATCCTATAAGGATATTTTTAAAATGATTTTGATGGTGATAACACCATTTATTTTAAGCACCGGTATCTATAATGTGAATAACTTTTTGGATAAGACTATATACCAGCAGATTATGATTTATGTCAAAAATGTGGAAGAAGCAGTGGTGGCTACGGATTTAAGTGCAGTGGCTAAGGGAACCAAAATAGCCAATATCCCCATTGCTCTTGCGTCGGCTATGGCAACTGCGTTGATTCCCGGCATATCCAGTGATTTTGCCAAGGGGTATTTGGATGGAGTGAAGCATAAAATAGCCAAATCCGTTAAGGTTACCATGCTGATTTCTATTCCCTCTGCAGTGGGACTGGGAGTCTTAGCGAAGCCTGTGATGATGGTGATCTTTCATCAGCCGGATACTTTGGATATTGCATCGATGCTGCTGTCCTGTATGGCGGTTACGGTTATACTCTATGCATTGTCTACCCTGACGCAGGCAATACTGCAGTCTGTAGGAAGAATGAAAACGCCTATTGTCAATGCTTCTCTTGCAGTGCTTCTTCATGCGGCAGTCATGATTCTTTTGATGCTGTTTTTGGATACAAGGTATAGTTTATATTATTATGTAGGATCTACAGTGCTGTATGCGCTTGTTCTGTGTGTTTTAAATCAGATTTCAGTACATCGTGCCCTTGGCTACAATCAGGAAATTGACAGAACCTTTTTTAGGCCGTTTATTGCAGCAATCTTTATGGGAGCGGCAGCCTTTGGGGTATATCAGGGTGTGTACTATCTGATAAAGGTTAATATTGTGGCGCTTTTACTGGCAGTGATAATAGGTGCGGCATTATATTTTATTTTGGTAATCAGATGGAGAGCGGTTACTGAGGATGAGCTTAGAAGCATGCCTAAGGGACATCTGCTGGTTTATATTGCCCAACGAACCGGAATTATGAAAGAGGAAAGAAAAGCTGCCGTATCCGATAGAAGAACCGGCAGAAGTGGAAAGAGGAAAAAGAAAAAGAAGAAAAGGAAACCGGTCAAGGAAGAGATAGCGGATGATTACTGGCTGGATGACTAAATTTTAATAAGTAAGCAAAATAAAAATGTAAAAGAATAAAAAAGAAGCCTCCTGGAAATAATAGAAGTGTCAGAATGGACAATATTTTTAGGAGGTATTTTTTATGGCTAATTTATCAGAACTGGATTTACAGAACCTGCGTCACTTAATAGGTGGTTACGATGTATCACACTGCAAAATGAAAGAATATGCATCCTGTGCAACAGACACACAGATCAAGCAGTTCTTTGAAAAAGGCGCTCAGTCAGCAATGGATAACAAAAATCAATTGATGAAGTTTTTGCAGTAGGAGGTAAGGAAGATGCAGATGAATGAAAAGACAATGGTAGCAGATACACTGACAGGTATCAATGGAGAACTGGTGCGTTTCGGAGAAATGATCGCCCAGACAGAAAATAAGGAGCTTAAGCAGACTTTAAAGCAGTTTCGGAATGCATGTGAACAGTCACAGGAAGAACTGTATCAGATTGCAAGAGAGAAATCCTACTATGTACCCGCATCCAAGGCCACACAGGAAGAAGTGGATCATGTAAAGAGCCTGTTTACCAGCGGCACATTATAAAATGAGCACAAAAATAAGCGTCTGTCCTGGGGCAGGCGCTTATTCTGTTATTGCTCGCAGCTTTAGTCATGAATTTGTTTAATATCTGATATGTTGGAGTCAATCATCATGGAATAGTTGGTATAATACACCACAAAGCCGGGCTTGCTACCATTTGGCTTTTTAACATTTTTCTTTTCCAGATAATCAATTTCAATCTTTTCCTGTTCCCGGCCTTTGGAGTAGTAGGCAGCTAATTTGGCAGCCTCCTCGAAGGCTCTGTCGGGAAGCTCTTTCCCTTCAGTTTTAAGTATGACATGGGAGCCGGGGATACCTTTGGCATGAAACCACCAGTCGTTACCCGAGGCAAATTTAAAGGTAAGTTCATCATTTTGATAATTATTTTTTCCGACATAGATATGGAAACCGTCGCTGCTGATGTAGTGAAATGGTTTGCTGGTAATTTTCACCTTTTTGGAGCCGCCTTTTCTGCGGATATAGCCGCTTTCAATCAACTCTTCCTTGATCTGTGTAAGATCCTCTTCCAAAAGAGCAATATCAAGAGCGGTCTGAATAGATTCCAGATGGTCGATTTCTTCCTTTACCTGAAGGGTCAGGGTGGAAAGGGCTTCATAGGTGCGCTTCAGTTTGCCGTATTTGTCAAAATATTTTTTGGCATTTTCGGAAGGCGAAAGGAGAGGATCAAGGGGAATGGTGATCATCTCGTTGGTATAGTAGTTAAGCGCCTCCATGGATTTTGAGCCGGGAGATACGTTATAGCCGTAGGCATTTAAAAGCTCTCCATAAATTCTGTATTTGTCCTTCTTTTCTGTATCCTGCATCTGGCGGAGCTGTAAATCGTACTTTTTGATATTCCTTTCTAAGGCAGTCTGTACGATTTTGCGCAGATCAACGGATTTTTGACGAATACGGGATATTTGGTTTTTCTCTGCATAATACTGTTCCAAAAGAGCGGAAATGGAAGCAAAGCTTTGGCTGTCGGATCCTTGGTAGGAAAGAAGAGGAATGGAGGCAAACTCCTTCGGACTGCCGTTTTCATATACGATGACGGGGGCGAAAAGCCCCTTGCGTACCTGATCCATTATCTGTTCAAAGGCCTGATACAGATTTGAAATCATTGCTTCTCCCTCCGGGCTTTCCGTAAAGGCAGCGGTGGAGATATCTCCGTCTATGCCTGCTCTTACGCAGATTTCCTGAGAAATTACGGGAGATAAGCCGGTATAAGAGGAATAAATCGCTTTATAGATAGGCATGGATTTGCTTGTTATACGCTGCTTAAAGAGCGTAAGGGAGGCAGAAAGGGGATCGTCCTTCTCCTGCGTTAAAGGAATAAAGTAATCCCGCCCCGGAAGAACCTCTCTTACAGAGCTTACCATGCCGGAAATATGCTTGATGCTGTCAATAATCATATTTTGTTCGTTTACAAAGATGATATTGCTGTGTTTACCCATGAGTTCCACAATCAGAGTTTTTTGGCACAGATCTCCCATTTCATCCAAATGCTCCACGTGAATTTGAAGAATACGTTCAAGCCCCGGCTGAGTAATTTTCGTAATTCTTCCGTTTTGCAGATGCTTTCTAAGCAGCATGCAAAAGCCGGGAGCGGTCATGGGGCTTGGTTTGTTGCTCTCGGTAAGATAAGTAAGAGGGAGGGAAGCAGAGGCTGACAGAAGGAGCCTGCGCTGTCCGCCGTCGGTAGTTTTCAGGGTAAGCAGCAGCTCATCGTTTTCAGGCTGGGCAATTTTGTAAATGCGGCTGCCTGTCAGGGTATCATTTAATTCTTTTGTGATATTTGCAATGGTAATGCCATCGAAAGCCATAATATACTCCTTTATGCTGAAATGATTTTTATACAATATAATAGATTTTACACGATATGAGGATTCTTTTCAATTACTCCTCGTGCTTGACTACATTGTGGGTTTAATTTATAATAAACTAGAATATGCGTAGTGGGTAATGGGGTTGCCCGCATGGAATACAGGAAGAGAAGAAGGTATCGTATGATTAAGAGTATGACCGGCTTCGGCAGATGCGAAATACAGGAGGCCGAACGCAAAATTACCGTGGAGATGAAATCAGTTAATCACAGGTATCTGGATGTGAACATCAAGATGCCGAAAAAGCTGAATTTTTTTGAAGCAGCAATCAGAAGTGAACTAAAGAACTATATTCAGAGGGGCAAGGTAGATATATTTATTACCTATGAGGATTATACGGAATCCAATGTCTGCATCAAGTATAATAAGGAGCTTGCAGCAGAATACATGGGGTATTTAAACCAGATGGCGGAAGATTTTTCCCTGGATAATGATGTGCGCGTTTCCGCACTTTCCAGATATCCAGAGGTGCTTTCCATGGAAGAGCAGACCATTGATGAGGAAAGGCTGTGGCAGCTGCTTGACCGTGGAATTAAGGGAGCTGCGGAAGGCTTTGTTGAAACCAGAATTAAAGAGGGGGAGAATTTAAAGAACGATCTTGTAAGCAAGCTTGATGTCATGCTGACGCATGTGGACTTTATTACCGAGCGTTCCCCTCAGATCATTGCGGAGTATCGTCAGAAGCTGACAGATAAGGTCAGAGAGCTTTTGGAGGACAGCAAGATAGATGAAAGCAGACTGCTGACGGAGGTTACCATTT
>JAUNGK010000122.1 GCA_030524555.1 Bacillota bacterium | reverse complement strand
AAAACCGGTGCTAATGTTTCAATATTTTTGTGACATTTTCAAAAATGCTTGACACTGAATTTTGCGAATATATTGAAGAAATTGAAGAAAACTGTTGTGTTTGCTTCTTTTACATGCTATGATTGATTCATAAAAGTAGGTTTTTATGCCCTATTACAGAAAATCACCAGATTTTCCCGCCAAAAGGTTTGGCGGTATGTAGAAATTCACGGAAGAAAGGAGGGGGCTGGTCTATGGCATATAATGCTGCATTAAACACCGTCTATAATTATTATCTGACCACTTATGCGCCTAAGGGTACCTCGCAGTACGACACGCATAAGAAAAGTGAGCTTCGCAATATTTATAATTCCATTGTCAAGCTGAATAAGGAATCCCCTCTGTATCTTATGGACACCAGCCGGGAAACCCGTGAATTTGCTGTTGGGCTTAAGGAAAATGCAAGGCTTCTTCGCAATACCATTGCCTCTCTTGGCGGGCTTGATGAGGATGAAATGTTTAATAAGAAGGCTGCATATTCCAGTAATGAAGATTTGGTCAGCGCATCCTTTATCGGCGAGACGCCTGATGACGGCAGTATTCCTTCCTTTAATATAGAAGTAACTGCTTTGGCTTCCAACCAGGTAAACCTTGGCGCTTTCCTTCCCTCCGATGAGAAAATTACTCTTTCTCCGGATGCTTACTCTTTTGATATTACGATTAACGACTTAAGCTATGAATTTCAATATAATATTCACGAAGGTGAAACAAACCGTGATCTTCAGGAGCGTTTATCCCGCCTGATCACCAACGCTGATATAGGCGTAACCGCTGATATTTTAGAGGACGAGAAAGGTAATTCTTCCCTTCGCCTTACTTCTGCTTCCAGCGGTCTTAAGGATCACAAGGACTATATTTTCCACGTAACGGATGACAAGACCAGCAAGAAATCCGGCACCGTAGATTATCTGGGGCTTGCTTTCATGTCAAGGATGCCTTCCAATGCAGAGTTTATTTTAAACGGCGAGCCGCGCAGCGCCTCCTCCAATCACTTTACCATTGACAAGAAGTTTGAGCTGACCTTAAACAGAATCAGCCAGACAGAAGGTGAAAGTGCCGAGATCGGCCTTAAAACAGACTTAGACTCTCTAACCGAAAACATAGGCAATCTGGTAAACGGCTATAATTCCTTCATCAAGGCCGCTTCCGAATACCTGGATCTGCACCCGAAGAGCCGCAAGCTTCTCAATGAGATGACAAACATGTCCCGTCTCTATCAGCCTTCGCTGGAGCAGCTTGGTTTTGAATTTAAGACTGACGGACAGCTTTCATTAAATGACTCACATTTTAAACAGTCTGTTCTAAACGATGAAGGCCACCAGCAAATATCCTCCATTCGGGATTTCACCAATTCCGTTCTGCGGAAGACCAACCAGATTTCCTTAAATCCTATGGAGTATGTGGATAAGACTATCGTGGCTTACAAGAATCCGGGCCATAACTTTGTGGCACCTTATGTAACCAGTAATTACAGCGGCATGCTGTTTAACAGCTATTGCTAATTTCAAAACGTTTCAAAAAGCTCTGCAGCTATTGCCGCAGAGCTTTTTCATCTTATTTCGCCTTCCTATATACAGCTTTCTTTGCTATACACTGCTTTCTTTGCTCTCCGCAGATACCATGTCAAGCGCCGCTTCTATCACCTTGTCCATGTCATAATAACGATATTGTCCAAGTCTTCCGCCAAACAGTACATTCTTCTCTTTCCCGGCAAGCTTTTGATAAGCAGCAAACAATTGATTGTTTTTCTCATCATTGATGGGATAATACGGCTCGCGCCCCGGCTCCCACGAAGCCGGATATTCTCTGGTAATCACAGTTCCTTCCCCGGCTCCAAATTCAAAGTGCTTGTGCTCAATGACACGGGTATACGGGATATCGCGCTCCGTATAATTAATCACGGCATTCCCCTGATAATTGTCCACCAAAGGCATATCTTCCTTTTCAAAGCGAAGAGAACGATATTCAAGATTCCCCAGGCAATAATCAAAATACTCATCAATCATGCCTGTATAAAGGATCTTATCCCATGACACAAAATCCTCTCCTGATTCCTTTGCACGCTTCTGTTCATTACAGAACTGCCGATAATCCGTTTCCAGCCGCACATCAGCCCCCGAAAGCATCTTTTCAACAATTGCTGTATAGCCGCCCACAGGAATTCCCTGATATCTATCCGTAAAATAATTATTATCATAGGTAAAACGCAGCGGAACCCTTTTGATAATAAAAGCAGGAAGCTCCTTGCAGTCTCTTCCCCACTGCTTCTCCGTATAGCCCTTGATCAGCTTCTCGTAAACATCTCTGCCCGCCAGGGACAATGCCTGCTCCTCCAGATTTTGAGCTTCGCCTCCTGCCGGCGCTTTAATCTGCTCATTAATCTTCTTCCTTGCTTCCTCCGGCGTCTTTACACCCCATAGTCTGCTAAAAGTATTCATATTAAAAGGAAGATTATAGATCTCGTCCTTATACACTGCCATGGGCGAATTTACAAAATGATTAAACTCTGCAAATTGATTGATATACTCCCAAATCCTGCGGCTTGAGGTATGAAAAATATGCGCACCATACTCATGCACATGGATTCCCCTTACTTCACTGGTATAAATATTGCCGGCAGGATGGTTTCTTTTATCAATGACCAGACAGCTTTTGCCCCGCTTTATCATTTCATGTGAAAAAACCGAGCCAAACAGCCCGGTTCCCACGACCAGATAGTCAAAATGTGTTTCTGTCACAATTACAGCTCCCTATACTTGTCAAGCTGAACGTAATCTTCCATCATTTCAAGAATCTTCTTACGTCCCTTCTTATTCAGCTGGATGTAATACTGCATAACTCTGTTCTCCAGAATCTTTTCACCCAGCACCTCACCCTTTTCAAGTGTTGAAAAATCTACCGGGTTCAGGCTCAGTCTGTCACACATACGGATCACAGTGCCATACGCCATTCCCTCAATACCTCTGTCCAATGCTGTTACCAGGGTACTGTAAGGAATCTCCATTTCAAGGGCAAACTGTCTTACACTCTTATACTGCTTTAAAATTTCCTGTTTTAATATTTCTGCTTTAGTCATTTTTTGACCTCCCTTAAATACTGACATAACATATTTCTTCTGAACATATACTATAGTATAGCATACCCATTTTTTCTAGTCACTCAAAAAATTATAAACTTTATTTCAGCACGTACTAAAGTACTATCACCTTCTACCTATTATGCTCCGAATTATGACTATTAAATCAAGATTTAGTTAAATATGTATTATGATAACATATGCTATTTTTGTAGTTAGCTCTTTTCAATAAAAATTAAGAAACAAAGTTTTCCGGTTTATCAAACTCCGGTGCATCAAAAAATTCTCTTAAGGTTATCCCCTAATGTTTTCTTCCAGCATGTAGTGACAAATTGCAGCTTTATATGTTAGACTTAACCCATAATTAATTTTTTACCCAAAATCAGCCAACAGCGAGGCATACCAAATGACACGAGAAGAAATTGCAAATGAATTATTTGAGGCCGGAAAAGAAGTGAAACAATGCTTTCTCAATGAAATTGCACTATCCCAGGCCAATAACTTAAGTGATTACACGATTTATCCCAAATATATACAGCTGCTAAATAACTTAAATATATTATACCGTTCTCTGGGCACCGAGCCCCAAAGCTTTGACTGTTTTATTTCGGAAATTTCTGAAATTGTTCCCGGTTCCTCTGTCCAAAATACGGAAAATCTTTTTGTGTCTAAATTTATATCCGTATTAAACGGGATGCTTATAAATACCATAAAATTCCGCCAAAATTACTGTCTGATCCGGCGTAATGATGCCGTCCCCGGTCTTGCCTCCCATATTATAACAAACCTTGGACAGATCCTTACAAGTTTAAATAACGGATATATTCCCATCATTGATACTGTAAATGCAGATAATGTGTTCACAGGATTAAGTAAGCTGTATTCAGTAAACGCATGGGAGCTCTATTTCAGGCAGCCCATGGCTGCGAACCTTGAAGCTATCAGCTCCGGCAAAGAAGTAAAAATATTGGACGGAATTCCCAAATTCATGCCGAATTATAATATGGATTGCCTGATGAATCCTGATTTAATGGCATTTTGGAGAAACATCATGAAAACATATATGCCCTTATCCGCTACGCTCAACGACAGGGTTGAGCATTGCCTAAACGCCCTGCCTTTTGCAGGGTCGAAAGTTCTTGGCATTATATGCCGCGGAACGGATTACACCAATATCAGGCCCTATAACCACCCTGTTCAGCCTTCTTTGGAAGCTGTTCTTGCAAAGGCTGATGAATTCATACGCATATATCAATGCGATTATTGCTATCTGGCCACGGAAGACAGGGATATCTTAAGCGCCTTCCAAAACAAGTTCCAAGATAAGCTGCTGACCACTCAGGAAATTTATTACGAATCAGATTTGGCGGATACCATCAACCAAACTAACATTTCTAATCATGTGGATATCCACCAGAAAAATATGGAGTATTCGATGAATTGAAAGGAACCCATACATGGAACTGCGAACATTACGAGGTGGATGAAGGTTTGGCATTGCTATACTTTGAGACAATTATAAACCTATGAAAGTATTTTATATTCCTATCATATTAACAAACAAATATACTTTTATCTTTTCTGATAATTCATCTAATGCTTTGTATCATAATTGGCATTCCAACACTTTGACATAGTTGAACCACACTACTACAATCTCCATAATACGCATCTGAAATTCTTATTGCCCTATCTATGTCAGGTGTATCATCATAAATTCCCCACTTATTTTCTTTATATTCTTTTACTAATAATTGATATTCTCTCCATAATTCTGGCCGCATAGAAGAAATAGTGGCTTCTATCAGTGGATGCGGTCTCCAAAGCAATAATACATCTGCATGCTCATTAAACAATCGGAACACAGCCCTCATTTTTTCTATGTATGCATTACTATGATTAAGCAGGCTATTAACACTGGTATTATATAAAATTATTTTTTTACTATTTTTGTCTCCTATATAATCTCCCCAATCAGCAGGTAGCTGAATACTATCCTTTGCAGTTCTGACAAGCTTATCAAACTTTGGCGAACCTAACCCTAAAATTTTCTCTTTCCACATTTTCTTTGTTTGCTCGCCTGCATATTTTGACATAATTTCTACATATATGGACTTCATTGCTTCTGACTGAACTATAACCTTATCTGCATAAATTACGCCTGGCAAAGTAACATAATGTTCCACTCTTCCAATTGCGTCTATATCGCAAGAATCTATCTCATTTAAAACAAAATATGGAACATAAACCAAACACTCAGTAAACTCTCTTAATTTTTTCGAATAAAAATCAGGATGAACACTCGTAATATAATTACATTCATCATATGGATTATGTATAAAAATCATATCCGGTCTGATAGTACTTAAATCCCAATCTTTATAGTATGTTATTGGCACATCATTCGGGAAACTAGCTCCTTCATAATGCATTTCTTTTAATGATCCATCCACACCTTTATCAAAATATGGAATTGGTATCACACGAGCGTTACATTCAGGATCTGCATCTACTGCCCTCCACAAACTTTCAAGGCTATCCCACATAGATGCTTTGTAAGGTAAAAAAACTATTTCTTTGCGAACTTTTATATCATTTTTAACACTATTCAATATTTTTACAAACTGTTTTTTTAGATTTTTTTTAATTTTTGCTGCTGAAACTACTTCCTGCTTAACAATTATTTCATGAATTTGATATACTTGTTCGCAATAATCTTCCAACATTAATATGGTTGCCAAATCCTCAGTTTCAACTTTCTCTATATATCTCCCTACTGTAATCGCTACCTGTTGACAATCCTCCAAAAGCCGAATCACATTCGAATAATTCTTCTTTTCAATATTTAAACAAATCTCCCAATGAGCCTGCTCCATTAGTTTTAAAAGACTTATTATTTGCTCTTTTTCTGCTTTCCTCATAACGCCACATACCACATACTTTTACATAAATCTATTATTATCACATGAATTCATTAATATATAATCTACCTTATTTCTTTCTTAATCATTCCATATTATACCATTCTGCATTTGTTCCTTTCAGTAAAACAAATGGCCTATTTAGTTCAAGTAACATTTTTTTTGCAGATTCTTGCGCGGAGGGAGCTGCCACAATTATTACAGCATCTTCCGGCAAAGACTTAATATCCTCAGGTTTAATAATGTTTACACCACAATATATTCCTTCTGCTGCAATATCAATTCCTGCAATTAATTTTCCATTTGGTAAATATGTTCTCATTGCTTCATCAAGATAAAATGCCGCAGACAAAACAATTCCCCACACCGCATACTCAAACTCATCTTCTGGAAAAGGAATCTTTTTTACTGCAATAGATGTCGCAGTATTATAGTCTATGTCATATACAGGATTTTTACCTTCCCACATTTTTTCTAATTCAACTCTACTAACAGCAGCTTTCACTCTATTAAAAAATACTTGTTTAATCTTCGCCTTATCTTCTTCAAAATCAACCGGTTTAGGATTCCAATTTATTTCAGAATAATACTCGGGCGTATATGTAGGAATTAAACGATCTATAAAACCAAATCTGTCACCAAAATGATTTTTTGCTAAAATAACCGGAATTCCCATCGCCAAACACGGAGAAGCTACATGTAATTTAGAAGTAATCACAAGTTTTGCTGTATCTCGCAACAATGCAACTCTTTCTTCCCCCTTTCTATGCTCCTCATAAGCATCTTCAACCGATATTCTATTAGACTTCCCAGGATTATCAAACCGTAAAATATTTGATAAAATCACTGCCTCATCTTTGATTTCTTGGGGAATAATTTTCATCACATCGGCAGGCACATCAAGAAAATATATTTTATTGGCTTTTTTAGCCTGTTCTTCTGTTCTTCTGGGCAGTGTCAAAGTCAGACATCCTGTAAGGTAAGCATCTACTCCAAGATCTCTTAAATACTCTACTGTAGACAAATCCCTACACCCAACACCACCACATGTCCTGTAAAATTCAAGTTCATCATCTGGCAATTTCCTATGTAGATGCAGTGACATCGGAAGTGCATGAACTTTCTTAGATGGCGGCATAAAATGAGAATCATATGCCAATTCTTCATAATTACTTGCACTATTTACAACACATACACACTCCTCACCATCATAAGTAGAAATATCATATCTTGGTACAGGAATAATATCTTCTTCCGGTATTCCCATTTCACGATATAGATTTTTAACTGCGTAAGACTGTATGGGATCCCCTAAATTAACTGGTCTGGACTTCATCTGCGGTTTTAAGGGTTTTTGATAAAACATATATCCATATTTCATTTTAATTCCTCACTTTCCTCTTCATACAAATTGCCGATTTCCATGATTGCATTATGTAACGGTAGTCTTCCTCTAGTAGATGGATACATTCTCCAATCGTGGCCAAAACAATAATCTAATACTTGTTCGTAATTTCTCGGTGCCATAAATTTCCGTCCCTCAAAATCAACCTCAATCACATCTGTATAATTCGACATTCTAACTAATGGTACTTTATATGGGTTACGATCCATTGCTATCCAAAATTTTAAGTACTTTTCATTCTTAAAAAAGGTAGCCGCATTAACAAATTTTTCATAACACTTTTTATTTCCAACTCTGGCTATTTTTTTATAGTATTTTCTTTTTCTTTCATCAGGTTCAGAATCAGCCCCCACTGTTGCCCAAAGGGCTGTTCGCCAGTAACGGCAGATTTTTGCATGAAACCAGTCCAACATCGCAAAAGGTGCTGACGGATACATTGGAAATATATCAATAAACACTCCTATCTGTTGTTTAAGTTTATCCCTACCAGGCTTCGTATATACCGTTCCTTTTCGTTCCAGATGTTTAAAAATCAAATGGTTATTCGCCTCATTTGAAGGACATCTATAATAATACTTTTCTTCGTCAAGTTCAAACTTCATTACTTCATCCAACCTGTTGAAATCTTCCCATGGAAGAGTTACATCAATATCATCATCCCATGGAATAAAACCTTTATGCCGCACAGCGCCTAAAAGCGTACCAAAACTGATATTATAGCTCAATCCATGTTTTCTGCAGATACGATCAAACTCTTCCAATAGTTCAATCTGAATCTGTTGCACTCGCCAAAGATAGGTATTTCCATTCAGTGCTAATTGGCTTTTACTTTTGCTAATTACATCAGACACAACATACTCTGGGAAACATTTTATAATTGTTTCCTTGTTGACAGCAGCATAGCAAACTGTATTATAGAATTGGATCTCTTCAACAGTATTCCACACATCTTCAGTAATATTTTTTGATGCTTCA
>JAUNGK010000121.1 GCA_030524555.1 Bacillota bacterium | reverse complement strand
AACCAGTGACACGAGGATTTTCAGTCCTCTGCTCTACCAACTGAGCTATCTGGGCGTTTTCTGTCATACATATGACAGGAATAACACAAAACATATTCTACAATCAGAACCAATAGTTTGTCAAGAACATTTTAGCTCCTGTGTCTCGGGATCAACGGAAAGTGTCAGATGCTCTCCTTCCTCATCAAAATCCTTTACGGGGAGCTCTATTTCTGTGCAGGCTCCATCAGTATTTTCCAGTTCCAAAATCCATGGGGTGTTGTCTACATCCCGATAAATCATAAGACCGGCAAGTGACTGACCGGGGCCAAGACCTGAGGTTTCTTCTAAAACATTGGATTTGGCGGAGGTATCATCCTTTTCATAGAAAGTTAGCGTGCAAAAGGTCTGGTCAGTGGAATTTAAAAGGGTAACTAAAATAGGAGTCAGCACAGCAGCATCTTCCTGTCCTTTAATGTCGTTAATTGTCTGTAAGCATTCTTCATATGAGGAAATAAGAGAATTCATAGTTTCTATCAGCAAATCAATATCTTCATCCTTCATTTCGCTGAGATTAAAGTCCTCAATTTTACCTGCCTTTTCAGATAGTGCAACAAGCTTGCTATCAAGGGAAGCGTCGGATATTTCCTTGTGTGCTTCCGCAACCTGATTGTGAATTTCTACCAGCTGGGTGTAAGTGCTTTGCGCCTGTGCAATCTTTTCTTCAGAGGGGCCTCCACAGCCCGTAAGGATCAAACATAAAAAAATCCCCCATATGAGAGTAATTCTGCGTAGACAGTTGGAAAATTGCTGCATAACCATAAACCTTTCTATTTTCGTATAATAAGAAATTGTCCGTAATTACAATACCATATTGAAAAGAGAGCCGCAAGCGGGGAAGTAGGTTTAGGTTATTGATTTTAAAATTCCGTTGACAAAAATATAAAGAAATGTTCTTCTTTAAAAGAAGCGGTTTTGGTACCACTTGTCTATTCATTAGTCTTGAGTGGGGTACTCGCTTCTTTTTTTATGTCTATTAAATCATACAAATACATGTTATTAAATTTTGTACAATTGATTAGTAAACAAGCAGAATATACGTTATATAAATCTGCGCCAATAAATACTATGTCATTTGTATCTGCGATCGTGACAATTTCGCCAACATATCTTTGTAAATATTTTTCAACAGCAGTCCAGTCTATATGTTGCTTGTTTTTAAAAATAATATCGGGCAAAATAACAATTTTGTGTCCTGCGATGTCTTCTGTAATTTGTAATTTTGACTTGGTATTTTTGGTTTTGTTGTGGGGCATATAATCATTTACCGTTTCTTTTGTGTGAGATTGAATTATGAGATCATAAATAGATGTGAAAAAGTATTTAAATAAGGTATAACACAGTCAAAATAAAAAAACCATAAAATCTCACTTTATATCATGTAGAAAAATAGTCAAAGAAATTGCGTGTATATATAATTAAACAACAATATATAGAAGAAAATTGGAAGGATCAGCGATCAAGCTTGCTGATTATTATTGGGGAGTCATATATCTGTATGCCCTAAAAAGGATATTTACTACGAAATATGAAATGATTTCGGTACAGGATTTAGAGCGTATATTACTAAAGGACAGTAAGTAGGGAAAAAATGCCGGGCCGGTATGAAGGGAGGAAAGTGTGAAAAAGAAAATACGCCCTACCTCAATTTATATGCGGCAGCAAAGGCTTTTTTGTGAAGCTATTCCCGAGCGCTTAATGTGGAGCTGGAAACACTTGGAATAACGGCAACTGCGGTCTGTCCAGGCTGGGTGGATACGGAGCTGCTGATAAAGGAAATCAACGGGAAAAAGGTGAAGTTTCCGGGCATAGCTACGGCAAGGCAGGTGGCGGAAAAAGCGTTAAAGGATTCAAAAATATATGTAGGGAATTTGCACATGAGGCCTGAAAAATTTTAAATTTTTTGCTTACAAAAATCTGATTTTTGATGTTAAAATAAATTTATCAAAAAGTAAATACATGCAGGTAATTTATATGAATAATAAGAATTGTTTCATTCAAATTCACTGAATGCAGCAATTCTTTTATTTATGTGATGGGAAGGTGCTTAAAAAGTAGTGAGAAGCCAATAAGCCGAATAACACACCGTACATGTATTAAGATAGAAGGAGGAAATCAGCAATGAAACGTGTAAAATCAGCATGCATCACACAAACACTTCACTTTATGTTAAAGGAAGACCTTGGAAGAGATTATGCAAAGAAAATGGTAGAGGAAGAGGTAAAAAGATATAAAGCAGGACTGGACCGGTCAGGCACCAAGTACAAGATTTTATCTGAAGAGGTTCTGGAAGACGGGTCTGTAATGATAGAGATCAAAAAGCAGTATAATTCATCACCTGTTGGAAATTATCTGGATTAGTTTTTAAAAATAAAAAGCATGTAATCGTTAGAAGTATTTACTCTCGATTACATGCTTTTTGATTTATGTGTCCGCATTTTCAAAATTTTTATTATGGTTATGTGTCAGGCAGTCGTTGAAAGACAGCGCAGAATAAGATAAAATAATCTTTAACAGATAAGGAGGGCGTAGCCCATGGAAAAAGCATATAAGCTGGAATTTACAGGGGAAAAAAGCGGCAGTTTATTTGTGAATTGCTGCGGCTGTTCCAGAACGGAATCGCTGCACAGCTTTGGACCGGCGCAAAAGCCCCATTACCTGATTCATTTTGTTTTAAGCGGCAGAGGGAATTTTATCATTAAAAATAAAGAGTATAGTCTTGAGCCGGGATATGGTTTTTTGATACCGCCGGAGGAGCTTGCTTTTTATCAGGCGGATGAGAAGGATCCGTGGATTTATGTGTGGGTAGGGTTCAGCGGTGTTTTGGCGGAAAGCACCGTGAAAGCAATGGGTCTTTCACTGGTTAATCCGATTTTCAAGTCTGATCGGGCAGATGAGCTTTATCAGGCAGTTAAGGATATGATGGAGCATAACACCTATGGAATAGCCAATGATCTTCGCAGAAACGGACAGCTCCAGTTGTTTTTGTCCATTATTGCGGAAAGCGTTCCCATTGAAAAAAAGGGTGAGGCGGAAAATGCGGATAATTACGTCAGGCGGGCCGTAGAGTTTATTCAGGGAAACTACTGTAACCCCATTAAGGTAACGGATGTAGCGGATTATGTGTGTATCAACAGGAGCTATTTATATACCTTATTCAAAAACGGAGTGGGAATGTCGCCCCAGCAGTTTCTTACCACCTTCCGCATTACCAAGGCAACGGAGCTTTTACAGCTTACAGAGCTTCCTATTGAAAGCATTGCCCTGTCCTGCGGATATACGGATCCTTTAGTATTTACCAAAGCATTCAAACAGATGAAGAACATGTCGCCATCTGCTTACCGCAAGGAGATGCAAAAGGGAGAAACTTGGAGAAATAAAGAATATTTGAAACAGATAGAAGATTTCATCGGACAGGTCAACAGAATTAACAGTTAACATTTTGACAGGTTTATATAACAAAGAAGGCTGGCATCACGATAAGGATGACTATATAATATAAAACATAAGATTTAGGCTTAGGGAAAGGGAAGGTTATCAGAATGAAAGAGACGGTATTAAATAAGTTCGAAGAAGTATTTGGGGATGTGGAAGGTGTGAAGGTGTTTTTTGCACCGGGGCGCGTTAATCTGATTGGTGAGCATACGGATTACAACGGTGGACATGTATTTCCCTGCGCACTTACCATCGGAACCTACGGGGCGGCAAGAGTAAGGCAGGATAAAAAGCTTCGTTTTTATTCCATGAATTTTGAACAGCTTGGTGTGATCGAGTCAAGTTTAGAGGATATGAAGCCGGAGAAGGAAGCGGATTGGACCAACTATCCCAAGGGTGTTATGTGGGCGTTTGAAAAGAAGGGCTTTCAAATTCCCAAGGGGATGGATATTTTGCTGAACGGAAACATTCCAAACGGTTCAGGGCTTTCCTCCTCTGCATCTGTGGAGGTTTTAACAGGCTATATTCTCCGGGAGTTCTTTGGCTTTGATGTAAGCAATCAGGATTTGGCTTTGATCGGTCAGTATTCGGAGAACAATTTTAACGGTGTAAACTGCGGCATTATGGATCAGTTTGCCATTGCTATGGGAAAGAAGGAACACGCCATCTTTTTGGACACTGCGGATTTATCCTATACCTATGCTCCGGTTAAGCTGAAGGGAGCAAAGCTTGTGATTGCCTGCAGTAATAAAAAGCGCGGACTTGGAGATTCCAAATATAATGAGAGAAGGTCGGAATGCGAGACGGCCCTTGCAGAGCTTCAAAAGGTGGCAGACATTAAAGGGCTGGGTGATTTGACGGAGGAGCAGTTTGAGGAGTATAAGACAGCTATCGCTGATCCTGTCAGAATAAAAAGAGCAAAGCATGCCGTATATGAAAATCAGAGAACTGTTAAGGCTGTGGCAGCCCTTCAGGCAGATGATATTGCGGAGTTTGGACGGCTTATGAATGCATCTCATGTTTCTCTTCGGGATGATTATGAGGTTACCGGTATTGAGCTGGATACGCTTGTTGAAGAGGCATGGAAGGTGGAAGGCGTTATCGGCTCCCGCATGACGGGAGCAGGCTTTGGCGGCTGCACGGTAAGCCTTGTTCAGGATGAGGCGATAGACCGCTTTATTGATCAGGTAGGAAAGGCATATCTTGCAAAAATCGGATATGCGGCAGACTTTTATGTGGTAGAAATCGGTGACGGTCCCTGTACATTATAATTGTATTTGTATTTTTTAGGAGAAGCGTCTTTAAAGTGGGCAGAAATGGAGAAAATATGATTCAGGATGATATCAGGCAGCTTGTTGCCTATGGAATGAAAACAGGGCTGGTTCCCAAAGAAGATGAAATTTATACAACGAACAGATTGTTAGAGCTGTTTGAACTGGATGAGCTTATGGAGCCGTCCGGTGAGGCGCAGGATAGAGACCTTCAAAGTATTCTCGGCAGGATGCTGGATTATGCTTATGAAAAAGGCATCATAAAGGAAAACGGCGTAGTATTCAGAGATCTTTTTGATACGAAAATTATGGGTATGTTAATGCCCCGTCCCAGCGAGGTGGTTAAAACCTTTTGGGATTATTATAAGGAAAGCCCAAGGAAGGCAACGGACTTTTATTATAAGCTAAGCTGTGATTCAGATTATATCAGAAGGTATCGCATCATAAAGGATGTGAAATGGGTTGCGTCCACGGAATATGGAGATTTGGATATTACCATTAATCTTTCCAAGCCGGAGAAGGACCCCAAGGCAATTGCTGCGGCTAGGTCGGCTAAGCAGACGGGATATCCCAAATGTCTTCTTTGCCGTGAGAATGAAGGCTATGCGGGAAGAATTAATCATCCCGCAAGACAAAATCACAGAATCATTCCCGTAACCATTCAGGGGGATACATGGGGGTTCCAGTATTCGCCTTATGTTTATTATAATGAGCATTGCATAGTCTTTAACGGGCAGCATGTCCCCATGAAGATTGAACATAATACCTTCTGCAAGCTGTTTGATTTTGTAAAGCAGTTCCCTCATTATTTCGTCGGCTCCAATGCGGATCTGCCTATTGTGGGCGGCTCTATCTTAAGCCACGATCATTTTCAGGGAGGGCATTACGAGTTCGCTATGGCAAAGGCGCCGGTGGAAAGAAGCTTTACCGTGAAGGGCTTTGAGGATGTGGAGGCAGGTGTTGTGAGGTGGCCTATGTCCGTTATCCGTTTAAGCGGCAGTGACACGGAGAGGATTATTGCGCTTGCAGATGTGATTTTGGATAAATGGAGAGGCTATACGGATGAAGAGGCCTTTATCCTTGCGGAGACTGAGGGTGAGTCCCACAATACCATTACACCCATTGCAAGAAAGAGGGAGGGACGCTACGAGCTGGATTTGGTGCTTCGGAACAATATTACTACCGAGGAACATCCATTGGGCGTTTATCATCCTCATGCAAAGCTTCATCATATCAAAAAGGAAAATATCGGCTTGATCGAGGTCATGGGTCTTGCTGTGCTTCCTACCAGATTGAAGGATGAAATGGAGAAGCTGAAGGAAGCCATGCTTGCAGGCCGGGATTTAAGAAGCGATGAGGTTTTGGCAAAGCATGCCGACTGGGTAGATGAGTTTCGATCCAAATATGATTATATCGACAGTTCTAACATTGATAAGATTGTGGAAAAGGAGATCGGGCTGGTGTTCATGCAGGTGCTTGAGGACGCAGGCGTTTATAAGAGAACGGCAGAAGGCCAGGAAGCATTTGACAGATTTATAGCCGGTCTATAAAATAAAAACAGACAGAAAAGCACTCTGTAAGGGAGTGCTTTTATTTTCGCAAACAACACTTGATTAGTAAACAGGAAGGAATTAGCTATGCAGTTTTTACTGGCGGCAATTAACGCTAAATATATTCATACCAACCCTGCGCTTTACAGTCTGCGGGCCTATGCAGGAGAAGAGCTTCGCCCCTTTATTACCCTGGCAGAATATACCATTAACAACCGAATGGAAGAAATATTGGGGGATCTGTATAAGAGACATCCTGATGCGCTGGGTTTATCCTGCTATATTTGGAATTTTGATCTGATACGGGAGCTTATTATGGAGCTTCCCAAGGTGCTGCCTGATACGGATATCTGGCTGGGAGGTCCGGAGGTATCCTTTGAGGCGGAAAGCCTGATGAAACAGTTTCCTAAGGTTAAAGGGATTATGATCGGAGAAGGTGAGGAAACCTTTAAGGATATTCTTACCTTTTATGCGGCAAAGAACAATCCTGATATTATATGCAAATATCATAGCCTTAGGGAGATACCGGGGCTGGTGCTGCGGGATGGGGCGACACCGGAAAGGGGGCTTACTGATTTTGACGGGCTGCCATTTATTTATGAAAATCTCGAAGAGCTGGAAAATAAAATTATTTATTATGAAACCAGCAGAGGGTGCCCCTTTCGGTGCAGCTATTGTCTTTCTTCCATTGATAAGCAGGTTCGCCTTAGAGATATGAATAAGGTAAAGAGGGAGCTTCAGTTCTTTCTGGACCATAAGGTCCCGCAGGTTAAGCTTATAGACAGAACCTTTAACTGTAATAAAGATCATGCTATGGATATTTGGAAATACATTCGAGAAAATGACAATAACGTCACAAATTTCCATTTCGAGATTGCGGCAGATATTATGCAGGAGGATGAGCTTGAGCTTTTGAAAACTTTGCGTCCGGGTCTTGCCCAGCTTGAGATCGGCGTTCAGACCACCAACAGGGATACGCTTAGGGAGATTAACCGTCCTACCGACATTTCCAGGATTGCAAGGGTTGTGAGGGAGATTTTAAAGGGCCGGAATATTCACGTTCATCTGGATTTGATAGCAGGACTTCCGTTGGAGAATTATGAGAGCTTTCAAAAATCCTTTAATGAGGTATATGCCATGAGACCGCATCAGCTCCAGCTTGGATTTTTAAAGGTGCTAAAGGGAACCGTTATCTGGGAAAAGGCGGATTTGTATGGAATTGTATACGGGGACAAGCCGCCTTATGAGGTGCTGTATACGAAATGGATATCCTATGATGAAATCTTAAAGTTAAAAAGAATAGAGGAAATGGTGGAGCTGTATTATAATTCCGGTCAATTTAAGAATACGCTTCTATTCCTTATGAAGGAATTTGATACACCTTTTTCCATGTATGAGGAGCTGGCAGACTTTTATGAGCAAAAGGGTTATTTTGTCAATTCCCCTGCACGAAGCCACCGCTATCATGTTTTGCTGGAATTTGTGGAGAGTAAGATTCCTGAAAAGAAGGAGCTTTTTAAGGAACTTTTGACCCTTGATTTTTACCTCAGGGAAAATGCCAAGAGCAGACCTTCCTTTGCTGCGGATCTGTCACAGTGGCGGGATGAAATTTGGAAATTTTATCAGCAGGAGGAAGAAAAGCCGCATTATCTTACTGCCTATGCCGATTACCATGCCAGAGCAACCATGAAAATGACGCATATGGAGGTTTTCTATTATCCTGTGTGGCAGTACTTTTCGTGGGAGGGCGCTTATGAGGATGGAAAAGAGCCGATGAAAATGGAAAGGATGGAGCCTTCGCTTGTGCTTTTCGATTATGAGAAGAGGGATGTGCTGACCGGGGAGGCGGCAGTTTACCGGATTTGAGTAACAGTTCATTCTTCCTGCGCCGTCTCGGGTAGGCAGATGCTTCTTTGATAGCAGCTATGACAGCTTTCGGGATTTAAGGAAACAGGCCGCACAAATACCTATTAGCTGCCCTGTCGGCAAACTCAAAGTCAATCATAGAGAAAAGTACGATGAGCCTTAGAAGAAATTTTGTGAAAAATCAAGAAATTCGTTTTAGAAAATGTACACCCCGGTTTCAATGTTTGAAGCGAAGCAAGTTTTGAAACCGGGGTGTTAATATCATATCTAAAA
>JAUNGK010000120.1 GCA_030524555.1 Bacillota bacterium | reverse complement strand
CCTTCTGATTTAAGCTTCACCTATCTGCTTGACTGGAGCGGATTTGCAGACTACTGTTATCAGATGAAGGAACTGGCTGATTTGGGATGCTGGTCTCCTGATGTATTAAGCTCCAGTGATGAGAGACAGACCGGACTTCTTACGGGAAGAACCGCCGGTATGATCTGGAATCTGGGAAGCTGCAAGACCTATGCAGCACAGGCAAATGCTGAAAATCCCGACTGGAATGTAACCCTGGTTGATCCGGTATCTGACCAGCCCAAGAAGGTTAATTCCTACATCAACAATGGTATGGCAATTAATGTAAACAGCAAGAATCCTGAGAGAGCAATGATGGTATTAAATGAGTTTTATACCAATCAGGAAATCAATGATATGACCAGATTTGGTATTGAGGGCAAGCATTGGGAAGCTGTAGGCGATGATCAGTATAAGGTTATTGATGAGACGAATTTCGGAGTTGACAGCAACTGTAACTGGGGCTGGATGAATAATGATATCAAGAGAACAGAGTATATCGAAAACAGAACCCCGCTGGATGATACCTATGATGCTATGCTGGAGAGTTGGAACAATAATGTAAAGGCAGAGCATGTATATGACGGCTTTAATTTTGACTCTACCAATGTAACCACACAGGTGGCGGCTGTAGAAGCAGCAATCAGCACCTATTATGATCCTCTGATCAATGGACTGGTGGATGACGTTGATGCATCTCTGGAGGCATTGAAGGAAGCATTGGAAAGCGCAGGTATTCGCGATATTATTGCAGAACTTGAGAAACAGGCAGCAGATTACGTTGCTTCCAAGTAGAACAAGACTATGGGGCTGCCGCATGAGCGGCAGCCTCTTTTTAAATGATAGAAAATGACGGCAGTACGGCAAAATGCCAAAGGGAATTGTGCTCTTTATGGAGGAACAGAGGAATATGACACTGGAGGAAATGGCGAGAGAGCTGGGAGTATCCAAAAGTACGGTATCCAGGGCTTTGTCAGGTAAAGGACGAATCGGTGAGGAGACCAGGAGAAAAATACAGGATTTCTCAAGGCAGCAGGGAATGCTGAAAGATGAAGCGCAAAGGCAGGAGACAGCTACCCGTAATCTGGGAGTGGTATTGCCTGCGGATGTTTATATCAGCGGCGGCCCTTACTTTCAGGAATGTATTCTGGGAATCTGTGAGACGGCCACCTTCCTGGAATATGATGTGTTGATTACGACAGGTACGGCCAATGATGTGTCAGGAATCAAAACGCTGGTGGAGAAGAAAAAGGTAGACGGTATTATTCTTACCAGAAGTCTGGAGGATGATAAGGGGCTTCAATACCTGACGGAAATTGGCTTTCCGGTAGGGCTTACGGGGATTTGCTCTAAGGGTGAGGTCATTCAGGTGGATACCGATAATGAAGCAGCGGCGGAAAGCCTGACCTCATTGCTGATCGGCAGGGGCTATCGGAGGTTTGCTCTGATCATAGATAATATGGAGTATATGGTAAACAAGAGCAGGCACAGAGGCTTTTGCAATGCATTGAAGAAAAATCATATTCCGGTGGAAAGGCAGATGATCATCTCCACTCCGCTTAAAATGGATATGTTAGATTCGGTGGTGGAGGATATGGTTTCCCGAAAAGTAGAATGCATCATCTGTGGAGATGATGTGATATGTACCCGTGTTATGTCAAGCCTGCAGGCGGAAGGATATCGTATTCCAAAGGATATCGCTATTGCTTCTTTGTATAACAGCCCCAATCTGGATTGTTTTTCTCCTTCTATTACAGCGGTAAATGTGTCGGCAAGACAGGTGGGAAATATGATAAGCAGGCAGATGATTAATTACCTTACGGGTAAGGAATATCAGAACAGGACTATTATGGACTACGAAATTTTAATGCGTAAATCCGCCAGCGGTATAGAGCGGTGACCATAAGAAAGCAGCTTGGGAGGGCAGTAATGAGTATAGAATATACATACAACAGTCAGTATCTTATAAGGAACAAAGTACCGTGGTTCCCTGTGATGGGAGAGATGCATTATTCCAGATACCGAAGGGAGCTTTGGGAGGAATCTCTCCGAAAGATGAAGGCCGGCGGAGTGACCATTGTATCAACCTATGTGATTTGGATTCACCATGAAGAGGAAAAGGGCGTTTTTGACTTTTCGGGCTGCAGGGATTTGGGATATTTTGTAGAGCTTTGCAAAAAGACAGGCCTTAAGATGTGTCTTCGGCTGGGGCCATGGGTGCACGGAGAGGTGCGTAACGGCGGCTTCCCGGACTGGGTTGCTGCTCTGGAAAATGAGGGAGTGAAGACCAGAAGCAATGATGAAATATACATGGGATATGTAAAGCGCTATTGGGAGCAGGTATTTAAACAGGTAAAGGGTCAGATGCACAAGGATGGCGGACCGATTATCGGTGTTCAGCTGGAAAATGAATATGGGCATGTTGGGGGCCTTAGGGGCGAAGACGGCGAAGCGCATATGCGCCGTCTTGAGGCACTGGCTAAGGAGATTGGCTTTGATGTGCCTTTATATACGGCTACCGGATGGGGCGGCGCCTGTATTGGGGATGCTCTGCCTGTGATGGGAGGCTATTGTGAAGCTCCCTGGGATCAAAGTATTGCGGAACTGCCTGCAAATACCAATTATGTGATCAGCCATGTGAGAAATGATGCACTGATTGCCTGTGACCATCATGTGGATGACGCCATTACCTTTGATGAGTCCAAATTCCCTTATCTTACAGCGGAGCTTGGAGGGGGACTTCAGGTTACCGCACACAGAAGACCGGTGGCAAGCGGAACGGATATCGGCGCCATGTCAACAACCAAGCTGGCAAGCGGAGTTGCACTGCTTGGTTATTATATGTATCACGGGGGGAGTAATCCCAGAGGAAAGCTCTCCACCCTTCAGGAAAGCCAAGCTACGGGCTATTTGAACGACCTGCCGGAGATCAATTATGATTTTAATGCGCCGGTGAGACAGTATGGCACCATTTCTGACAGCTTTAAGGAAATTAAACTGCTGGCTTCCTTTTTAAAGGATTTTGGGGAGGATATGGCAGCATTGCCGGCAGAAATAGATCCTGACAACGTGAAACCGGAGGATATGCATACTCTTAGGAAATCCTGCCGTCATGATGATACGCATGGATATGTGTTTTTTAATAATTATCAAAGGCATAGAACCATGGATGCACATGAGGGCGTAGTTTTTCGCGGTACAATGGGGAATGGCGAGGTTGTGTTTCCGGCAGTGGACATTCCCAGCGGCGCCTATGGATTTTTCCCATACAATATGCAGCTGGGAGAAGCGGTTCTGCACTCTGCGCTGGCCACTCCATTTTGCCGCTTGCAGGGAAAGGATCAGGAAACCTTTGTATTTTACGGAGATTATGAGCCCTGCTACAGCTGGAAGGATGAGAAGAAAGCAGATATTCTGCATCTGACAAGAAGGCAGGCTCTGGACGCATTTAAGGTTACGTTAGATCAGGATTATCTGGTGCTTTGTGATAATTATGTCTGGGAGGAAAACGGAGAGCTTCTTGTCACGGGAGGAGCGGATACGGTGATCCTGTCTTATCCTGAGCTTTACCGTGTGCCTAAGGGCTTTGCGGCATGTGGCAGAGAAGGCCGGTTTACGGTATACCAAAGAAGTCTTAAAAAGGTTCGGGCAACAGCGGTATTTAAGAGGGTGGAACCGGATTGGCGCCTCGGGGAGGCTAAGGAAGACAGCAGTGTTTATGAAATTAATATATCCTATCCGGAAAAGGAGGACAGAGTAACAGGCAGGGATACGCTGCTGTGGCTTGGTTATACCGGCTTTGGTATGGAGATTTGGATGGGAGAAGAAAAGATCAATGACCATTTCTATACCGGCCAGCCAGTGCCCCTCAGTCTGGGATATTTTGATTTTCCGGGAAAGCTTACCGTAGTTGTGAAGCCCTTGAGGGAGAACAGCCGGGTTTATCTTGAAAAGTGGCCGCCTCTTACGGACGGAAGGGCGTGCAGCCTTGATCAGGTGACGGTGCAGGAGCAGTATCGTTGATTGAAATAATAGTTGACAAAATTGCCCCTTTTGCATATTCTGTTAATGTAAAAAGATTTTCGGTTAATACAGGTTGAAATGCTTAGAACGGAAAGAGTATATTATCGTTTCATCCCCCGGGATGAATTTTGGACAGAGAGGGAATGCCGTCGGCTGGGAGCATTCCTGCAATGAGATAATAGAAGTGCGTCCGGGAGCAGGCTTTGTGAACAAAAGCAGCTTCTATGCTTAGTAGCAGGGCACGTTATTACGCGTTATGTAACATGAGTGGAAGCAGCAGTGCTTCTAAAAAGAGTGGAACCACGGATAACTTCGTCTCTTAGAGCGGGGTTATCCGTTTTTTATAATAGGATTAGGGTGTCAAAAGGTAACTTTCCTATTATGAAATGACAAATTGCACAAAGCTATTACAAAGCCATCATTGCGAAGGAAAATGAGATTTTCTTAATGTTTCGTTAAAAAGTCAGCAATTTCGGGACATGGATGTCCCGGAAAGCCCGTAACTTCGCCTGGATGGCGAATTACGGGCGGTTGCGTGAGGTGGCAAAGCTTTCCCGGAACATTTGGAAAATCCATTTGACGAAGCTGATGGCGCGTAATATTTTGTGCAATTTGCCGCTCGAAATCTGTCAGGTTACCTTTTGACACCCTAATCCAATAGGAAAATACCCTGATTGCATTTTACCTTTTGTATAACCGGAATAAGGGGTTGAAACAGTGGGATTTATCAAAAATATTAAAGAAGAAATCAGGATAATCAGGGAACGGGATGCGGCGATCCATTCTTCTATGGAGGTATTTTTATACCCCAGCTTTAAGGTTATGATCCATTACAGGATTGCCCATAAGCTGTATTTGAAGAAGCATTACTTTTTGGCAAGATGGGTATCCCAGAGAGGCGTACGCAAGACCGGAATTGAGATTCATCCGGGAGCTGCCATAGGTAAGGGATTTTTCATTGATCACGGTAATGGCGTGATCATCGGAGAAACAACGATCATTGGCGATAATGTAACTCTCTATCAGGGAGTAACTCTTGGGGGAACCGGTAAGGAGCAGGGCAAAAGACATCCGACCCTGGGGAATAATATTATGATAGGAGCAGGCGCAAAGGTATTAGGGTCATGCACCATCGGAGATAATTCCAAAATAGGAGCCGGAAGCGTAGTGCTTGAGGATGTGCCGCCGGGATCAACGGTTGTGGGTGTTCCGGGAAGAGTAGTGAAGCGGTTAAAGCAATGTCTGCCGCAGGAGGAGCTGGATCAGGTACATCTGCCCGATCCTGTGAAGGAGGATTTGAATGCCCTTCATCATGCCAATGCGGAGCTTACTAACAGGGTTCTTGATCTGGAGAGAGAGCTTCGGGAGCTAAAGAGAAAAAATTTATGATACTGTCAAACGGAGGTTTATTATGAAAATCTATAACACACTGTCAAAGAGAAAAGAGGAGTTCGTTCCCTTGGAGGAAGGAAAGGTGAAGATGTATGTATGCGGACCTACCGTATATAATCTGATCCATATCGGAAATGCACGCCCCATGATCGTATTTGACACCGTCAGAAGATATATGGAGCATAAGGGCTATGAGGTCAATTATGTGTCCAATTTTACGGATGTGGATGATAAGATTATCAAAAAGGCCATTGAAGAGGGGGTTGATGCATCTGTGATTTCAGAGCGCTATATTGCCGAGTGTAAAAAGGATATGGCGGCAATGAATGTGAAGCCGGCAACTACCCATCCAAAGGCTACCGAGGAGATTTGTGGAATGCTGGATATGATCGGAACCCTGATTGAAAAGGGGCATGCATACACAGCACCGGACGGTACGGTATATTTCAGAACCAGAAGCTTTAAGGGCTACGGAAAGCTTTCCCATAAGAATCTGGATGAGCTTCAGGGCGGCAACAGATCCTTACTGGTAACCGGCGAGGATCAAAAGGAGGATCCCCTTGACTTCGTTCTCTGGAAGCCTAAAAAGGAAGGAGAGCCCTACTGGGAGTCACCCTGGTGCAATGGCCGTCCCGGCTGGCATATTGAATGCTCCGTGATGAGTAAAAAGTATCTGGGTGATGAGATTGATATTCATGCAGGAGGAGAGGATCTGATCTTCCCCCATCATGAAAATGAAATTGCCCAATCCGAAGCAGCTAACGATAAGCCCTTTGCAAAGTATTGGATGCACAATGCATTTCTTAACATTGATAACAGGAAGATGTCTAAATCCGCAGGCAACTTCTTTACCGTAAGGGATATCAGCGAAAAGTATGATCTGCAGGTGCTTCGCTTTTTCATGCTTTCCGCACATTACAGAAGTCCCCTTAATTTCAGTGCAGAACTGATGGAAGCGGCCAAGAACGGTTATGACAGAATTGTAACCAGTGTCAGCAACCTGAATTATTTGCTTGATCATGCAGCTTCTGATACAATGAGTGAGGATGAGAAGCAGTTAGTGGAGGAGGCTAAGGCCTTTATCGGCAGCTTTGACGAAGCCATGGATGATGACTTCAACACTGCGGATGCGCTGGCGGCTATTTTCGAGCTGGTGAAGTTTGCTAATACCAATGCCAATGCAGAGTGCAGCAGCGAATTTATAAAGGCGCTTAAGGATGAGATTGTAATGCTTTCCGATATCTGCGGTTTGATCGTAGAGAAGAAGCAGGAAATGCTTGATGGGGATATTGAAGCGCTGATTGAGGAGCGTCAGGCGGCAAGAAAGGCAAAGAACTTCCAGCGTGCCGATGAAATCAGAAATGAGCTGCTTGATAAGGGTATCGTTTTGGAGGATACCCGTGAAGGAGTTAAATGGAAGAGAGTTTAGATTTTTTAAAGCAAATTAAAGACAGCTTTGGGTTAAAAGAGGTGGATATCAGAACATATTCACCTCTTACCCTTGCTTATATCGGAGATGCGGTTTATGATTTAATCTTCAGAACCGTGGTGGTAGGAAGGGGAAATACCGCCCCCAATAAGCTTCACAACAGAACCGTTCAATATGTGAAAGCGCCTGCACAGGCGCAGCTGATAGATCATATTTTAGACCAGCTTACCGAAGAGGAGTGCAGCGTGTATAAAAGAGGCAGAAATGCAAAGCCTTATACTATGGCTAAAAATGCAACCATGGCGGAATATAAGAAGGCAACCGGTTTAGAAGCGCTGGTAGGATATCTTTATCTTCAGGGGCGGATGAGCCGGATACTTGAACTGATACAAAAGGGTTTACATAACACAAATACAGACACAGACACTGACAGGCCATAGAAATAAAGAAAGGGATTCAGAACAAGGTGGAAGAAAACAGACAGGATGTAAATGAATTTATCATAGAGGGAAGAAATGCGGTTATAGAGGCCTTTCGCTCGGGACGGAGCATTGACCGGGTGTACATACTTGACGGTTGTCAGGACGGCCCTGTCAGCACCATCAAGAGAGAGGCCAAAAAGCAGGATACTGTGATCAAGTATGTGACCAAAGAGCGTTTGGATCAAATGTCTGAGACCGGAAGGCATCAGGGAGTGATTGCAAGCGTGGCTGCCTATACCTATGCGGAGGTAGAGGACATGCTTGCTCTTGCCGAAAAAAGAGGGGAGCCTCCCTTTTTATTTCTGCTTGATAATATTGAGGATCCGCATAATCTGGGAGCGATCATAAGAACCGCCAATCTGGCGGGAGCGCACGGGGTTATTATTCCCAAAAACCGTGCGGTAGGTCTTACCGCCACAGTGGCAAGAACCTCTGCGGGAGCGCTGAATTATACGCCTGTTGCACGTGTGACGAACCTCTCAAGAACCATCAGGGAGCTTAAAGAGCAGGGAATATGGTTTGTCTGTGCCGATATGGACGGAACCCCAATGTATGATTTGAATTTGACCGGCCCTATGGGACTTGTGATCGGAAACGAGGGGGAAGGAGTCAGCAGGCTGGTAAAGGAAAGCTGTGATATGGTGGCCTCTATCCCCATGAAGGGAGATATTGATTCTTTGAATGCTTCTGTGGCAGCAGGTGTTCTGGCGTATGAGATCGTTCGTCAGAGAATTGGGAAATAAATAAACAGGAAAAGGAAATGGACAAAATAAACAAAATTCTGCTGATGGTTATTGCGATGGCAGCAATCATGATTACGGCGGTGGGAATTGATCGGGGAATACAACAATATGATACCTGGAAATGGCGAAAAGAGCAGGTAGAGCGCTATGAGACTGCACGTGCAGATGTGGCGCAGATGCAGATGACTATCGGAGAGCTGTCTCAGGATCAGAAGGCGATAGAGGCATTTATCCAGGAAAATAAGCAGTATTTTGATGAGATTTATGTGACGGATGCTTCCGAAACTCCCGAAAATATACCGGAGCAGGTTCAAAGCGATTTGACGGGAGAGGATTTATCGGGGAATA
>JAUNGK010000119.1 GCA_030524555.1 Bacillota bacterium | reverse complement strand
TATTTATATACGGAGGAGGTAGGTATCAGCAGGGCTGTACTCTTTTCAAAACTTCCCAAAAATTTATTCACTCCTTTAATATTGCTGATCTGACACTCCGTATCACCGTAAATAATAATCTGGTCCTTATTAAAAACAATATCCGTATATTCAAGATCAAAGTGCAGGGAACCGGCCTTGCTTCCTGTGCTGTTATATATATCCAATCGATATGCGGATTCACCGCTTTGATCGTTGAAGACCAATCCCACATAGCTTTCATTATAATAGATGCTTTGTATTTCTTCCTCTAACAAATTAGATGCTACGTTGGTAGGCCTTTCTGATCCGGAAAAAAACACGATTCTGTCGTCAGATACTGCAAATGCAGAATCATTGTCCATAAAGCGCACATAAGGCACCACCGTGTTTAGATAATCATATCCGCTGACATAATTATCAGTCTCGTTTTGACCGACTTCTCCAAAATTGTAAAATGCAACGGAAGATTTCATGCTTCCGCTGTCCACATAAAGATATGATACTGCCATGATCTTTCCATTTGGTGTCAAGGAGATACTGACTGGATAACCGCTTTTATCCATGGTGGCCTTGCCGTAAGCAATTGGCTCCTCCGTATTCTCATTTCCGTTATATACGTTAATGCGGATTACATCCGTATCATCCAGAACTGCCGCCACAACGCCATTTTCAGAAACGCAAAAATCTCTTATAGGAAGATTTGTATTAACCACTCCCTTTTCTCCATATTTATCCATAACATAGATGGAACGGCCATTATAGTCTCCGATGGCTGTCATCTGCCCACAGATAGATATTCTGGGATTCTGCATCTCATAGGTTCTGTTCCATACTGCATTTCCCTTTTGATCTAAACAGCTGGCTCCATCTTTACTATATATAAGAAGATTTCCTCCCAGGTTTTCTACCGTCGCCCCCTGAACAATAGTAACGGGTGTCGTACCGGTAATTTCACTTTCCGTAAAAACCTTATCCCTCCATTGAATAAACAAAAATACAACAATAGCAGTGACAAGTAATATACCAAGAACAATCCTGTAGAAAATTGCCAGCTTGTGGCTTCGGATTTTTTCTTTGTAGCTAACGCTCTTTGACACATCCTGCCTTTTTTCTTTTTCCTTCAAATAATCCCGTATATTTACCATATCGATAACTATGCCTCTTTCTTCGTCCGTACTGACTATCTCCCGGCCTCTATCATCCACACTGCCCTGTCCGTCATTTCCACAAATCCATGTATTTTCTCATAATCACCGATTGTACTGACGGCGGTTGCCAGAAGCAGAATGCAAATCACACACAGTATCTGTTTAACAGCATTTGCAAGCAGTTCTTTTTTTTTCCCAAAGTAACGCTTTCCATGTGCTGCCGCCGCAGACTCCTGGCTTGGATTGCTTTTTCTTTTGTCACGCTGGTAGCAGTAAAGCAAATAAGCTTTCATGGCTTCATTCGCCTCATAAAAAACAAAGTAGCCATCACCTTTCTTTGCCATAATCCGCTTGTCCCTACTGATATTAACGTATCCAATCAAATCAAGGTCTTCAAAAAATCTTTCCCTGATCTGCTCCTCACTTTGACCGTATTCAAGCTCCTCTACCACACAGCACGCCCCGTAGACCAAATAGTAACACAAATTGTCCTTGTGAATTACATGTCCGAAAAGTGCCGCCCTAAGCGGTAAAATATCTTTTCTCTTTCGAAGCTCTTCCAGGTATGTATATACATAGTCTTCTACATAAACGCGGACCGTTCCGTCTGCATGACCGATCCTTCTTACGACTTCCGGCAGCTTCATTCCCGTCCCTCCAGTTCTGTTATTTTATTCAGTCTAACATAAACAGAGTGGAAACAGGCCTGTTATCCGTCGTCAAATAACGCTCAAAAAATGATATGGAAAAAGATATGAGGCACTCTCATATCTTCCCTTATTCCAAAATACTTTAGCTTAAATAAACTTATAAACGGTAACACTGTCATATTTCCTGTCAGGCCCGAAAACTGCGGAAGGAAACTGCGGCTTATTCGCTGTATCGGGGTAATACTGGGTTTCCAGGCAAAGACCACTTCTGGCTCCATAGGTTACCCCATCCTTTCCAACATGCTCCGAAATGCTGTTTCCTGCATAAAACTGTACACCCGGCAAATCAGTATACGCTTCCATCGTACGTCCCGATACCGGCTCCGTAACACTGGCAAACTTTCGTAAAGAACCGTCGGCTCCATCAATTGCCCAGTTATGATCATAGCCCTTTGTCATCTTCAGCTGTTCATTATCTGCATCAATCTCCTGACCCACTCTCTTGCCCGAACGAAAATCAAAAGGTGTTCCGGCCACATCAGCAATTTCACCGGTAGGAATAGCTCCGGGTACAATAGGTGTATAGGAAGATGCATTCAGCGTAAGCACATGATCATAAATTTTCCCGCTTCCATGTCCGGCCAAATTAAAGTATGAATGATTTGTCATATTGATAATAGTATTTTTATCACTGTCGGCCTGATAATGGATTTTTAACTCGTTATCCTCCGTTACGGAATAGGTCACGCTGATCTTTTTATTCCCCGGAAATCCCATGTTTCCGTCCTCATCCTCAATAGAAAAAACAACGCTGTCCTTATCCTCCGTCACATTCCACAGCCTCTTATGATATCCCTTTTCCATATGACTGTGAAGATTGTTCACTCCGTCATTTACATCAAGCTGATATCTGACCTTATCAAGCTCAAAGGCTGCCCCGCCTATGCGGTTGGCATTGGGACCTACTGTAGCTCCAAAAAAGCTTCCATTGGTAAGATAGGGCTCCAACGTATCATACCCCAGCACCACATCGTCGGCTTTCCCGTTCTGGTCGGGAACAATCAGGTTCACAAGAATAGCTCCGAAATTAATAACACCGGCCTTCATTCCCTTAGAATTTTCAATCCAATATCTGTAAACTTCTTTTCCTTCACTTGTTTTTCCAAATAATTCTTTTCTCATCTTATACACCCCGTCATATTTTAATAATCACTATCTTATATTTCCGTTCTGCCCTCCAGTGCACGCAGAAGAGTTACTTCATCTATATATTCCAAGTCTCCTCCTACCGGTACGCCGCTGGCAATTCTCGTCACTTTAATCCCTGTAGGCTTTATCAGTTTGCTGATGTACATTGCAGTAGTCTCTCCCTCTAAGCTGGAGTTTGTTGCAATAATAACCTCTGAAACATTTCCTTCAAGCCGGGCAATCAGCTCTTTCAGCCGGATATCTGAAGGTCCTATCCCCAACATGGGAGAAATCGCACCATGAAGTACATGATAGACGCCCTCGTACTTACCTGTTTTTTCATATGCTGCAAGATCCCTGGAATTTTCCACCACCATGATCGTGCCATGATCCCGCTTTTCATTTGCGCAGACCGGACATATCTCATTATCAGTCAAGGTAAAGCATTCTCTGCAATAGCGGACATTTTCCTTTGCTTCCAAAATCGTCTTTGCAAGTCTGTTCACCTTATCCTTCGGCATATTAATTAAATGAAAAGCCAGTCTTTGCGCTGACTTAGATCCGATCCCCGGAAGTCCTGCCAACTCATTTATTAATTTGTTGATATGACCGCTGTACAGATCCATTAGAAGGGAAGTCCTCCTCCCAATCCTAAACCACCGGCCATTTTATTCATTGCCTCCGAGCTTGCTTCCTCTGCCATGCGAAGCGCTTCATTGGTGGCTGCCATCACCAGATCCTCCAGCATTTCAATATCATCAGGATCTATAACCTCCTTGGAAAGCTTTACCTTAGTCACTTCCTTTTTGCCTGTAACGGTAACCTCAACTGCACCGCCGCCGGCTTTCGCAGTAAACTCCTTGGTCTCCAGTTCCTTTTGGTTTTCCTCCATCTGACGCTGCATTCTCTGGGCCTGCTTCATCAGATTGTTCATATTGCCGGGCATACCTCCCGGAAATCCTCCACGTTTTGCCATGTCAGTCCTCCATTTCTTCTATTTCCATATTAATTACCTGACTGACCACCTGCGTCAAATCAGGGTAGGTATCTCTTGGGTTGCGGCCTTGCTGGGTCCCTTGTATTGTAACCTTAATTTCCTTTCCTGCCAAGCCGGAAATCATTCGTTCCAGTTCTTCACGGCGAGAAGCATCCTTAAAATAATCAGATGGAAGTCCATCCTCCACCACCACCAGCATACTTCCGTCCCCGGCCAAACTGGGATATGCTGTCTTCAAATAAGCTTTCATAGGCATAGACGCCTGACCTACAATAGCTCCCCATTTACTTACCGCCTGCTCCACATCTGCCGGAATTGCAGCCGGAAGAGGGGCCTGCGCTTCTGGTTTTGAAGCAGCAGCCGGACTGACATAGCTTTCCGCTGTAGGCACAGCCGTAAAAACGCCATTCTCCAGCTTATCTTCTATCTGCCTGATCCTATCCGTAAGAGACTGCGTATCCGTCTCCATAGAAGGCCTGCATAGCTTGATCAGGCCCATTTCCACCAAAATTCTCTTCTGGGTGGCATAGCGTATCTGCCCTGACAGCTCCGATATTATGCGGATATAACGCATAATCACATCATTCTCTGCCATCTGCGCCTCTTCCTTTAAGCGTGCCAGATTTTCCGTTGACACATCAATAATATCTTCAATTCCATCAGCAGTTTTCACCAAAAGAAGATTTCGCAAATACCATGCAAAGTCTGCAATAAACTGTGTCAGTTCCCTGCCCTGCATCACAATCTCTTCCAAAAGGCCGACAGCGCCTGTCACATTTCCGTCAAGGACTATTCTAAGCAGCCTGCTGAACACCTCCGTGTCCACTGCGCCCAGCACATCAAGCACCTTGTCATAAGTAAGCTCCTGTCCAAAATGAAAAGCAATACACTGATCCAGAAGACTTAAGGCATCTCTCATGGAGCCGTCCGCCGTCTTAGCAATATACCTGACAGCTTTATCCTCTATCTGAATCTGTTCCTTGTCGGTCAGCTCCTTCAAACGGTCAGCCAATACATCAATTGTAATTCTTCTAAAATCATATCTCTGACATCTGGAAAGAATTGTAATAGGTATCTTATGCACCTCTGTGGTTGCCAGAATAAAAATCACATAGGAAGGCGGCTCCTCTAAGGTTTTAAGGAGTGCGTTGAATGCCCCTATGGATAACATATGAACCTCATCAATAATATAAACCTTATATTTCCCCTCTGCCGGAGAATATGACACCTCATCTACGATCTCACGGATATTATCGACACCGTTGTTAGATGCAGCATCAATCTCAATTACATTCATGCTGGCTCCGGCTGCAATTGCCCTGCAGATAGAGCATTCCCCGCAGGGACTTCCTTCCTTTGGGTTTTCACAATTAACCGCTCTGGCGAAAATCTTGGCAACAGAAGTCTTTCCTGTTCCCCTCGTTCCGCAAAAAAGATAGGCATGACCAATTCTTTCAGCCTTAATCTGATTTCTCAGCGTTGTAACAATATGATCCTGTCCCTTCACATCTTCAAATGCAGCAGGTCGGAATTTCCTGTAAAGGGCTGTATATGACATGTTAAATCTATCCTTCCATGGTGCATTCCCGCACCCCGTTAATCACCAAAACTAATTCCCAGTAATTTTGCTTCCTTCACTATAGAAGCATCAGGTGCAATCATTTTCAGCTTTCCTGCAACTTCCTCCAAGGGCACCTTAACTACCTCACGGTTTCTATAGCCTACCATAAAGCCATATTCCCCCTTCAGTATCAGGCTGCCTGCCTCTGCACCTAAACGGCTTGCAAAAACTCTGTCATAAGGGCAGGGGCTTCCGCCTCTCTGGGTGTGTCCGGGAACGGTAACTCTCACCTCATGTCCCGTCATTTCCTGTATCTGCTGTGCCAGTTCGTAGGAAACGGAGGGGAATTTATAACTCTTCATTTTTTCCTTATATTCCTTCTTGGAGAGCTTAGCATCCTCCTTGGAAATTGCTCCCTCTGCCACAGCCAGAATGGTAAATCTGCTGCCGTTACTATTTCGCTCTTCAATCTTCTCAACTACTCTTTTAATATCGTAAGGTATCTCAGGAATCAAAATGATATCAGCGCCGCCCGCCATACCTGCATTTAAGGTAAGCCAGCCAACCTTGTGCCCCATAACCTCCACAATAAACACTCTTCCATGGGAAGCCGCCGTAGTATGAATACAGTCAATAGCATCTGTAGCAATATTCACTGCACTCTGGAAGCCAAAGGTCATATCCGTTCCCCACAGATCGTTATCAATGGTTTTAGGAAGCGTAATTACGTTTAATCCCTCTTCTCTTAAGAGATTGGCCGTCTTATGGGTACCGTTTCCACCCAAAATAACCAGACAATCCAGACGAAGCTTGTAATAGTTCTGCTTCATTGCTTCAACCTTATCAAGTCCGTTTTCATCAGGATCCTTAATCGTTTTAAAAGGAGTACGGGAGCTTCCGAGAATAGTGCCGCCCTTTGTAAGGATACCCGAAAAATCACTGCCGGTAAGCATACGGAAATTTCCGTAAATCAGACCCTTATACCCATCCAGGAAGCCATATATCTCAACATCCTCTTTACTGTTTACAAGACACTTAACCACGCCTCTCATAGCTGCGTTTAAGGCCTGACAGTCACCACCGCTGGTTAACATACCAATTCTCTTCACTTTCACTTTCCTCCTTGATTCATTGTAATAAACTCCGTTTTAAACTCAAATACCTTTTCATTATACCTAATTTAAAAGTTATCTACAACCTTTTACTCCGAATTTTCATCTATAACCAATATAATGTATCTCTTATTTTAAACGATTGACTTGTAAATCTGAAAACAGTATAATAGGAAAGTATTCGGAGACGTATCGAAGCGGTCATAACGGGGCGCACTCGAAATGCGTTAGCCCTCCGGGGCACGAGGGTTCGAATCCCTCCGTCTCCGCTAAAACACCGAAGCCTTTGCTGAGGTGTTTTTTGTTTTGTAAAGACTGCTCTATGAATGCATCCTTCCCATAAACAATCAGGTCACTTTAGCATCAAAAAAGAGAACACCAACAGGCTATAACCCATCAGCGTTCTCTTATATCAATCATTTAACAATATAAAGCCTTATGCAGTTTTTTTCTTTTGCTTGCTAAGAGTTTGAATTCCTTCAATAACCAATACAATTGCAAGCGCAATTAAAAGCACACCAAAGATTACCTGTGCATAAGGTCCCCAATCGGCACCGCCTTTAGAAATAACACCAATCTGGCTCTTTACTGTAAGTGCCAATGAAGAAATGGTTACTACAATCATAAACGCCATCGGAATTAAGAACATCTTGTTGTTCTTTCCGATATTACCAAGCCATGTTGCAACTGCCAGCAGACCGATACCTGCAAGAAGCTGGTTTGCAGCGCCAAACAGATCCCAGATTTTACCATATCCGTTAAGACCTAAAAGTACACCGAGAACAACTGTTAAGATTGTAGCAAAATAAGGATTTACAAGAACCTTTTTCCATCCCTCTTTGACATCCTTTGCTGTCTGTCCGGGCTCAAGCCAAAATTCCTGGAACATGAAACGTGCAAGACGTGTTGCTGTATCCAGTGAAGTTAAACAGAATGCAGAATAAGTCAGTACCAATAAGGTATAAAGAACAGAAGACTGAACTGCCTCTGTACTGATATTTCCGCCAATAACACTATATATCATACCGGCAATACCACCTGCAAATTTGTCAGTTGCACTTGCTACCGTACCGATCTTAGTTGCATAATTGATTGCGCAAAGAGTCAGAACTGCAAGTACACATTCAAGCAGCATACCGCCGTAAGCAATGGGCTTTGCATCTGTTTCTTTATCCAGCTGCTTGGATGTCGTACCGGAAGATACCAATGAGTGGAAACCGGAAATGGCACCACAGGCAATCATAGTAAATAATGCCGGGAACAGATATTTAACAACACCCTTTTCATTAGCTACTGCAAATCCGGTAAATGCCGGAAGTGCATCCATAGACGGATGTGCAATAATAACGCCTATAACAGCGACAGCCAGCATAACATACAGTAAAAATGAACTTAAGTAATCACGAGGCTGAAGCAAAATCCAAACCGGTGTTACAGAAGCAATTGCAATATAAATTCCCACAAAAATCATCCACTGGTTTGATGTCAGATAGATCGGATGAAACTTCATACCTACTGCCATACAGATAACAATTGCCAAAATACCAAGAATCGTCGATACCAGCATTGGTGCATTCCTGCGGTATACGGCAAAGCCAAAGACAATTGCCACTACAATAAAGAGCAGCGATACCATTGCAACGGATGCATTGGATGCAGAAGCCACCTTATCAACCACTCCGTTTGCGTCTAATGTTGCACCAAAGGTAGTTGCAACGATAGATGCAAATGCTGCAATAACCAAAATCAGGGTCAAATAAGCAAATGTCAAAAACAATCTCTTGGCCCGGCGACTCATATTTGCGGATATAATCTCTCCGATTGACTGACCGTTGTGACGTAAAGATGCAATCAGTGCACCAAAGTCATGTACACCGCCAAAGAAAATACCTCCTACAACAATCCAGAGCAAGCAGGGAAGCCATCCAAAAATGGCTGCCTGAATCGGTCCCGTAATCGGTCCGGCTCCGGCTATTGAAGAAAAATGATGTCCCATCAAAACCGGTGCCTTTGCAGGGACATA
>JAUNGK010000118.1:2688-8972 GCA_030524555.1 Bacillota bacterium | reverse complement strand
TAAAGCCTGCCGTTAAGGCTACAAAAGTATCCAGAGCGGTGATATGTAAGGCCTCTCCGGTAAGGCTGCGGGAACGATCCAGGTAGCTTCCGAAGATCTGCATAGCGCCGATGCCGATGGACAAGGTGAAGAAAGCCTGACTTAATGCTCCGAAAACCACATTTCCAATGCCGTTATCAAGCATTCTTTGAAAATCGGGAATCAGATAAAAGCGGATTCCCTCTCCTGCACCCTCTAAGAATACGGAATGTATGGCAAGTACTACCATAATAAGAAGCAATGCAGCCATCATGACCTTGGTAATCTTTTCTACGCCGGATTTAAGTCCCAGAATGCAGACGGCAAAGCCGATTATGCAGATGATAACGGTCCAAAATGCCATGGTAGGCATATCCCCCAGCATTCCTGTAAATGCATTTGCTATTTGCTCGGGCGAAGCGCCTGTGAAGTCGCCGCGAAGACTGCGGAAGCAGTAATACAGCATTCAGCCGCCGACCATGGTATAGAACATCATTAAAAGATAGCAGCCGAAGATGCCGATATACCGAAGCTGATGCCAGAAGGTTCCTTTCGGCTCCAGCTCATTAAAGCTGAGGGCAACACTTTTCTTACTGCCTCTTCCTACTGCAAATTCACATACCATTACGGGAATTCCTAAAATCAGTAAAAACACCAGATAGATCAAAATAAAAGCAGCACCGCCATAAGCACCGCACATGTAGGGAAATTTCCAAACATTTCCCAATCCGATTGCACATCCCGCAGACACCAGAATAAAACCCAGGCGGGAACCAAATTTCTCTCGTTTCATCGTATAGCTTCTCCTTTGCTAATAAAAAATCATTGCCTGCGTTTTTACTGTGTTACGTAGCCTCACACATCACAATGTTTTTAAGCTTTCTTGCAAGAACACCTGTATCACCGCCAATGCGCTGAACACCCATAAGAACAGTTATTCCATAAGCGGGCTCATTTGAAAAATAAGTGCCAAGCCAGCCGTTCCAGCCATATTCACCCTTTGCAGAAAGAGAAACAGCCTTGCTTTCGTCCTCGCAGACACGAACAAGATTGCCGTAGGTATAGCCGTAAAGGTCATCCCAGCCCGCTTGGAGGTCTGTTTTCTGAACATCGGTAAGTCCCCCGCTGACCATATATTTTATGGCTTTCTCAGGGATTATCTGCCTGCCTCGGAAATTGCCATTGCCAAGTAACATCTCCGCAAATTTTGAATAATCATCGAGAGTAGAGCATATTCCAGCACCGCCCGATTCAAATGCAGGGGGAATATCAAGCGTATATTTTATTCCGAGATGATTTGTTTTTACCTCGGATAAATGTCCGTCTATCAAATCATAAACCTTTGCTGTTCTGCCTTGCTCTTTTACAGAGACATAAAATCCCGTATCATTCATTTCAAGAGGATCAAAAAGTTCTTTCTGCATAAATTCGCTCAGCTTCATATCCGTTGTGCGTTCAATCAATGCACCAAGAATATCAGCTGAAACGCCATACATAAAATGCTCACCCGAATCAAAACACAGATCGTTTTCCGCAATCAGCTCGGAAAATTCTTTTGTGGTCATAGGATCATCTGTATATAGCCTATTATCCAGGTTCAAAAAAACCGTGCCACATTGCCTTCCTCCCGCCGTGTTTTCGTCGGGATATGGCAGTCCAGAGGTCATATTCAGAAGATCTTTAACGGTTATGGCTCTTTGCGCAGGAACTCTCCTTCCACTTTTATTAACATGCAGATCTTTAAATTCCGGAAGATATGCCGAGATATCCTCCCCAATATCTATGATTCCTCTTGAAACAAGAAGCATAGCAGCTGCAGCGGTAACAGGCTTTGAAGAGGAATACATTCGCAGAATAGTATCCCTTGTCATAGGCTTTTTGTTTTCAATATCCCTGTATCCGTATTGGCAGTTGGCTATTTCCTTGCCGTTTTTCAGTGCAAGGAAATTTACACCCGAAGCAACGCCGCTGTCAACGGCTTTTTGCATTGCGTTATAAATTTTATCGTACATATTCATCTCTCCAATCTACAACTCTTACAGAAATTATTGCAGAAGCTCTCTCAATTTCCTTAAACCACTAAGTTGTCTGCGCATATATTTTACCATAACATTTTGAGTATGTCTTCTTTTCTGTGGCATAATCGCTCATTTTTACCGTCACTGTGTGGAAATATTGGAAATTGACAGGCACAGACAGTTAATTTATTATGAAAAACAGGTTAGGAAACAGGAGCGGGTAAATGAGATATTATATATCAGATCTTCATTTTTTTCATACAAATATGAATGAACATATGGATAAACGGGGCTTTGCGTCGGCAGAGGCTATGAATGAGTATATGATAGATAAATGGAACTCAAGAGTCCGTAACAATGATGAGGTGGTGATTTTGGGGGATCTTTCACTGGGCAGCGTCAGGGAAACCAATGAGCTTTTGACCAGGCTTAAGGGAAAGCTTTACCTGATAGAGGGTAATCACGACAGATTTTTGCATAAAAGTGAGTTCGATGCCGGACGGTTTGTGTGGATTAAGCCTTATGCTGAGCTGCATGATAACAACAGGAAGGTAATTTTAAGCCATTATCCGATTTTTTGTTATAACGGGCAGTATCAGCTGGATAAAAAGGGAAATCCCAGAACCTATATGTTGTACGGACATGTACATGACAGCTATGATGAATATTTGCTAAACCGGTTTATCAAGGAGACGAGAGCTTCTGTCAGAAGTATTCGGGGAAGAGAAGAACCGTCGGCGATACCATGTCATATGATCAATTGCTTTTGTATGTATTCGGATTATGTGCCGCTGACTTTAGACGAGTGGATTATTCTCGACGAAAAGCGCAGGGGTATGATATAATGTACACGCAGGCAATGAGCCATGCAAGTCCAGTCATAGACAGCCATCCTGAGCTTGCTCAAGGAAGGATGTCTATGACTGGACTTATAGGGCGAAGCCCGTGAATGAGAGAGCCAAAGGCTCTCGAATGACATGGCTCAAATGTTACATTGCCCGAATGGCAAGGTTCAAATGTAAAATGGCGAAGCAAAAGGGGAGAAAAACAATGGTAAAAGTAATTTCAGACAGCACCTGCGATCTGTCTCAGGACTTATTGGAAAAATATAACGTGGCGATCCTGCCGCTCCATATCTTACTTGGTGAAGAAGAATATCTGGACAGGGTAAATATTACGCCGGATGAGATTTTTGTTTGGGCGGACGCACATAAAACAACACCCAAAACCTCCGCACCGTCTCTGGATGCGGCGGTGGAGCTGTTAAAGCCTTATGTGGAGGCGGGAGATGAGGTGGTATGCTTCTCAATATCCGACGAAATGTCCGCATCGGGAAATGTAATGCGGCTGGCTGCCGGGGAACTGGAGGCAGAGGACCGCGTTCGTGTGATCAATTCCCAGAATTTGTCTACCGGGATAGGGCTTTTAGTTCTTGAAGCAGCAAGCATGGCTATGGAAGGGAAAAGTGCTGCCCAAATTGAAGAGCGTATTCTGGAGCTCAGGCCTTTGGTTCGTGCAAGCTTTGTTGTGGACACGCTGGTTTATCTCCACAGAGGGGGAAGATGCAGCGGGTTAGCGGCCATGGCAGGCGGTGCATTAAAGCTTCACCCACGTATTGCAGTGGAAGCAGGGAAAATGCATCCGGGGAAAAAGTACCGCGGAAGCATTAACAAGGTGGTTATGGCCTATGTTACGGATATGGAAGAGGAACTAAAGCAGGCTAAGAAAGAGCGGGTGTTTATTACCCATTCGGGTTGCGACCCGGAGCTGGTAGATGAGGTGCGTAGTTATTTGTGCTCTCTGGGGCATTTTGGAGAGATTCTTGAAACCAGAGCCGGAGGGGTAATATCCAGCCATTGCGGCCCCGGCACATTAGGGGTTTTGTTTATTGCCAAATCTTAATAAAAACAGTACAACAGCATAAATAATAATAAACAATAAAAGCGAAAGGGAAAATTATGTACGAATGTCCGAATTGCGGAGGAAATCTTAAATTTGACATTGCCTCCCAGCAGATGGCCTGTGCCTTCTGTGGAACCCATCTGGATCCCTACTCTGTAAAAAAGGATACGGATGCGGTAGCAGAAAAATATTTTGAAACCACTGTATTTACCTGTCCGCAGTGCGGAGGAGAGCTTTTCAGTGCAGACAATGAAGCTACGTCGTTTTGCAGCTTTTGCGGTGCGGCTACTATTTTGTCCAGCCGCATAGCCAATGAAAAGCGTCCTGATTATATTATTCCTTTCAAAAAGACGAAAGAGGACTGCAAAAACGCTTATAAGCAGACCATGAAGAAAAAATTCTTTGCCCCGAAAGAGATTCGTGATCCGCAGTTTATTGACGGCTTTCGGGGAATTTATATGCCTTATTGGAGCTATCAGCTGACCCAGAAAGGGGAGATTGGTCTTACCGGTAAAAAGAGCCACAGAAAAGGTGATTATATTTATACCGATCATTATGACCTGACAGGTGATCTGGACGCCTATTATTTGGGATACTCCTTTGATGCTTCCTCATCCTTTTATGACAATATCAGTGAGGCACTGGCACCTTATGATGCCAAGGAACTGATACATTTTACGCCGGCCTTTTTAAGCGGCTTTTATGCCGATACTTCGGATGTGGATTCCGATCTGTACTTGCATGATGCCGAAAAGCTGGCGGAGGAAAGCACCTTCCAGCAGATATGCAGGGAAAAGGAATTTAAGGATTATTCCGTATCGGATCCCCTAAATAAAACAAAGCTTGGCAGCAAGCCGGGAACAAGGCTTCGTAAGACGGACCATGTTATGTATCCGGTTTGGTTTATGTCATGGAGAAAGGGAGATCGGATTGCCTATGCAACGGTAAACGGGCAAACCGGTAAAGTGGTAGCGGATGTCCCTGTAGATTCCAGGAGATGTCTGCTGTTTGCACTGATTTTGGCTTTACCCATCTTTTGGCTGCTGAATCTCTTTTTTACTATTAAGCCAACGCTGCTGCTTGGGGTGAGCGCACTGTTATTACTGATTTCCATGCTTATTTATAACCTTCAGCTGCGTGCTATTCACCGCAGGGATCAGAATTCGGATGATACCGGTGTGCTATGGAAGAGCGGCCAGTTGGAAGAGAAGAATCAGGAACAATGCATGAAGCTTCTAAAACCAAAGAAAAAGAAAAAAGGAGCGTTAAATGCACTGATGATCTGTATTATCTATGCGGTGGCAGTAATTTTCATCGCAGGGTCAACAATTTTGTTGAAATCATCTCTTGTACGAGTGGCTCTCTGGGGTGCAGCCTTAGTAATGATTGCAGGCTGCTGCATTTGGGGAATTAAGGAAAGACAGGGCTATCGGGATGTCAGATTCCCAATCGGTCATATTGCTGCTGTCCTGGTCACAGCTGTTGCGGCAATAATCAGCGTGGTAAAGCCTGTTTCGGATCTGTACTATTATGTTGGTGTTTTTCTGATTCTGGCTGTGGTTTTGTTGAACCTGTTGGATGTTTTATATAATTACAATAAGCTGGCAATGAGAAGACTTCCCCAGTTTGACAAAAAGGGAGGTGATGACCGTGCGTAAATGGAAAATGATAGTACTTTTAGTAGTAATGTGGTGTCTGATGGGTACCTGCACCTTTGCAAAGCAGCGGTATTTTAATTCGGCCACAGGCTGTCAGGTTATTATTGAGGATGATGCGGACCTGCTTACGGATGAGGAAGAGGAAGAGTTAGCAGAGCTGATGCGCGGCATTACCGATTACGGGGATGTGGCATTTAAGACCATCGATGATAATTATCAGACTACTGAGAACTACATAAAGGCTTATTACCAGGAGCAGTTTGGAAGTGGAAGCGGTACGATATTTCTCATTGATATGGATAACAGGAATATCTGGATACACAGCAATGGAAAGATTTATCGTACAATTACCAAAAGCTATGCTAATACCATTACGGATAATGTTTATACCTATGCTTCCAGAGGAGATTACTATGGCTGTGCCCGGGAAGCGTTTTCAGAAATATTGACGCTCCTTCAGGGAAGTAAAATTGCGCAGCCAATGAAATATATCAGCAATGCCCTGCTGGCTCTTATTGTGTCTCTGATGCTGACCTTCCTTGTGGTAGCAGCAAGCTCTGCAGTGAAAAAACCAAAGGAAAAGGAACTGCTTGAAGCAACAAAATACAAATACATTTTAAAGAATCCGAAAGCTACTTTCACACATACCACCAAGGTTTATGATCCTCCAAGCTCTGGCAGCTCCGGA
>JAUNGK010000118.1:0-2678 GCA_030524555.1 Bacillota bacterium | reverse complement strand
GTGGAGGAGGCGGCGGTGGAGGCGGTGGAGGCGGTCACAGCTTCTAAGCACACCTGCAAAGCCAAGAACAGATAGAGGACATGAGATGAAAAATCCATTGCATTATCAGCTGTCGGAATTTGACTGTGGGCCGACAGCTATGCTTGACGCAGTCAGCTTTCTGTTTCCCCGGGAGGCAATCCCACCGGAGGTTATTCGAAATATTATGTTATATTGCCTGGACTGCTATGGGTCAGAGGGAGCCTTTGGTAAGAAGGGAACCTCAAGAATTGCCATGATGTTTCTTTCCAACTGGCTTGAGGGCTATGGAAAGGTGGGGCAGCTTCCGGTTTCCAGCAGATACTTGTCAGGCAGAAGTGTTTATCTGGGAAACGGAAGCATAATCAGCGATGCGCTGCACCATGGAGGTGTTGCGGTAGTCCGGGTGTTTTACGACGAGGGGCATTATGTGCTTTTGACCGGCGAAGAGGACGGCAATATCTATATGTTTGATCCCTACTACCGGACGGTGCCCTATGAGGAAGAAGATATTTTAATAGAAGAGGATCATCCATGTGCTTATAACAGAATTCTTCCGCTGGACTATTTCAATAAGGAAGCGTTGGAAATCTATGCATTTGGACCTGTTGAGGAGCGGGAGGCAGTGCTGATTTTTAATCGGGAAACGATGCTGACGCAGGAAGAGACCATAGAGTACTATATCTAGGGTCTCTTTTTAGAATATCAGGATTAGGTTTGTCTATAGGGCATAAAGGGCAGTGCAGCGCCCTTTATGGTCTGAAAGTCTTTGCAATATATATTCTTTAATAGGCTCATATTCTGTTTTCCTTTCCCTGTTTACACATTTAAGGTAATACCGGTGATGCTTTTTTGAGCAAGCACCTTCCCATAGTATGTGCAAAAATCGAAGCAATGGGAATGGAAATAAAAGATTTTAAGTTAATGTAAGGGGGAGAAAATGCTGAGAATAGCAGTGTGTGATGATGTTCCGCTTCACATGGAAAGACTGGCAGAGTACATGCAGTGCTGGTCTAAGAACAGAGGGATGCCTATACAGGTGATGAAGTTTCAAAGCGGAGAGGAGATTTTATTTGAGATTGAAAATTCAGGGGATTTTACAGCGGTTTTTCTGGATATTGAGCTAAGCGGGATGAATGGAATGGAAACGGCTGTGAAAATCAGAAAGCAGAACCGGTTGGTCAGTGTGGTGTTTGTATCTCAGTACGATATTTATTTCAGGGAGATATTCAGTCTGTATCCGGTTCAGTTCATGGAAAAGCCGGTGTCAAGGGGAAAGGTGTTTTTTATTCTGGATCAAATTCTGGAGGAACATAGATATGTGTACGAAAGCTTTCAGTTTCAGTATAAGCATCGGGCGTACAATATTAATCTTCATGAGGTGCTTTATTTTGTCAGTGAAAGAAGAACAGTGAAAATTCTGCTGGAAACGGGGGCGGAGTATTGTGTATATGACAAGCTGGATGATATTGAAAAAATGCTGGAGTGCTACCGGGCTCCCTTTATCAGAATACATCAGTCTTATCTGGTGAACGGCAGACAGATAGAGCAGTATCACCGCAGAATGGTGATGCTGCGCAATAAGGCCAGCCTTCCGGTCAGCAGAGGCAGAAAAAATGCGGTAATACAATTCCATATGGATTATCTTTCAAAAAGGGGATAAAAGTATCCGTAAATATGCTATTTATTACATGTTCGGAACAATTTAAGGAATTGCTATATAATTCTTAGAAGAAACGTTTCAAATTCTAAAAGCATTTCTTTTTTAGGGCAGGGATATCCCTGTCCTTTATCTGTCTGGTCGTTAAATATTTTTTTCTCTTTGGTGTAAAGATGCAGAACAATGGTTCTTATAGCTCCCTATACGAGGTTATTTACACTCCAAAATGTGGAAACTACTCTGATTAAAGAATGTATATTTATACACTTTTGGAGGAAAAGGAAATTGGGAAAATGGATTGGCATTAAGGGGTATAAGCGTATTAAAGCAGAAAATGAGATTTTGCATGGGCAGAACCGATACTTAAGGAGGCAGTATAAAGAGCTTAAGGATGCTCAGGACCGTTTCCGAACAATGCGGCATGAGATGGAAAACGATTATATTGTGGAACTGGAATATTTAAAGCGGAAGCAGTATGACAAGCTGGAAGAGCACTACCGTCAAAAGGCGGAATTTTTCCCAAAGAAACAGTGTTTGATTGATACGGGAAATATTGGGATGGATGCCATTTTGTGCAGCAAGATGGAGGATGCGCAGAAGGAGGAAATTCGGATCGAACTGGAAAACAGAGTTGCAGGAAGCATAGAGATTGAGGATTGGGATATGAGTATGCTTTTGGGAAATCTGATCGATAATTCCCTGGAGGCAGTTCGGGGGCTTGAAGCGAAGGATAAGTGGATTAACATCCGTATTTTAACAGATGAAACCGCCTTTTTCCTTGAGATAAGCAACCCTTATGAACAAAACCGGGAAAAGGACTGCGACGGAAATTATCTGACTCTTAAGGCGGATAAGCTGCTTCATGGACTGGGGCTTTTACAGGTCAGGAGAATTGCGCAGAAGTACGGTGGTAAGGCTGTGTTCTCTGATTGGGGGAAGGTGTTCTGTGCGAAAGTATTTCTTTATATGAATCAAGGTCAGTAGCGGCAACAGGTAACAT
>JAUNGK010000117.1 GCA_030524555.1 Bacillota bacterium | reverse complement strand
ATAACTGCTTTTGGAATTTCCACCGCTTTGATAGCTGTATCCTTCCGTCCGCTCCTTCATGATCTGCTGGTAAGCCTGCTGAATTTCCTTAAACTTCTCCTCCGCTTCCTCCTTATGAGGATTGTTTATATTGGCATCAGGATGATACTTTCTGCTGAGCGCTTTATATGCTTTTTTTATTTCTTCCTCCGTGGCACCTCTTGAAATGCCTAAAACATCATACGGGTCACGCATCATCTTCCTCCCTGCCCTTTTTCCTCTTTTGATGTACCATTTCATAACGGTACCAGATGCCGGAATAAAGAATATTCCGAAGTATTTCCGCATTTTCAATGATTGGAAGCTTTTCAAATTCCCGGCAGCATTCCGCCATCATCATAGTGAGGATGGTTTTGATCTCTTCCTCAAAATCCGGCCTCTCAAATCTGCGCTTCAAAGGATTATATCTCTGCTGTCTGATATCCTCCTCCACGTCCTCGTAGGCATCCATCAGATAAATGAATTTTCCAAGAAAAACTCCCATTGCCCTTAAGTTTTCCTGCCATTCATCATCCTTGACCGCCAAAATCTCGCCCATGATTTCGCCAAACAGACCGGCCATATAATCAATATCCTGATTTTCCCGCTTTTCCTCCAAGGATAACTCACGCATTAAACCGTCAATCTTCTTCGCTTTTGCACCGTAGCTAACGCAAACAGAACGATATGCCCGGCGAAGCAGCCTGCCGTATGCCAGTCTTGAAAGCTTCCTGTCATCCTCCCAATCGTCCCTGCATTTATAGTAAGTAAACATCACATTCATATCTGCTGCGTAATTGGAAAATTCATTTTTCCTTACGGTATGCTTCTCGAAGGGATGAACAATACACTTTACCTGTGAAAGCTCCGTATCCGGTTCATACAAGCTGGACAGCAGCATAACCAAAAAGGTCATATCATAGGAAAGGCTAAGCTGTCCGGCCTTTCCGTACTGCCGCTTTAATGTATCACACAGCCCGCAATAATAGGAATGATAAATATCAAATTCCTTAAATTTCATATCCCCCTTGTTTATAATAATATATCCAAACATAACATCTCCCGTTTAGCTTTTCTTGATAAAGGTTTGATTGCACTTAGGGCATCTGATTTCTATTCTGCCCTTGCCCCTCGGCACCCTGATCTTTTGCCTGCAGGAAGGGCATTTATAGATATGGTGGGTTTTGAGCTGCCGCATGTTGCGCTTCCATGAAGCAAGCTTTTGCCTGAAACGATATTCGTATTTCAAATACACGGCATTTTCAGCGCTTCGCTTATACAGGTTCTTCGAAAAAATTCTAAAGTAGGAATAAATCAGAAGGGCGATTCCGATTACATAGAAGGGTCTCCCTCCCAGAATGGATAGAAACAGGCAGATTACCACAAGAACCATTAAAAACCGGTTTAACTGATCCACTCCGTATCTTCCCTGCATAAAACGATAAAACCTTTCCTTCATAATGCCACATCTCCTTTTTATCTATAGCATTTATCTTACTGCTTATTATTCCATAAAGCAATTAACGCAATATAAAGGAATATAAAAAAAGTCTAAATTACAGTTTCTTTCTATTACATGAAAAGTGCAAGCCATGCAGCTTGCACCCTTAATAATCCTCAACATCAAATTCACGATCCTTATAATAATACTTCCGATCATCCTCAGTGATTTTGCGGATCACCCTGCAGGGATTGCCCACGGCAATCACGTTATCCGGTAAATCCTTTGCTACCACACTGCCCGCTCCGATCACCACGTTATTCCCAATCGTGACACCGGGCAGAATTACCGTATTTCCGCCGATCCATACATTATCCCCAATAGTAATGGGTATGCCGTATTCGTATCCTGAATTACGGCTGTCGGGATGCACAGGATGACCTGCCGTATAAATGGATACATTAGGGGCAATCTGTGCATTTTTTCCAATAGTAACCTTGCCAACATCTAAGACAGTGAGATTGTAATTTGCATAAAAATTCTCACCAACCTCAATATTCCACCCGTAATCACAGTGAAAAGGAGCTTCAATATGTATCTCCTCCCCGGTCTTTCCAAGCAGATCCTTTAAAAGCTCTGTCCTCTTCTGATACTGTGCCGGTGGCAGCATATTATATTCATAAATCTTCTGCTTGCAGGCATTTCTTTCCTCCGTCAGTCCGTCAAGCCATGCCTTGTAAGGAAGACCGCTCAGCATTCTTTCTTTTTGATTCATAACACAACATTCCTTTCATCTAATCATTTGGTTTTTGATAGAATCTGCCTGATAAACCTTCCGTCTTTACTTCATTAATAAAAGCATTTCCATCAATTTCCTTAGCCGCACGCACCACCCTTTTCACCTCGTCTCTTGAAACCACCGAGTACACCACATTCCTCTCGCAATGCTCATAAGAGCCTTTTCCCTCTAAGATAGTAGCTCCATGATTGCTTACAGCATATATGGCGTCGCAAATCTCTTCTGGTTTTCTTGTAACAATAAAAAGAGTCTGCTTTTGGTATCTTTTATACAAGGTGTGCAGTACCTGCGTAGATGCAAATTGAAAAATTATGGAATACAATGCCTTATCCCAACCAAATAAAATGCCCGCTATGGACAGAATGACAATATTCAGTCCTAATATCAGATTCCATGAATCCACCCCCTTCTTTTCCGAAAGGTAAATGGAGATAAAATCCGTTCCGCCTGTTGTCGCACCCATAATCAAGCATACACTGGTCACAAGTCCACTGATAATTCCTCCGAAAATACTGATCAGCAAAGTGTCATATGTGATAACATGCGCCGGTATAATATCTGTCAGAAATCCGGTTAAAATAAGCACCAGGCAGGAATAAAGGGTAAACTTTTTCCCAATATACCGAAAGCCGATGTAAACGGGAACCGCATTTAGCAGCAGATTAATCAATGTATACGGGACCGTGATACTCAGATATCTTTCAAAAATCGTCTGAAGAAGTATCGTCAGTCCGGTGGCTCCTCCCGGATACAGGCCCCCTGTTCTTACAAAGGTCTTAATATTCACAGCCATAACCAATGACGCAATGCAAATCACAATGATACGTTTCACATCCTGCTTAAAATCAAATTTCATCCGCATATCCCCCATGTGCACCCAAATGGAAACCTCTTTTATATCAGTATAACATAAATGCAGACGATTGACAGCCTCCGCTTCCTGCTTATTCATCCTTTTTATTCTTATGCCTTATCCTCGAAAAATGCAGACATTCTTCAGGACAAGCCTCTATACATCTGCCACACCGAATACATTCCGGTGAGCAGGATATTTCATTGATTGATAATTCCACCGGGCAAGCCCTCTCACAAGCCTTACAGGATACGCACCTTTCTTTCTCCCAATGAATCTGCACCAGGCTGAAACGGTTAAACCAGCCGTAAATTGCTCCTAACGGACACAAATACTGGCAGAAGGGACGGTAAACCTTTACAGAAAGAACTAACAGTAAAAACAATATCCCACCTTTCCAGAAGAACAGCCCTCCTATTTGACTTCGGAGAGATTTATTTGCAGCAAGAAGAGGCAGTGCGCCAAACAATGTGCCGGAGGGACATAAATATTTACAAAACGCCGGAACCTTCGCAAATCCTCCAAACAAAAATAATGACCCTATACACACCAAAAAAAGTAAGACTATATATTTCCCGTACTTTAAAATGTGATGAAAGGGCAGCCTTTTTCTCTTCCTGAACACAGGAATTTTATGTAAAAGATCCTGTACCAATCCAAAAGGGCACAGCCACCCACATACAAACCGTCCCAAAAGACTTCCAAATAAAAAGAAAAATCCAAGCGCTCCAAAAGGTATATGAAATCCCTGTTGGTTAAGTAACGCCTCAAGCGCCCCGATTGGACAGGAAGCAACCGCTCCGGGACAGGAATAACAGTTCAATCCCGGAACGCAGACATATTTTAACCTTCCCTGATATATTTTTCCATTCAGAAAGCCATACGTATATCCATTGGTCAGAATAGTGAAAACCAGCTGCACTGTCAGTCTCAATTTCTTCATCATTTCACCCAATTCCTATACATTCCATGCAGATCATCACTGCCTTCCTCCATATAACCGCAAACTGCCCAGATAAAGCGCCTATAATAAGGAAAAAAATCGCAAGAAATACCCCTGAAAGCCACGTAAATTTCCTATTGCTCTTCCAAAAGTGCATTAATCTTTTCCTCCCATGCTGATTTTTCCATGGAACCAACCACTGTATCCAAAATTCTACCGTCCTGATCAACAAAAAAGGTAGTCGGAACCGCTGTTACGTCCGTAAGAAGCGCATAATACAATGATTCATTCAAAAGCAGATGAAGGTAGTCTGCCCCTGTCTGTTCGATCAGCTCCTTAGCATAATCTATCGTCTTCTGATCTGCTCCTGCCTGCACATCACTGATAATGCCAATAATCTGAAACTCACCTAAATCATATTCACCTGCCAGTTCCCCAAGTCCCGGCATTTCACTAAGACATGGATTACAGTAGGTTGCCCATACATTGACCATTGTAAGCTTCGTCTCTGAAAAAACTGTGGATGAAACCTCATTTCCCTCTATATCCTGACCTTCAAATTCGATTTGCGAAGAAACCTCCTCTCCTTCCAGATCCGATGCAGACTCCGCCTCCTGTTCTAAACTGCTCTCCATTTCCCTGGCAGAATCGTCCCCGGTCCTTGCTCCGCCGCTTACCTCCCCACATCCGCTCAGCCAAATGGTTGCCATAACTAAAAGCAGCAGCCATATTTTAATCGATTTTTTCATGTGAATAATCTTTCCTTTCCTACAATCTGTCCCCTTATAAAAACATAAAAAATAAATCTGCTTCTGTCAACTGCCTGGCTTAAAGTTTCCGCCTGCAGTTACTTCTCTTCCCACAATGAGGGCACTTCATGTATCGCTTGCTCAGTGTATGAGGTGCCCACATATATGTTCCCCATGACGGTGTAAAGCTTTCACCGCAATGCTTACAAACAAAATAACCTGCCTCCCGGTCAAGCAGCATTGTTACATACAGGCCAATTCCAAAAGTTATGCAGGCAAAAAGAATAAGCATAAGCTTTAACGGAACCGGCATAACATCCGCATAGATACTCACCAGCATATTCAGAACAAGGAACGTTGCCGTTGCAGGTACGCCCACCAGAAATGACAGCTTCAATTTCTTTTTGTTTTCTTCCTTTTCCTTAAGTAAACTCATCATATTTTCCTCCGCTTTCATCTTATAATCGATGTCTTTTAAGATCTCACCGGAAAGCAGTTCATTTACACTGATACCCAGAATATCACAAAGGGGAAGCATCAGAGAAATTTCCGGCAGACCGTTTCCGCATTCCCATTTTGAAACGGTCTTATCACTAATACCTAGCTTCTCTGACAGCTGCCTTTGTGTCATGCTCTTCTCTTTCCGTATCTGTGCTATAAACCTGCCAATTTTGATTTGATCCATACAGGCACCTCCTTGTGATGTCTTAAGCATATATGATGACTGGGTTAAAAGGAACCCACGCTTCGTAGAGTCAGCTCAAATACCGTTTCATCATCATTTATTTCACCGGTTTTGCGAAATCCAAACATCTCATATAAAGAAATTGCTTTTGTATTACTTTCATCTGATTCATTTTCGCAAAGAGAAACTTATCGCTCAGCTTTAATCGTATAAGTCGCATTCCAGTTTTTTAGAATTTTTACGCAGGAAAAGCCTGACTCTGATAAGATTTCTATTTCATGTTCTACAGTCAACGGTGTATCATAGTGATAAAATGCATGATCCGTGATGTTTTGCTCTCGCTTTAATTGCTTAAGATTATTAAAATACTCTTTTTCAAGAACCTCAGATTCTGCAAAATAATCTGTCAAAATGAAATATCCCTGCTTTTTTAAAGACAAATATAATTTCCGATACAGCGATTGTATTAATTCTGCCGAAAAATGATGCAGCGATTCAACAGAAACAGCCGCATGATATGCTTCGGGTTCGAAGGGTACTTCAAAATAAGAACCAGCTATCAATTCCAAATGCTTTTGTGGAAATTTCGCCGCCAGTGCATTCAACATGGCGACAGACAAGTCAATTCCCGTAACACATGCGTTTGGATTCAAAGGAAAATATTCTTCCAATTCGAGACCGGTTCCACACCCCAAATCAAGAACTTTGCATTCCGCTTCCATCGGAAGCTGCTTGGCAGTGTATCTGTAAAACTTGGCAGCACCTTCTATATTTGTCCTCATATGTTCATCATAGCCTGCCAATCTGTTTTCAAAGAAACGGTCCATTCTTTCCAGCATACTGCGTTTTCTCCTTTTTTCAGTCTGGTAATAGTTTATCATATATCTTGCTATTGGACATACCTCATCCTTTTTTCCAAAAAAATGTGAGCTGCACTAAGTCAGCCCACATGTAATGATTTTTCCTGTCTGATAATACGCTGTATGCTCTTTTCTGACAAATAATAGGTCTTCGCCAGATCACCTTCGGATATACCCGACAAATAATCCCTGTAAATTGATGCATTCCTGCTCTGCAATTCACACTTGTAGGAAGTGTTGGCGCCCCACTCCTGCCTGTTTTCCTGCTTTCTTGGAATGTATATGTTTGCTCCGTCAACATACTGCTGTATTAATTCAATGATTTCCACCGGCAGAATCTCTTCTGCTTTTCTATAGCCCATGTTTGCCTCCTAAACTCATATTCTTTTAGGAACAGCATTGGCTATAACAATATACCTTTCATTGCAATAGCCAGTGCTATGCAAACATAACATATCGTTTCATATAGTTTCTTCCCCTTTCATTTCATTTTTATAGGATATCACGTTTTCCCCTATCGGGCAACTTCGCATTCAAGCTGACAGTCATAGGGCTCCTTTTCCACATGTTCCTGACTGTACTCTTTGGCCTCCGTACATCCCATTTTGCGATAAAAGGCCTGGCTTTCAACTGCAGAATGGGCAGATATATACAGCTTCTCAGCCTTTCTTTCCCTGGCAAAATTCTTAGCGGCCATAAACAGCTCCCGCCCTATACCCTGCCCGCGTGCGTCCTCCGACACATGTATGCTGGACAAATCCATATATTGACGGGCACTGCCTATTGGCGTTCCCTCAACGGACACAAATCCTTTCAGCTCCTCATCGATAAAAGCGCCGCATACAAATCCGTCCGTTGCAACCGTATTTTGCAGGCAGCAAACCAATGTTTCATACTCACTCTTTCCCCAATCGTCAATAAACGGATCATCCCTGATAACCCATTTGCCTTCTTCTTTTCTCCAGCATTTCGTCACCACCTGTCTTCGCCTAAACGTATGAAACAACTCCATATTGATTTCATTTATATTCAGTTCCCGTAAACATGGCTTCATCAATAAAACTCCCTCAGTTCTCTTTGGTATCCGGATTATTCCAATACCGAAACTCATATCCTTCTTCCGGCTCTCCAATTTCATACCCTAACAGCCCGGTTGCTTTTTCCTTAAACAAACTAATCCAGCTGTTCCATTCATCCTCCGGCAGTTCTGCATAAAAGGAAAGACCGCTTGGCTCAACACTTGCATCAATCAGCCTTTCATCCTCACCATACCATGTGGGACATCCGTCCACAAATCCTTTCCAATGCGGCATTTCACTATACAATTTTTTTAATTTATTCCAAACCTCATCCGGTGCACTGTAGTGTATATTCAAATTTACATTAAAATGTTCCATGCCTGTTTCCTTCCTCCTTTACATTTGCGATATATCACGATGCAAATAATAAGCATAAAATCAAAGGCAGCATCATACAGGCAGAAAGGATAATCCATATTATGGCTGCAAGTAAGGTAAGCTTTCTATTTGCTTTTGCATAAACAGCATATCTCGTATTTTTAACCGGTATCACAGGAATGTCTCTACCAATCTCAAAACCTTGTTTGTTTTTACACGAACAGAAAATCACTGCCTCTTTTTTCGTATCTTTCATTATAGCTCTGATCTTATAATTCCATCCATATCTTGTTATCTTTTCTTTGCAGCTTGATATTGCAGCATTTACCGATTGCAAATTTTTTAATGCATATGTTTCATAAAACAATATACAGCTGACCAATAAACAAACTATTGAGAACAATGTCGTAATTACCAGTACCATTTCTATTCTAAGTCTCCATATTGAAGCAATTTAGTCTTTTCCTTTTATTAAGAATTATATCATTTCAGCCATACCGACACTAGCAAATTTAACTTTAACCGAAACCCTCGAATTAGTCATAAATAAATACAACCATTGTCATCATCCGCCTGGGGGATAGGATTCAATGGTTGCATTGCCCGCACCAATTATAATTACTACTCCTTTGTGAATTTAACAACATCATTTGGGGTACAATCTAAAATAGTACACAGCCTTTCCAATGTAAGAAGGGTGATGTTTTTATTCTTCTTAAGGGAATCTAATGTTTTATTATCAACACCATGCTTCAACAATTGATATTGCGATATATTTCGGTCCGTCATCGTTTGCCACAAAGGGCTGAAATCTATAATAACAATCACTTCCTTCTCAAAGCTCTTGTTACTATTATGTTCGTATTTCTTTAAAATACATATTGTGGATATATTCACAATATTTTGTAATTATTCAGAAGGGAGTATTGGAAAATGACTTGCTATGAGTTGACCTTTTGGCTGGAGGATGAGCAGCAAAAACGTCTTTCAAATCTTGCCGAAAAATATAAGTCATATAACAATTGGAATGAAAAAGATCTGTTGCAATTTGCGCTCACTGTTCTGGCTAACAATAGCAACACCGTTGAAATGATGCTGGAATTCCTTGAACTTAAATTAGAACAAATTAATGAAACTAAAAATGCCGAAAAAGAAGATTTTTAATTTTTTTCATTAGAAAGTAATCTCCTATCATACAAAAAAGCCTAAACATAACGTTTAAGCTTTTTCTCACTGCCGGCGACCGGAATCGAACCGGTACGGGAGGTTAGTCCCGCAGGATTTTAA
>JAUNGK010000116.1 GCA_030524555.1 Bacillota bacterium | reverse complement strand
AATTACACTCCGGCACTTGGAAACTAAGATTTGATTAATGCGACAAGCAACATAGAATATGCTCATAATATGACATTCATAATCCCTTCTGCTCCTGCATATAAAATCATAGGAGCAGGAGGGATTAACTATGTATGGAGAGCAGAAGGCAACGGAAGTTTTAAAACAGTTTGGGACAAACCGTGAGACGGGGCTTACTCTTTTAGAGGTGGGTGCAAGAAGGGAAAAGGCCGGTCTTAATAAACTGGAGGAACAGAAGAAAAAAGGAGTTTTTTGGTTGTTTTTGGAGCAGCTTCAGGATCCTCTCATTTATATTCTTATGGCGGCTATTGCTATTTCACTTTTTTTGAAAGAAGCGGGAGATGCAATGATTATTGCAGCGGTTATCCTGCTGAATTCCATTGTGGGTGTGGTTCAAGAGGACAAGGCCCGTAAAGCCATAGAGGCCCTGAAGCAATTGGCAAGCCCTAAAGCGCTGGTAAGACGTGAGGGAAAGGAATGCGAAATTCCAAGTGATCAACTGGTGCCGGGGGATATTGTGCTTTTGGAGGCAGGAAGACAGGTCCCGGCGGACATGCGTCTTTTGCAGGCGGTGAATCTGAAAATAGAGGAGTCGGCACTAACCGGTGAGTCTGTTCCGGTTAATAAAACTGATGAGGAACTGGAGGAAAAGGCCGGCAGTATCGGAGATCAGATAAATATGGCATATATGTCCACGTCGGTAACCTATGGAAGAGGAGAAGGAGTTGTTACCGCTACAGGGATGGAGACTGAGATCGGAAAGATAGCCGGGCTCATCGGTAAGGGCGGAAATGAAATGACGCCGCTTCAAAAGCGTCTTGCGGACCTGGGGAAAATGCTGAGTGTTCTGGCGGTTGGAATCTGTGCATTTTTGTTTGTAGTAGCGGTTTTGCAAAAAAGGGACGTGGGCGATATGCTTCTTACGGCCATATCCCTGGCAGTGGCGGCAGTACCGGAGGGACTTGCAGCAATTGTAACAATTGTGCTGGCACTTAGCGTTTCGAGGATGGTGAAGGTGGGAACCATTGTCAGAAGACTTCCCAGCGTAGAAACCTTAGGGGCGGTAAATGTGGTGTGCTCCGATAAGACAGGAACCCTTACCAGGAATCAGATGACGGTGAAGCAATGTTATGTAAACGGGGAGCTCTTTAACGAGGAAAAGCTTGCAAAGGATGAGGGAGAACTGTTTTTGGAAGCGTGCACGCTTTGTAATGATGCAGTTTTGGGGGAAAACAGGCTGGGTGACCCTACGGAACTGGCGCTGCTGGATCTGGCGGCAAAGCATGGTTATGAAAAGCCCTTGCTGGAGAAAAGTATGCCCCGAATTGACGAGAGAGCTTTTGATTCTGAAAGAAAAAGAATGACTACCGTTCACAGGAAGGGAGCGGACAAGATTGCATATTGTAAGGGAGCTGCTGATGAAATAATTGATTTGTGTACAAGCGCTATGATGCATGGCAAGGAAGTTCCCTTTTCTGCCAGAGCCAGGAAGGAGGCAAAGGCAGCAATTGAACAGATGGCAGGGAACGCCCTTAGAGTGCTGGCCCTTGCCATGAAGAAAAAGGGAGATTTGACCGAGGAAAAGGGTATGGTATTTTTGGGGCTTGCAGGCATGATTGATCCGCCCAGAGAAGAGGCAAAAGGGGCGGTGGAAAGCTTCAAAGGAGCCCATGTGGACACGGTAATGATTACCGGAGACCATGTGGATACCGCTTTTGCCATTTCAAAGGAGCTTGGAATTGCGAAGAACAAGGATCAGTGTATGACCGGCAGTCAGATTGATGCCCTTCCTTTGTCGGAATTTGCAAAAAAGGTGGGAGATGTCAGAGTTTTTGCCAGAGTTTCACCGGAGCATAAGGTACGTATTGTGGAGGCATTACGGTCAGAGGGAAAGGTCGTGGCTATGACCGGTGACGGAATTAATGATGCTCCTTCCCTTAAGGCGGCGGATGTGGGAATTGCCATGGGAAAGGGAGGCACGGACGTAGCGAGAAGCGCCGCTGATCTGGTGCTGACGGATGATAACTTTGCAACCATTGAAAAGGCCATGCGGGAGGGCCGGGGAATATATGAAAATATCCGTAAGACCATCCTGTTTTTGCTGTCCTCCAATTTTGGTGAGATTATTACCATGCTTGCGGCGGTGCTGGCAGGTTTTCCCGCACCCCTTAAGGCAAGTCATATTTTGTGGGTCAACTTGATTACAGATTCCCTTCCGGCTCTGGCACTGGGAATGGATCGAAATGACGGGAAAGCCCTGATGAAGGAACCACCCAGAAAAAGCACGGACAGCATGTTTTCCCATGGAGGATTAAGCTGTACGCTGTGCTTTGGAGTGGTGATCGGAATAATCAGCCTGCTTGCCTTTTTGACGGTACCTTATCAGGCTCTATGCAGGGAACAGCTTCCCATAACCCTTCAAAATCTTGAGAAAATGCTGAGAATGGAGGCGGTGCTTTCTAAAGCCCAGACTCATGCATTTACAGTGCTTGGAATGAGCCAGCTGGCACATGCGGTAGGAATGCGGGATGTGAATAAATCCATCTTTAGAATGAAGCACCTGGATAATTTATATATGATTTTTGCCTGTGGGGCAGGAGTATTGCTGCAGCTTATGGTAACGGAAATCCCTTACTTTGTTAACCTGTTTGGAACCAGCAGATTAAGCCTTGGAGAATGGGGAATACTGGCTTTGCTTTCCTGTATGCCCCTAGTGGTGCATGAGCTTTTGATACTCTCCGAAAGCCTGACAGGCAAGGTGCCTGAAGGCTTAGAAAAGACGGAGAAAGGCAAGAAGCATGAGAATGGCGGCTCCCAGCCAAGTGAAGCGGTTTAAGCCTTTTTGGGCTAAGAATCCTCCTGCGGCAAGCCCAAGCCGTATGGAAAGCAAATGGATACCGGTAGTGATAAGAAAAAGGCTTCCTATCGATAGGGATGAGCTGCCGGTGCACAGGCCTGCCGATATATTATCCACAGACAATGCAAGCCCCAGAAGAAAGGCTTCCCTGCCGGAAAGCACCATAGGCCCCTGACTGTTAATTATTTGAGAAATATTATCGGTAGTAAGACGGGCGTTTCCCTTATGCAGGGAAGGAATGGCATCATAAAATTTGTATAAGGAGAGAAGAAATAAAATAATAAATGAGGCTCCCCGGGTAATGCCGGAGGGAATAAATGAAATCAGCTTATCGCCTGCATACATGGAAAGGGTCAGCATACAGCCCGACAGAGCAGCCAGTGTTAAAACAGAAGGCAGGGGAACTTTGACCTTTGCCATTCCGTAGGATAATCCTGCTGTGAAAGCATCCATGGACAAAGTAAGAATTAAAAGCAGAAACAGATAAAAGGAAAATGACATAATACACGGCCTTAATTGTTTGCTATATCATATTCGACTATGATATAATTTGACTACGACAAATGAAGTTTTTTGTCGGTGTGTGAGAGGAAAGGTACATATTTTGTCATGGTGAATACAAAGGTGTGTGCTCGTGGAAGGAATATAATAAATGAACGGAGGGGCAAAGAATGAAGTTGATATTTGTAGGTGCGGCGCATGAGGTAACGGGAAGCTGTCATTATCTGAATGCCTGCGGAAAACACATATTGGTGGACTGTGGAATGGAGCAGGGGGTCAATGCTCTTGAAAATTGTGATCTGCCGGTACAGGAGGCCTGTATTGACTATGTGCTTCTTACCCATGCGCATGTGGATCACTCGGGAATGATTCCCAGGCTGGTAGCAAGAGGCTTTCGCGGACAGATTATGACTACCGAGGCAACGGCAGATCTTTGCAGCATTATGCTTCGTGACTGTGCTCATATTCAGATGCAGGAGGCAGAATGGAAGAATCGAAAAGCCAAGAGAAGCTCCGGAGTATCGCCCCATGAGCCTGTTTACACCATGGAAGATGCCGACGGAGCGATAAGGCGCATCGTGCCCTGCAAATATAATAAGGAAATAGAGCTGTGTGATGGGATCAGGATACGCTTTACGGATGTGGGGCATTTGCTTGGCTCTGCCAGCATTGAGGTATGGGCAACAGAAAACGGCACTACCCGGAAGATTGTTTTTTCGGGAGATATCGGGAACAAAAACCAGCCGCTGATCAAGGATCCCGCAAGGACAGAGTCGGCAGATTATGTAGTAATGGAATCTACTTACGGAGACAGGCTGCATCCCGAAGAAAGGCCGGATTACATTAAGGAATTGGCTGCTATTTTACAGGAAACCTTTGACAAGAAAGGAAATGTGGTAATTCCTTCCTTTGCGGTAGGAAGAACGCAGGAAATCCTGTATTTCTTAAGGAAAATCAAAGAAGATAAGCTGATAAAGGGACATGACGGCTTTCCGGTTTATGTGGACAGCCCTCTTGCAGTGGAGGCTACAGGCATCTTCCATAAGAACGAAAGCAGCTGCTTTGATGAGGAGGCCATGAAGCTGGTGAAGGCGGGGATTAATCCCATTGCATTTCCGGGGCTTCGTCTCTCCATTACCAGTGATGAATCCAAGGCAATTAACTTTGAAAACACACCCAAGGTTATTATATCTGCATCAGGTATGTGTGAGGCGGGAAGAATACGACATCATTTAAAGCATAACCTGTGGAGGCCGGAGTGTACTATTTTGTTTGTAGGTTATCAGGCGGTGGGAACACTGGGAAGAATTCTGGTGGAAGGAATAGATGAGGTGAAGCTTTTCGGAGAGACCATAGATGTGCGCGCTTCTATAAGGACCTTGACAGGACTTTCAGGACATGCGGACAAGAATGGTTTGATTGAGTGGGTGGAAGGCTTTAAGGAAAAGCCCAGGCGTATTTTTGTGGTGCATGGAGAGGACAGTGTCTGCACCTCCTTTGCGGAATGCCTTAAGATGGAACATGGCTTTAGGGCTTATGCGCCTTATAGCGGCACGGAGTTTAATCTCCTTACGGATAAGCTTGAGTATGAGGCAATGCCTATTCCTGCGAAGAAGAAAGTAAAGACGGTATCTGATGTCTTCAGCCGTCTTTTGGCAGCAGGGCAAAGACTTATTGCCGTTATCCATAAGAACGAAGGTGGAGCAAACAAGGATTTGGCCAAATTTGCGGATCAGATCAATTCCCTTTGCGATAAATGGGATATGTAATACAGATTGGAGAAAAGAGTATGAGTTTGGCAGATGAAATTTTTATTGGAATGTGCAGGGATATTCTGGAAAACGGAACCAGCACCGAGGGGGAAAAGGTACGGCCCCACTGGGAGGATGGCACGCAGGCTTATACCATTAAGAAATTCGGCGTGGTAAACAGATATGATCTTTCCAGGGAATTCCCTATTATGACCCTTCGAAAAACTGCACTTAAGAGCGCTACGGATGAAATGCTGTGGATATGGCAGCAAAAGTCCAATAATATCCATGATCTTCATAGTCATATTTGGGATGAATGGGCAGATGAGGACGGTTCCATCGGCAAGGCGTACGGCTATCAGATGGGTGTCAAGCACCGGTATAAGGAAGGAATGATGGATCAGGTGGACAGGGTGATCTATGATTTGAAAAATAATCCCTTCAGCCGCCGGATCATGACCAATATTTATGTACATCAGGATCTGCATGAAATGAACCTTTATCCCTGTGCCTACAGCATGACTTTCAATGTGACACAGAAAAAGGGTGAGGAAAAGCTGGTGCTGAATGCTATTTTAAACCAGCGCTCTCAGGATGTTTTAGCGGCCAACAACTGGAATGTGGTTCAGTATGCAGTGCTTGTGCATATGCTGGCCCAGGTATGCAATATGCAGGTGGGAGAGCTGGTACATGTGATTGCAGATGCACATATCTATGACAGGCATGTGCCGATTATAGAGGAGCTGATTAATAGGACGCCTTATCCGGCACCGAAGTTCTATCTGAATCCGGATGTTAAGGACTTTTATCAGTTTACCAGAAACGACGTGCGCGTGGAAGATTATGTGACAGGGGAGCAGATCACCAATATTCCCATTGCCATTTAAGACCGGCAGCTTATTACACATTAGAAAGGACAGGAGCAGCTTCATGAATTTAATTGTAGCAGTAGATGAAAATTGGGCAATCGGAAATAAGAATGAACTGCTGATCAGCATTCCGGCAGATCATAAGTTTTTCCGGCAGGAGACTACGGGAAAGGTGGTAGTGCTGGGGAGAAAGACCCTGGAGACTTTTCCCCAGGGACTTCCGCTTAAAAACAGAACCAACATTATTATGTCAACCAACAAAAATTATCAGGTGAAGGACGCAGTGGTAGTGCATGATTTGGATGAGCTTCTTGCGGAGCTTTCCAAGTATGCGGATCAGGATGTATATATTGTAGGCGGTGAAAGTATATATCGATTGCTTCTTCCATACTGCGACACTGCCCATGTTACCAAGATAGATCATGCCTATGAGGCGGATGCCTATTTCCCCAATCTGGACGAAATGCCGGAGTGGCGGATCACGGCGGACAGTGAGGAGCAGACATATTTTGATATCACCTATCATTTTTTGAAATATGAAAGAGTAAAGTAAAACATTGGGGAGGAAATTATGAAAAAGAGAAACAGCGGATGGAAAGTGATAGCGCTTCTCATGTCTATGGCAATGGTACTTGGCGGCTGTGGCAGCAGTGAAAAGGAGGGCACAGTTAAGGAGGCAGAGGAAGCGTCGGCCTTAAACGCATCAGAGGTGCAGGAGGACGAAGTAGTGCAGGGCAGTGAAGATGCACAGGATAGCGGAATTATTATTCCTGAATTAACTATTGAACAGAGCAGTATTCCTGACTCAGAGGCCTTGGAATTTGTAAAAAATATGAAGACGGGCTGGAATTTGGGAAATACGCTGGATGCTTATTCCGGCAGCGATAATGCAGGTCTTGCCTCAGAGACAAGCTGGGGAAACCCCGAGACCACCAGAGAGATGATCAGTGCGGTTAAGGAGGCAGGCTTTGAGACGGTCAGAATTCCCATAACCTGGCATAATCATCTGGAGCGGGCAGAGGGAAGTGACGAGTATACCGTCAGCAGCGAATGGCTGGACCGTGTGCAGAAGGTCGTGGACTATGCCATGGACAATGACATGTATGTGATTATTAACATTCATCATGATACTGCTGAGGATGTGTATTACCCCGACAGCGCCCATTATGAGCAGTCTGAGAAATACATTGTCACCGTTTGGGAGATGGTGGCAGAGAGATTTAAGGATTATGACGAGCATTTGATCTTTGAATCCATGAATGAGCCCAGACTGGTGGGAAGCAGCTATGAGTGGAACTTTCAGGAAAGTGTACAGGAGTGCAAGGACAGCGCCGACTGCATTAACAGATTGAATCAGGCCTTTGTTGATACGGTAAGAAAGAGCGGCGGCAATAATGCTCAGCGATACCTGATGGTACCCGGTTATGCAGCCTCGCTGGCAGGGGTGACCACTGATTTGTATCAGCTGCCCCAGGACAGTGCGGAAAATAAACTGATTGTATCTACCCATGCTTATACCCCCTACAGCTTTGCACTGCAGCCGCAAAGTGAAGGAGGTTCCACGGACAAGTTTAATGTGGAAGGCGGAACGGGAAGAGCGGAAATCGATTCTTTGATGAGTGCGCTGTATCAGAAATTTGTATCCCAGGGCATCCCCGTGGTAATGGGTGAGTACGGAGCCAGAAACAAGAATGATAATCTTCAGGACCGGGTAAATTTCTATGCATATTACATTGCATCAGCCCGTGCAAAGGGGATTTCCTGCTGTGTTTGGGATAATGGCGCATTTGCAGGAAACGGAGAAATGTTTGGTATCCTGATCAGGCAGAAGTGCATCTGGGCATATCCCGAAGTGGTGGAAGCGATCATGAAGTACGCATAGGTGATTGACTTTTGGAAGAAAAAGTATAATAATTAGTAAGATATCTTTTGATTATAAAGGTAATAACAGAAGAGCGGCACAGATTTGAGCTGACAGCACAAATTTGCGGGTAAAGAAAGGAGCAGGGCTTTAGCGATGGAGAAGAAGAATATCGATTGGGCCAATTTAGGATTTGGTTACATTAAAACAGATTACAGATTTGTATCTAATTACAAAAACGGTGCATGGGAGGAAGGATACCTGACAGAGGACGCCAATGTGGTGATCAGTGAGTGTGCGGGAGTTCTTCAGTATGCACAGACGATTTTTGAAGGTATGAAGGCATATACCACAGCTGATGGCCGCATCGTTACCTTCCGTCCTGATTTAAACGGTGAAAGAATGGAGCAGAGTGCAGCCCGTCTTGAGATGCCTGTTTATCCCAAGGATGAATTTGTGAAAGCAGTTTTAAAGACGATTAAGGCTAATGAGGCTTATGTACCTCCCTATGGAAGCGGTGCCACTCTTTATGTTCGTCCCTATATGTTTGGCAGCAATGCGGTTATCGGTGTGAAGCCGGCGGATGAGTATCAGTTCCGTGTGTTCACAACCCCGGTAGGCCCTTATTTTAAGGGCGGCGTTAAGCCTCTTACTATCCGCATTTCTGATTTTGACCGTGCAGCTCCGAACGGAACCGGCCACATCAAGGCAGGACTTAACTATGCAATGAGCCTTCATGCGATTGTAGATGCCCATAAGCAGGGATATGATGAGAATATGTATCTGGATGCAGCTACCAGAACCAAGGTAGAGGAGACCGGCGGCGCAAACTTCCTGTTTGTAACCAGGGATGGCAAGGTGGTAACACCTAAGTCAAACAGCATTCTTCCTTCCATTACCAGACGTTCTCTGATTCAGGTTGCCAAGGAGTATCTTGGATTGGAAGCTGAGGAGAGAGAGGTCTTCGTTTCGGAGCTTGGTGATTTTGCAGAGTGTGGTCTGTGCGGTACAGCAGCAGTTATTTCTCCTGTAGGAAAGATCGTTGACCACGGAAAGGAAATCTGCCTTCCCAGCGGCATGAGCGAGATGGGACCTGTTACCAAGAAGCTGTATGATACACTTACCGGTATCCAGATGGGAACCATCAAAGCACCTGAAGGAGGGGTTGTTGAAGTGGAATAAGAAGTAGGATAATAAGCTGATTATAAGTAGGATTTTAAGACATCTGTTTGAG
>JAUNGK010000115.1 GCA_030524555.1 Bacillota bacterium | reverse complement strand
ATAAACCAGTAACAGCTAAACCAGCAGAAACACGTATGGGTTCCGGTAAAGGTACTCTTGAATACTGGGTAGCAGTAGTTAAGCCCGGACGTGTAATGTTTGAAATTGCAGGAGTTTCCGAAGAAATCGCAAAAGAAGCTTTACGTCTTGCGACTCATAAGCTTCCTTGCAAGTGCAAGATTGTTTCTAAGGCAGACTTGGAAGGTGGTGCATCAAATGAAAACTAACAAGTATGTAGAAGAATTACAGGCAAAATCAGCCGCAGCACTGGCTGAGGATTTAGTAGCAGCAAAGAAAGAACTTTTCAATTTGAGATTCCAGAATGCAACAAATCAGCTGGATAATACTGCAAGAATTAAAGAAGTAAGAAGAAACATTGCAAGGATTCAGACAGTTATCACCAAGAAGCAGAAAGAGGCTTAAGGGACTGTAAGAAGCTGCCGAAAGTGGCAGATGTGTTGCAGGAATGTCAAAGAAAGGAGACTAATCATCGTGGAAAGAAATTTAAGAAAAACACGTACCGGTAAAGTTATCAGTGATAAAATGGATAAGACAATCGTTGTTGCAATTGAAGAGCATGTTAAGCACCCCCTTTACAAGAAGGTTGTTAAGAATACCTACAAGCTGAAAGCTCATGATGAGAACAATGAGTGCCGTATTGGTGATACCGTTAAAGTGATGGAAACAAGACCTTTGTCCAAAGATAAAAGATGGAGACTTGTTGAGATCGTTGAAAGAGCAAAATAGTATTTTGGAAGGAGAATTAGCATGATTCAACAGGAAAGCAGACTGAAAGTCGCTGACAATACAGGTGCAAAAGAAATCCTTTGCATCAGAGTTATGGGTGGATCCACAAGAAGATATGCAAATATCGGCGATGTGATCGTTGCTACGGTTAAAGATGCAACACCAGGCGGCGTTGTAAAAAAAGGTGATGTTGTAAAGGCTGTAGTTGTTCGTTCCGTTAAGGGCGCACGTCGCAAAGATGGTTCTTATATTAAATTCGATGAAAATGCTGCTGTTATTATCAAAGATGACAAGACTCCCAGAGGGACACGTATTTTTGGACCGGTAGCAAGAGAGCTTCGTGAAAAACAGTTTATGAAAATTGTTTCCCTGGCTCCGGAAGTATTATAGGAGGTGCTCGGCATGGCAACTTTAAAGATCAAAAAGGGCGATACCGTTAAGGTAATTGCCGGAAAAGATAAAGGAACTGAAGGAAAGGTAATTTCCGTAGACGCCAAGAACCACAAGGTAGTAGTTGAGGGTGTTGGAATGGTTACAAAGCATACAAAGCCTTCGGCAGCTAACCAGAACGGCGGAATTGTTCAGAAGGAAGCTCCCATTGATTTGTCAAACGTAATGTATGTTCACAAGGGTCAGCCTACAAGAGTTGGCTTTAAGATGGAAAACGACAAGAAGGTACGTTTTGCAAAGTCAACAGGCGATGTGATTGATTAATCTGGGAAAGGAGAACTGAGAGCGTGAGCAGACTTAAAACTATGTATAATGACGAGATCGTAGATGCTATGATCAAGAAGTTTGGATATAAGAATATCATGGAAGTACCGAAGCTCGACAAGATTGTTATCAACATGGGCGTTGGCGAAGCGAAGGAAAATGCAAAGGTATTGGAATCCGCAGTCAAGGATCTTGAGACAATCACAGGTCAGAAGGCAGTACTTACCAGAGCTAAAAAGTCCGTTGCCAACTTCAAAATCAGAGAAGGTATGGCAATCGGCTGCAAGGTTACCCTTCGCGGTGAGAAGATGTATGATTTTGTTGACCGTCTTGTAAATCTTGCATTACCTCGTGTACGTGACTTCAGAGGTGTAAATCCTAATGCGTTTGATGGCAGAGGTAACTATTCACTGGGTATCAAGGAACAGCTGATCTTCCCTGAAATTGAATACGATAAGGTAGACAAGGTAAGAGGAATGGATGTTATCTTTGTTACAACAGCTAAGACAGATGAAGAAGCACGTGAATTGTTAAGATTATTCAATATGCCATTTGCAAAATAGGAGGAGGTAAATTCATGGCTAAAACATCAATGAAGATTAAACAGCAGCGTAAACCTAAATTCTCTACAAGAGAATATACCCGTTGCAGAGTTTGTGGACGTCCACATTCTGTCCTTAGAAAATACGGAATTTGCAGAATTTGCTTCCGTGAATTAGCCTACAAGGGTCAGATCCCCGGCGTGAAGAAAGCAAGTTGGTAGAATCGCTTCGGCGGACTGAAGCTTTGAGATAGTGCATCGAAGAATATAGGAGGAAATAAAATGACAATGAGTGATCCTATTGCAGATATGCTTACAAGAATCCGTAACGCAAATACTGCAAAACATGATACAGTAGACGTTCCCTCTTCCAAGATGAAGCTGGCTATTGCAGACATACTTCTGGAGGAAGGATACATTAAGAAATATGATCTGATCGAGGAAGGAAATTTCAAGACAATCCGTATCACCTTAAAGTATGGTGCAGACAGAAACGAGAAGATCATCAGCGGATTAAAGAGAATTTCCAAACCCGGTCTTCGTATTTATGCCGGTAAGGAAGATCTGCCCAGAGTGCTTGGCGGACTTGGTATCGCAATCATTTCCACAAACCAGGGCGTTGTAACTGATAAGAAAGCAAGAGAACTTCAGGTGGGTGGAGAAGTATTAGCTTACGTTTGGTAGGCGCATATTCGGCTTTTGAGTTTGAAACCACTAAGTTGTAGTAAATAATTATAGGAGGTACGGGCATGTCACGTATAGGAAGAATGCCAATCGCGATCCCTGCAGGCGTTACTGTTGAGGTTGCAGAAAATAATAAAGTGACTGTAAAAGGTCCTAAGGGAACACTGGAAAGAGTGCTTCCGGCAGAAATGGAAATCAAGGTAGAGGGAGCAGAGGTTACTGTTTCCAGACCTAATGATTTAAAGAAAATGAAATCTTTACATGGTCTTACAAGAACACTGATCCACAATATGGTAGTTGGTGTTACAGATGGCTATGAGAAGAAACTGGAAGTGAATGGTGTTGGTTACAGAGCAGCCAAATCCGGCAATAAGTTAACCTTATCTTTAGGATATTCTCACCCTGTTGAGATGATTGACCCTGAAGGTATTGAAACAGTACTGGATGGTCAGAACATCATCATTGTAAAGGGTATTGATAAAGAAAAAGTTGGCCAATTCGCAGCTGAAATCAGAGACAAGAGAAGACCTGAGCCTTATAAGGGTAAGGGTATCAAGTATGCTGATGAAACAATCAGACGTAAAGTTGGTAAGACTGGTAAGAAATAGATAAGGAGAGTGTAAAGATGGTTAGTAAAGAATCAAGACAAAAAGTTCGTGCTAAAAAGCACATGAAAATACGTAACCGCTTCAGTGGCACAGCCGAGAGACCTCGCCTTGCAGTGTTCAGAAGCAATAATCATATGTATGCTCAAATTATTGACGATACAGTTGGAAATACCTTAGTTGCAGCTTCCACCGTTGAGAAGGAAGTTAAGGCTGAGCTTGAAAAAACCAATAACGTTGATGCAGCAGCATACCTTGGAACAGTCATTGCTAAGAGAGCAATTGAAAAGGGTATTGATACCGTTGTTTTTGACAGAGGCGGCTTTATATACCAGGGTAAGATCGCAGCGTTAGCTGATGCGGCCAGAGAAGCTGGCCTGAAATTCTAGGAAAGGAAGACACAGAATATGAAGAATATCATAGATGTAAGCCAGTTAGAGTTAACTGATAAGGTCGTTGCAATCAAGCGTGTAACCAAGACTGTAAAGGGTGGCCGTAATATGAGATTCACTGCACTTGTTGTTGTAGGTGACGGCAACGGCCATGTTGGTGCAGGACTTGGTAAGGCTGTAGAAATTCCTGAAGCAATCCGCAAGGGAAAAGAAGATGCTATGAAACATATCGTAAGCATCGCTCTTGATGAGAATAAGTCAATTACACATGACTTTATCGGAAAATATGGTTCCGCAAATGTTCTTTTAAAGAAAGCTCCCGAAGGTACAGGTATTATCGCCGGCGGTCCTGCTCGTATCGTATGCGAGCTTGCAGGTATTAAGAATATCCGTACAAAATCTCTGGGATCAAATAATAAGCAGAATGTCGTTCTTGCTACAATTACAGGCTTAAGCGAGCTTAAGACACCTGAAGAGGTAGCCAGAAGACGTGGTAAATCTGTTGAGGAAATCATGGCATAGGAGGGAAAGAAAGATGGCAGAACAGAAAATGTTGAAAATCACTTTAGTAAAATCTCCTATCGGTGCAGTTCCCAAGCATAAAGCTACTGTAAAATCCATGGGACTTAGAAAGCTGAACAAGTCGATTACGTTGCCTGACAATGCGGCTACGAGAGGTCAGATTCAGCAGATCAGACATTTAGTAAAAGTTGAAGAAGTTTAATAGATAAGGAGGTGTCAACAAAATGGAATTATCAAATTTAAGACCTGCGGAAGGGTCAAAGCATAGTGATAATTTTAGAAGAGGTCGTGGACACGGTTCAGGAAATGGCAAGACAGCCGGCAAGGGTCATAAGGGTCAGAAGGCTCGTTCAGGAGCACCCAGACCGGGCTTTGAAGGTGGTCAGATGCCTTTATACAGAAGAATTCCTAAGAGAGGCTTTACATGCCCCAGCTCAAAGGAAATCGTAGGTATTAATTTAGGAGTACTGAATGATAGATTTGAAGACGGTGCGGTAGTTGATGTTGAAGCATTAATCGAAAGCGGCATTGTTAAGAATCCCAAAGATGGCGTTAAGATCCTCGGAAACGGAGAAATTACCAAAAAGCTTACAGTAAAGGCAAATGCTTTCAGTGCATCCGCAAAAGAAAAAATTGAAGCTGTTGGTGGAACTGCAGAGGTGATGTAATATGCTTACAACCTTGAAAAACGCATTTAAAATTAAAGAAATAAGAAATAAACTTTTGTTTACATTCGGCATGCTTGTTGTGATCCGTCTTGGATCACAGCTGCCCGTGCCCGGTGTGAGAGTTGATCAATTTGCCAGTTGGTTTAATCAGAAGATCGGTGATGAATTTAGTTTCTTTAATGCTTTTACAGGTGGATCATTTGAGAGAATGTCTATCTTGGCGTTGAATATTACACCTTATATTACGTCCTCTATTATTATGCAGCTTCTTACGATTGCAATTCCCAAGTTAGAGGAAATGCAGAAGGAAGGCGAGGACGGAAGGAAGAAAATCGCTTCTATTACCCGTTATGTTACAGTAGCGCTTGCTCTGATTGAGTCAACAGCTATGGCTATTGCATTCTGGAATGGAAATCTTATGAATGACAAGAAGATTATGAATGCGATTACTGTAGTTGCGGCACTTACGGCAGGAAGTGCATTCCTGATGTGGGTAGGTGAGCGGATTACTGAGAAAGGTGTTGGAAACGGTATTTCAATAGTACTGGTGATCAACATTATTTCAAGAATACCTCAGGATATCGGTCTTTTGTTTGAACAGTTTGTTTTCGGCAAGGCTATTGCAGTAGGCGCAGTTGCCGCATTGGTTATCTTAGCGATTATTGTTGCAATGGTGGTTATGGTAATTATCTTAAATGACGGAACACGTAAGATCCCTGTTCAATATGCAAAGAAGGTGCAGGGAAGAAAAATGGTAGGCGGTCAAACCTCCTCCATTCCGTTAAAGGTAAATACAGCCGGCGTTATCCCCATTATTTTCGCATCCTCTCTGATGCAGCTGCCTATTGTAATCTGCAGTTTCTTTAATTATCAGGGAACAGGTGTGTGGGGACATATCCTGAAGGGCTTAAATTCCAGCTACTGGTGCAAGCCCAGTGAACCTGTATATTCCATCGGACTTTTGGTGTATGTAGTACTGGTAATTTTCTTTGCTTACTTCTATACATCCATTACCTTTAATCCGTTGGAAATATCAGAGAACATGAAAAAGCAGGGAGGCTTTATTCCCGGTATCAGACCCGGTAAGCCGACCAGCGAATATCTGACAAAAATCCTGAACTACATCATCTTTATCGGTGCGGTAGGGCTTACCATTGTATGTGTAGTACCGTTCTTCTTTAATGGTATATTTGGTGCACAGGTATCCTTTGGCGGAACCAGTCTGATCATTATCGTCAGCGTTGTGCTTGAAACCATGAAGCAGATTGAGTCTCAGATGCTGGTACGCAATTACAAGGGCTTTTTGAATGATTAAATGATTTAAATACAATTAGAGGTTAAAGGAAACAAAGGCGTAAAGCATAGACACATGCTTTGGTTTCCTTTGCCTCTATCTTGCGTTCTGGAATAGAGAAATAGAAGAGGAAGAGGCAGAAAATGAAAATAATTATGTTAGGTGCACCCGGCGCCGGAAAAGGAACACAGGCCAAAATGATTGCAGAGAAATACAGTGTTCCTCATGTTTCCACAGGTGATATTTTCAGAGCAAATATCAAGAACGGTACAGAACTTGGTATGGAGGCTAAAAAGTATATGGATCAGGGGCTTCTGGTTCCTGATGAGCTTACCGTAAGGATACTTCTTGACAGAGTGGCACAGGACGACTGTGAGAATGGTTATGTTCTGGACGGCTTCCCGAGAACAATCCCTCAGGCGGAGGTGCTTGAAGGAGCGCTCTTGGAGAGAGGCGATAAGATTGATTATGCGATCAATGTTGATGTTCCTGATGAGAATATTGTCAGAAGAATGGGTGGCAGACGTGCATGTCTTTCCTGCGGCGCTACCTACCACGTAGAGCATATACCGCCCAAGCAGGAAGGAATTTGCGATGTCTGTGGTAAGGAGCTGGTTCTTCGTGATGATGATAAGCCGGAGACCGTTAAGAACCGTCTGGATGTTTATCATAAGCAGACTCAGCCGCTGATTGATTTTTATGAGGCAAAGGGGATCCTTAGAAGCGTTGACGGAACGGTTCCCATGGAGGATGTGTTTGCGGCTATCGCTGCAATATTAGATTAACAAGTGAGGACTTTAAATGGCTGTAACAATTAAGTCGGAACGTGAAATAGAATTAATGCGTGAATCCTGCAAAATACTTGCAGAGGTTCACGCAAAGCTTGGCGAAGCGGTAATGCCCGGCATTTCCACCGGGGAGATTAATGCGCTGGGAGAGCAGTTGATACGCAGCTATGATTGTGTACCTAACTTTCTGAATTATAATGGATATCCGGCCTCCATCTGCGTTTCTGTTAATGATGAGGTGGTACATGGCATTCCATCCAAAGACAGAATACTAAATGAAGGTGATATTGTCAGTCTTGATGCAGGATTGATTTACAAGGGGTATCATTCTGATGCGGCAAGAACCTATCCGGTAGGACAAATCAGCGATGAAGCCGCACAGCTTATAGCAGTTACCAGACAAAGCTTTTTCGAGGGAATTAAGTATGCCCGTGAAGGCTGCCATCTTCATGATATATCCAATGCGATTGATGCCTATTGTGGCAGGTTTGGCTATGGAGTAGTAAGAGATCTGGTAGGACACGGAATAGGAACCAGTCTTCATGAGGATCCGCAGATACCGAATTTCAGGCAATGGCGCCGGGGAGTACGATTAAGAGCTGGTATGACTCTTGCTATCGAACCAATGATCAACATGGGAAGCTATCAGGTGGCATGGCTTGATGACGACTGGACGGTTGTTACACAGGACGGATCCCTGTCGGCACATTATGAAAATACGGTGCTGATCACCAAGGGAGAGCCTGAGATACTTACATTGCTGCCCGGTATGGATTGACGCAGAAAAGGCAGGTATGAAAATGATTGGAATGTTTGCCGTATCGAAGGCCGGACACGATAAAGGAAAGATGTATGTCATAATCGGCCAGGAGAATGATATACTTTATCTGGCGGATGGGAAAACCAGAGGACTGGAAAAGCCTAAAAAGAAAAAGAAAAAGCATTTGCAGATAGTAAGCAGTGAGCTTGATCCGGTTATTGTGGGGAAGCTGACTCAAAAGCAGACTATATATAATGAAGAAATAAAACGTGCCATTAAGATCAGGACAAATAAGGAGGTAACAGATGTCAAAGGCTGACGTAATTGAGATTGAAGGAACCGTAGTTGAAAAGCTTCCCAATACCATGTTTCAGGTTGAACTGGAGAATGGTCACAGGGTACTGGCGCATATCAGCGGAAAGTTGAGACAGAATTTTATTCGTATTCTTCCTGGAGATAAGGTGACCCTGGAGTTGTCGCCCTATGATTTGAGCAAGGGAAGAATTATTTGGAGAGATAAATAAAAAGACGAAATAAAACAAATATAAATGTAAGAATTGTCTTGCATTTGTAGATATACCATGCTATAATGTAAAACGGTCTTTTTTGAAAGGAGGTTTAACATGAAGGTTAGATCATCAGTAAAACCGATTTGCGAGAAATGCAAAATCATCAAGAGAAAAGGACGTATCAGAGTTATCTGTGAGAATCCGAAGCACAAGCAAAGACAAGGATAATCCACTGCGTTAATACTACAAAGGCTGCTTAGGCAGCACAGATAGAAGCAGGAGGGTTCTTGTCCAATTAGTATGAAAGCGGCTGCAGTGCAGCATATAGCTGTACTGATTTCTATATAATTGTACGACGGAGCCTTAGTGATTACTTCTTGATTCGCGGAATATGAATCCGCGTAAGATCGGAAACGTCCGGTTGGGCACAGGCTGCCCCAATCAATTAGTATCAGCACATGAGAATGTGCGAAAGGAAAATGGAGGAAACGTAAATGGCTCGTATTGCAGGTGTTGACTTACCGAGAGAAAAACGTGTTGAAATTGGTTTAACTTATGTTTATGGAATTGGAAGAGTAAGCGCTAACAAGATCCTTGAGAAGGCAAAAGTTAATCCTGATACTCGTGTAAGAGAGTTGACCGACGAAGAAGTTAAGAGAATCAGCGAAGTGATTGATGCTGAGTACATGGTAGAAGGTGACTTACGTAGAGAAGTTGCCATGAATATCAAAAGACTTCAGGAAATTGGATGCTATAGAGGTATCCGTCACAGAAAGGGACTTCCGGTGCGTGGACAGAAGACCAAAACCAACGCAAGAACCAGAAAAGGTCCCAAGAGAACTGTTGCAAACAAGAAGAAATAAAGTTAATCAGCAGTTATATGTTACTCACAAATATTTTATTGAGAAA
>JAUNGK010000114.1 GCA_030524555.1 Bacillota bacterium | reverse complement strand
GCCAGAGACATTTTCCTTTGTGGTTTATTATGACATTATCAAAAATGGTTCATAATAAAATAAAATCTATCAATAAAATATTGACAATTTCTATTTCCGGCAGTATTATTATAAAAAATTTACATTTTAAACCGTTGAGGCGGAGATAAAGGTAATGATGCTCCTACAGAGAGCCCGGAATGCTGAGATCGGGTGGAAAACAAGTTATCAAATGGACCGCTGAGGGTGCAGTGAAAGATATATTTATTATTGTATATTTAGTATTCTGCAACGTGAGGGCATACGTCAGTTGCCGGGGATATGTTGGTATCCTGTAAGTGTACAGCATCAGCTGTAAATCAAGGTGGCACCGCGGATTATGATTATTCGTCCTTGACAGAAATTTTTTCTGTCAAGGATTTTTTTATTTCAAAATTTAAAGGAGGACTTCACATGACAATGACAATACAGCCTTCGATCGAAGAATTACAGCAGCTTAAAGCCCGGGGAAATTATCACTTAGCTCCCGTAAGCACCGAAATTTTATCCGATATTAAAACGCCTATTGAGGTTCTGAAAATATTAAAAAATATTTCCAGCCACTGTTATCTTCTGGAATCGATCTCTGATAATGAGAAGTGGGGACGTTATACCTTTTTAGGTTATGATCCCAGTCTTGAAATCAGCTGCGTCAACGGCCAAATGAAGGCAGGTGCCCTGTCCTTTGAGACAACAGATCCCGGCAAATACATCCGACAGGTGATTGATGAGCACAAAAGCCCCAGATTTTCATATCTCCCTCCCTTTACAGGCGGCCTGGTAGGATATTTTTCTTATGATTATCTGAAATACGCAGAGCCTTCTCTTAGGCTGGATGCCGAGGATACGGAGGGCTTTAAGGATGTAGACCTAATGCTTTTTGACAAGGTAATTGCCTTTGATAACTACAAGCAGAAAATCATTTTGATTGTAAACATTGATCTGGAAAATCTGGAAACGGAATATAACAGGGCGCTCCTTACTCTTAAACAGATGGCCGATTTGATTGAAAATGGAACCCCTGTTAAAGAAAAAGCAGGCAGGTGCAACACCGACTTCAAGCCCCTGTTTCAGAAAAAGGAATACTGCGCTATGGTGGAAAAGGCAAAGCATCATATTCGGGAAGGGGATATTTTTCAAATTGTGCTTTCCAACCGATTGGAAGCGGATTTTGAAGGAAGCCTTTTAAATACCTATCGGATACTCAGAACCCTAAATCCTTCTCCTTACATGTTTTACTTTTCCAGCAGTGATATGGAGGTAGCCGGTGCATCCCCCGAAACACTGGTTAAGCTAAAGGATGGCATTCTCCACACCTTCCCTCTTGCCGGAACCAGACCAAGAGGAAAGACGCCTGAAGAAGATATTGCACTTGAAAAGGAGCTTTTGGCCGATCCTAAGGAACTGGCGGAACACAATATGCTGGTGGATCTTGGCAGGAATGATATCGGGAGAATCAGTAAATTCGGCACGGTAGAGGTAGAAAAATATCACAGCATTGAACGTTACTCCCACGTTATGCATATCGGCTCCACCGTCCGGGGTGAGATCCGCGACGGGCAGGACGCACTTTCCGCCATTGATTCTATTCTTCCCGCCGGAACCCTGTCCGGCGCTCCGAAAATCAGAGCCTGCCAGCTTATCAATGATTTGGAAAATAATAAGCGGGGCATTTACGGAGGCGCTATAGGCTACATTGATTTTACCGGCAACCTGGATACCTGTATTGCTATCCGAATTGCCTACAAGAAAAACGGTAAGGTATTTATCAGAAGCGGTGCCGGCATTGTGGCAGACTCAGTTCCTGAAACAGAGCATCAGGAATGCCTTAACAAGGCTGCCGCAGTCGTAAAGGCAATTATAACCGCACAGGAGGTGGACTCATGATTTTGCTTATTGACAATTATGACAGCTTTTCCTATAACCTGTTTCAGCTTGTGGGTTCCCTTAACCCTGATATTAAGGTCATTCGAAATGACGCCTGCACCATAGAGGATATCAGAAGCATGAATCCCGAGTCTATTATTATTTCTCCCGGGCCGGGCCGCCCGGAGGATGCAGGTATCTGCATTGATGTGGTAAAGGAGCTTGGCGGCAGCTTTCCGATTTTGGGAGTATGTCTTGGACACCAGTCTATCTGCAAGGCATATGGCGCAACGGTTTCCTACGCTAAGGAGCTGATGCACGGAAAACAGTCGGATACCTCATTGGATCTTAGCTGCCCTGTTTTTAAAGGTTGTCCGTCAACAGTACCGGTAGGGAGATATCATTCTCTTGCTGCTCTGCCGGAAACGCTTCCCGCCTGTCTTAAGGTAACAGCCCAGACTACAGACGGTGAAATTATGGCGGTGCAGCACACACAGTATCCGGTATTCGGACTTCAATTTCATCCAGAGTCCATTCTTACCCCGGACGGAAAAACCATGCTGGAGAATTTTATAAATACGGCCGAACAATTTAATCAATAAAAGTTTTATTAAATAATAATGGAAAGGATAGGTATTAAGAATGATTAAAGAAGCAATTGTAAAAATCGTAAACAAAGAAGATTTAAGCTATGATGAGGCTTATGCTGTCATGAATGAAATTATGAGTGGAGAAACCTCTCCCACTCAAAATGCAGCCTTCCTGGCCGCCCTGTCTACCAAAAGCGCCAGAGCGGAAACCACTGAGGAAATAGCCGGCTGTGCTGCCGCTATGAGGGCTCATGCTTTAAAGGTTGAACATAACATGGATGTTCTGGAAATTGTAGGTACCGGAGGTGACGGTGCACACAGCTTTAATATTTCAACCACATCTGCTCTTGTCATTGCTGCAGGCGGTGTAAAGGTGGCAAAACACGGAAATCGTGCTGCCTCCTCTAAGTGCGGCGCTGCGGACTGCCTGAAAGCTCTGGGTGTCAATATTGATCTGGCTCCTGAAAAATGTGTAGAGCTTCTTGATAAAATTGGAATTTGCTTCTTTTTTGCACAAAAGTATCACACTTCCATGAAATATGTAGGTGCAATTCGAAAGGAACTGGGATTCCGCACCGTATTTAATATACTCGGACCTCTTACCAACCCTGCTACGCCTTCCATGCAGCTTTTAGGAGTTTATGACGAGTATCTGGTGGAACCCTTAGCAAAGGTGCTTATGAGTTTGGGCGTAAAGCGCGGTATGGTGGTTTACGGACAGGATAAGCTGGATGAAATTGCTGCCTGCTCTCCTACCACGATCTGCGAATTTAATCAGGATGAATGCAGAACCTACACCATTAAGCCGGAGGACTTTGGAATGGCCTCCTGCAAGAAAGAGGATTTAACCGGCGGCAGCCCGGAAGAAAACGCCGCTATTACACTGGCTGTTTTAAACGGCGAACAGGGCCCTAAGAGAAACGCTGTTTTATTAAACGCAGGAGCAGCCCTCTATATCGGAGGGGCGGCAGATAGCTTTGCCGACGGCATAAGGCTTGCCGCAGAACTGATTGACAGCGGAAAGGCTCTTCAAAAGCTGGAAGAATTTAAGAAAGAAAGCAACCTCTAAAAAACTTACTGTACAGAAAGGTTCAATAGCATATGGCAACAATTTTAGATACCATAGCCGAATACGCAAGTAAAAGAGTTGCATCCGCTAAGCAGGCCCTGCCTCTTGCAGAACTGAAAAAACAGGCTCTTTCCATGGATTGCAACACCGGTTTTCCCTTTGAAAAGGCTCTCCGGGAAGGTGATATCAGTTTTATTTGCGAATGCAAAAAGGCCTCTCCCTCTAAAGGACTTATTGCCGGGGATTTTCCCTATGTCAGTATTGCAAAGGAATACGAAGCGGCAGGCGCTTCCTGCATTTCCGTACTGACAGAACCTAAATGGTTTCTGGGAAGTAACAGCTATTTAAAGGAAATTGCGCAGGCTGTTTCCATTCCCTGTATCCGAAAGGATTTTACGGTGGATGAATATATGATCTACGAAGCAAAGCTCTTAGGAGCCAGCGCAGTGCTTTTAATCTGTGCCCTCTTGCCGGAGGAAACCCTTCGGGAATATATCAGCATCTGCGACCAGCTTGGATTATCCGCACTGGTTGAGGCTCATGATGAGGAGGAAATTGCTTTTGCCATCCGTGCAGGAGCCCGTATAATCGGAGTAAATAACCGGAATCTGAAGGATTTTACGGTAGATGTTCACAATAGTGAAAGACTTCGCCGTCTGGTGCCTGAAACGATTACTTTTGTGGCGGAAAGCGGCATTAAGACTGCCGACGATATTGAGGTTCTTCGAAAAGCCAAGGTTAATGCCGTGCTGATCGGAGAAACCCTGATGAAAGCACCGGACAAGAAAGCCATGCTGGATGGCCTTCGCAGAAAGGAGGTTTCCCGTGGCAAAGGTTAAAATTTGTGGTCTGAAATCCATGGAAGACATCTCCTACGCAAATGAATTAAGACCCGATTACATCGGCTTTGTATTCCTAAAGGGCAGGGCACGGTATGTATCGCCCGAGCTGGCGGCAAGCTTAAGAAAAGCTCTTGATCCCTCTATTCCTGCCGTAGGTGTATTTGTCAATGAACCTGTTAAACAGACAGCCGCCCTTTTTCAAAGCGGAACCATCCAAATAGCCCAGCTTCACGGAAACGAGGATGAGGCTTATGTAAAAGCCCTAAAGGAGATTTGCGGCTGTCCCGTCATAAAGGCTTTTATCATTAAAACCAGGGAAGATATAGAAAGAGCTATTTCCTTTCCCTGTGATTATCTTCTGCTGGATAATGGACTTGGAACGGGAGAAAGCTTTGACTGGTCCCTGATCCAAAATATTAAAAAACCCTTTTTTCTCGCCGGCGGCTTAACCCCCGAAAATGTAACAGACGCCATACGGCTTGTTAATCCCTTTGCTTTGGATGTAAGCTCCGGCGTAGAAACGGAAGGTAAAAAAGACTATCAAAAAATGAAAGCATTTATTCATGCAGCTTGTGCTGTACTTTGAACAATTTCTTATTCTATTAAAAGGAGGCAGATCATGTCACAATCAAAAGGACGCTTTGGAGTTCATGGCGGACAATACATTCCCGAAACACTGATGAATGCCGTTATTGAGCTTGAAGAAGCCTACAATCATTACAAAAACGACCCTGAATTTAACCGGGAGCTTACTACTCTTTTTAACGAATACGCCGGACGTCCCAGCCGCCTTTACTATGCAGAAAAGCTGACCAGGGATCTTGGTGGTGCCAAAATATACTTAAAGAGAGAAGATCTGAATCATACCGGCTCCCACAAAATCAATAACGTACTTGGGCAGGCCCTTCTTGCCAAAAAAATGGGTAAAACAAGACTGATTGCAGAAACCGGAGCCGGACAGCACGGCGTGGCTACCGCTACCGCTGCCGCTTTGCTTGGTATGGAATGCGTGGTTTTTATGGGTGAAGAGGATACCAAGAGACAGGCCTTAAATGTTTACAGGATGAAGCTTCTCGGTTCCGAAGTAATTCCCGTTAAAACCGGTACCGCTACCTTAAAGGATGCCGTATCTGAGGCAATGCGCGAATGGACCAGCCGTATTGACGATACCCATTACTGCCTCGGCTCCGTTATGGGGCCCCACCCCTTCCCTACCATTGTAAGAGATTTTCAGGCTGTTATATCCCGGGAAATTAAACAGCAGATTATGGAAAAGGAAGCCCGTCTTCCCGATGTGGTTATGGCCTGTGTAGGAGGCGGCAGCAATGCCATGGGAACCTTCTATCATTTTATAGAAGATAAGGACGTTAGGCTGATCGGCTGCGAGGCTGCAGGAAGAGGGATCGATACCTTCGAGACAGCCGCTACCATCAGCACCGGAAGACTTGGCATTTTCCACGGTATGAAATCATACTTCTGTCAGGATAAGTATGGTCAAATCGCCCCTGTTTACTCTATTTCCGCAGGACTTGATTATCCCGGAATCGGGCCGGAGCACGCATGGCTTCATGATACGGGCCGGGCAGAATATGTACCTGTTACGGATGAGGAAGCGGTTAATGCTTTTGAATATCTTTCACGAACCGAAGGCATTATCCCTGCCATCGAAAGTGCTCATGCAGTTGCTCATGCCATGAAGCTTGCTCCCACTCTTTCCGGGGATCAGATCATTGTTATCACCATATCAGGACGGGGAGATAAGGATTGCGCTGCTATTGCACGCTACAGAGGGGAGGATATTTATGAGTAAAATAAGAGAAGCCTTTGATCACGGAAAGGCATTTATTCCATTCATTACCTGCGGCGATCCCGATTTGGAGACTACCGAAAGGATCGTCCACAGCATGGTCGCTAATGGTGCGGATTTAATAGAACTGGGTATTCCCTTTTCAGATCCCACGGCAGAAGGGCCCGTTATTCAGAGCGCTAATATCCGCGCACTTTCCGGCGGTGTTACCACCGACAAAATTTTCGACATGGTCAGAAGACTTCGCAGGGACATCACCGTTCCCATGGTGTTTATGACTTATGCAAACGTTGTTTACTCCTATGATGCAGAAAAATTTATCAGTACCTGTGCCGAAATTGGTATAGACGGACTGATCCTGCCCGATCTTCCCTTTGAGGAAAAGGACGAGTTTGCTCCCATCTGCCAAAAATACGGAGTTGATCTGATTTCCTTAATTGCACCTACCTCAGAGAACCGCATTGCCATGATTGCAAAGGAAGCGGAGGGCTTTATTTATATCGTTTCAAGCCTTGGTGTTACCGGTGTACGAAGTGAGATCAACACGGATATTGCTTCTATCGTTAAGCTGATCAGGGAAAACACTGATGTTCCCTGTGCGGTAGGCTTTGGTATTTCCACTCCTAAGCAGGCCGCAAAAATGGCATCCATTTCAGACGGAGCTATCGTAGGCTCCGCAATTATAAAGCTTATTGCTGAATATGGGCAGAATGCTGCCGAACCGGTTGGAGAATATGTAAAGAACATGACAAGAGAGCTGCATTAGCAGCTCTCTAATATTATTTAATCAATTTTAAATACGGAAATCTCGGACTTAAGACCCTGCATATCCTCATCCAATGCATTTGCCGTCTGGCTTAGCTTATCCACACTGTTCAAAAGCTGATTAGCCATTTCACGAACCAGAGCTGATCCGCTTGCTGTCTCCTCAATAATAGCTGAAATATTTTCCACAGCATCCAGTGTATCATTCCTTTCTCTGTCTGCCGCTTCTGTATTATCCGCAATTTCCTTCAGATTTACAAACAAATCATTCATCTGGGAATTCATATTACGGAATACCTGAATAACCTCATTGACCGCCTCTGCCTGCAGTGCAACCATTTCCTCTGCCTCTTTTGCGCTGTTTACACTGCTGACAGTCTGAGCAGTGATATTTTTAACATTGTTCCGAATTTCACCTGCTGCCTTATTGGAGTCATCTGCCAGCTTTCGGATTTCCTCTGCAACCACCGCAAAGCCTCTTCCTGCTTCACCGGCCCTTGCTGCTTCAATGGAAGCGTTTAAGGAGAGCAGATTGGTCTGCTGGGAAATATCACTGATCGTCTGAACAAAACCGTTAATTGTTTCTGATTCTGTTTTCAGCACGGAAATACTCTCGCCCACTCTTGTGGTAATATTCGAGGTTTCCTTCGCCCTCTCGGAGAGAACCTGAACAATTTCGGTACCCTGAGTAATCATCTTTTCTGTCTTATCAACCAGCGCCTCGACTGCCTCCACCATCCGGGTGATTTCCTTCATCCTGTCAGACAGCATACTGGTCTTTACCACACATTCTTGCGCGTGCTCTGCCTGCTTGGTCATTCCTTCACTGATTTCATCAATAGCATGCGTAATATCTCCCGAATAATTGTTAATATTTTCGGAGGCTTCATTTACATTTCCTGCCGATATCTCCAATTGATGAATGGTACCCGTCAGCTTGGTAACCAGCTTTTTATTGTTGACAACCATATCGGTTGCTGTCTGGGCGAGACCCTGAAATTCATCATGACCCTGAGCTGTAACCTGTACGGTCAGATCTCCCTTTGCAACCTCGTTAAGCTTCCTGGATATTCCTTTCATGTTCCTTTGAATTCCAAGGGTAATGAATGCACCGTTAAGCAATGCCACAATAGCTGCAATAATTACCAATGTAATGGTGATCTGCTTAATTTTTTCCGCCTGTCCGGTAACCACATCAAGAGGAATTAACGAACAAAATGTAACATTGCTGACCTCACTCTTTTGGTAGATATACAGGTAATCCTCTCCTTGGAAGTTAACCTCCATACCGCCGCTTAACTCACTATTCTCAAGACTCTTTAAATAGAAATCCTGATTTGCAAATACCGGTTCTCCTGCGGTAATCCTGCTTTCCGAACCTTCCTCTAACCTTTCGCTGATCAACTCCTTACCGGTGCCTGTTACAAAGCCGGTAATGCTTCCATTACCAAAATCAATATCATTTAAGGTATCTAAAAGCGCTGATTCCTTTATGTCAATAACTATGTAAGCAAACTTTGACGTGGTTGGCATCTGGAATGCCATGAAATATTCGGGATTGGTAATTCCCAAATGCTCATCCAAAAGAGGATGGGAATCCACCCACTTGGGGATATTTCTTCCGTCCTCGGCAAGCTCCAGCATAGCAGCATAGTAATCGTCATAAATACCATCATAAGAGTTAGTATTAACAGTCGAAATAATAGGAATACCCGCCTTCGTTATGAAATGAACATTACTTATAAACGGATTGGCTGTCTGGGTTGCCATAAGCGTAACTCGTGTATCATTAACAAACGTTGACTGTGCTACCACATCCTTTTTCATCATTCCGATTGTGTACTTCTCTATATTACTGTCAACAGCATATTTTAATCCATCTGCCTGAATATAAGTACAGCTCACATCCAAATACTGCATTGCCATATTGGCAGTCTGCCGTGCAGATTCCTGAAACTGGCCGCTCATTCCTTCTGAAGAATAATGATAGGCAGTAATTCCTACAACAATCATAAAGAGAATAGGTACAAGGAAACAAATAAATATTTTATTTCTCAAGCTGAATAACTTAATCTGCCTTTTTAGCTTTTGGCTGTTTACGGATTGCTCCGTTTGCCTTTTTAAGTTCTTAGGCTTTTTCTCCTTATCAGCTTTTTCCTTTTTCGGCTTGCTTAATATTTCTTTTTTAACCTTTTCTTTTTTAATTTTTTC
>JAUNGK010000113.1 GCA_030524555.1 Bacillota bacterium | reverse complement strand
CTCATTAACCAGGAGATCTCTTGCAAAATTAAGAAGAATCACTCCGTCCTTCATTTTAGAGATTGCTTCTTTATTAATCATTCCTCTGGTGGAATCTAAGAGAGGTACGTGAATTGTGATAATATCACAGTTCTCATAAATATCTTCCACGTTAAGCACATGCTTTACATCACGACTTAAGTTCCATGCCGCATCAACGGATACATAAGGATCATAGCCGTAAACTTCCATACCCAGATGCTTTGCAACATTCGCCACCTTAACACCGATAGCGCCGAGACCAATAATGCCAAGCTTCTTATCCTGAACCTCAGTACCTGCAAAGCGTTTCTTTTCCTTTTCAGTTGCTTTGGCAATGTTTTCATCATCCTTTGCGGAAGTAACCCAGTTGATACCTCCCACAATATCTCTGGATGCAAGAAGCATACCGGCAATCACAAGTTCTTTAACGCCATTGGAGTTAGCTCCGGGCGTATTAAACACTACAATGCCCTTTTCCGCACATTTATCAAGCGGAATATTGTTGACGCCTGCGCCGGCTCTTGCAACAGCCAGCAGATTTTCAGACAGCTCCATATCATGCATGGCTGCGCTTCTGACCAAAATACCTTCTGCGGCATTTACATCTTCTGTTTTTTCAAATTCTTCCGTAAATTTCTCCAGCCCTACCTGAGCAATGGGATTTAAACAATAATATTTGAACATACCCTCGTCTCCTTAATTACATGTTCTTCTCTTCAAATTCTTTCATAAATGCAACCAGCTTCTCTACACCTTCAATCGGCATAGCATTGTAGATGCTTGCACGCATACCGCCTACGCTTCTGTGACCCTTCAGGTTTTCAAAGCCTGCTTCCTTTGCTTCCTTCACAAATTTAGCGTCAAGCTCTTCGTTTCCTGTAACAAAAGGTACGTTCATAAGTGAACGGTCTTCCTTTCTGACTGTTCCCTTAAAAAGCTTACTCTCATCTAAGAAGTCATAAAGAATCTTTGCCTTCTTTTCGTTATATTCCTTCATGGCAGCAAGACCGCCCCGCTTTTTCAGCCATTTAAATACCTTGCCGCAAATATAAATTCCATATGCCGGAGGAGTATTATAAAGAGATTCCGCATCTGCATGGATCTTATACTTTAACATGGTAGGAGTGCCGGGGAGTGTATCTTCAGTAATTAAATCCTCTCTGATAATAACAATCACCACACCTGCCGGTCCCACATTTTTCTGTACACCACCGTAAATCACACCGTATTTGGTCACATCCACAGGCTCGGATAAGAAACAGGATGATACATCAGCTACCAGCGTATGGCCCTTGGTATTGGGTAAGGTTTTAAATTTGGTTCCGTATATGGTGTTATTCTCACAGATATATACATAATCAGCATCTTCCGGAATATCAAGGTCTGAGCAATCCGGAATATAAGAAAAGGTCTTATCTGCCGAGGATGCCACCTCAATGGCTTCACCGTAAATCTTAGCTTCCTGATATGCCTTCTTAGCCCACTGTCCTGTTACAATATATGCAGCCTTTTTGTTTTTCATAAGGTTCATGGGAATCATTGCAAACTGCTGGCTTGCACCTCCCTGCAGAAACAACACCTTATAATTGTCGGGAATGTTCATAAGTTCCCTTAAATCGGCTTCCGCTTCTTTAATGATATTGTCATAAACCTTGGAACGATGGCTCATCTCCATAACGGACATACCTGATCCCTTGTAATCAAGCATTTCATCTGCAGCTTCTTTTAGTACTTCCTCAGGCAAAACTGCCGGACCTGCTGAAAAGTTATACACTCTAGACACTATTCTCTCCTCCTGTAATGGCTAACGCCAAAATAAAAACATCTGGGAAACATTTTAAACTTATTTAACACTTTAGTCAACTGCTTTAATAAAACATCACACATGGCGTACCGATTTCTACCATGTCATAAAGCTTTGATACCTCTTCAAGGGGCGTATTGATACATCCGTGAGAGCCGTTGGTTTTATAGATTTCTCCGCCGTATTTAGCACGCCATGATGCATCATGAATACCAATAGCCCCCTTTACGGGTATCCAGAACATTACCTGTGAGGCATAATCCTCTCCTCTTAAAATTCTGTTCTTTTGTTTGTTATACACATAATTGGTTCCAACCGGCGTTCCTCTTCTAAGTGAGGTATTGCCAGTAACTACCGGTGTTTCTATCATAAGCTCCCCTTCTACGTAGTAATACATCATCTGATTGGTCATATCCACTTCAATGTAGGTATCACCAATGTCATCCTTTCCCTGCTTCCTTGCCATCTGCGTATATGCGGGAATGTGGTTTTCAATTCTTTTTTCAAGGAAGGCTTTAAGCAGATACTCCTTTTCAGCCTGCCTGTCAATTTTGTTTCCGTATATTCCGCCTTCAACCATTACAATATCTCCTCTGGTGGCATGAAAGCTTCTTGTCTTGCCTACCGTATCATACTCATCCGCCAGATCATCAATAAACTGCCATACCAGCTTCTCATCGGTGCATAGATTTCCTGCTTCATCCAATGCAGGACTTCCGTCCTCATTTAACACAAGCCAGTTACAGACTACACTGCCGTCAATTGGTATCCGGTCTTCTCCAAGCTGATAGACAATTCCACAATCCTGATACTCCTCCAGCTTATCCCATAGCGCTATCTGTTCCTTCATTTTTTCTGTCAGCGGAAGATCCCGGTAGCAGCCTGCCGCCTCTAAATCAAGCTCCTTCTGAAAGCCTTCAAAGGCTTCCTTAATCAGCCTGCAGGCCAATGCCTCATCAAGAACATGAACCCTTTCGTTTACAAGATAGTACCCTTCGTCCCCTTTTTGAAGCCGGACAACACGGTCTTCATCCTCTTTTCCGGTCAAAAAGTCCATCTGGCTTAGCAGGTGGTCAAACGCCGTCTTGTCATAGCTCACTTGCGGTTCCATGCTTTTTTCCCCAGACTTTTCAATCAGATTATCAACCCATAAATAAGGATTCTGTCTTTCGAGGTAAAGTTCAAGTGTATTCTTATAGTCATAAGAAAGTCCTACATCCTCAGGCAGAATTGTATAAGACTTACCATCACAGTCCGTAATGGTAAGCCCTTCATAGCTGCACTGCTTTATAAGCTCTTCATTTACTTCATTAATACTCTTTCCGGTACAGTAGATCCCATTAATCCATGTTCCATAACTGAATCCGTCCTTGTAGTAAAATACCAGCCCCAGGTACATAGCTATCAGTGACAGCAGAATAATGGAAACCCCGGCAAAAATCCCCTTAATAACACTTTTTCTCATTATTTTTCTTCTAAGTCCGCCTCATCAAAAACTTCACTTAAGGGAGCACCTGAAGGAACCATCGGGAATACCTTGTCATCCTCCGGTATAATGCATTCGATCAGTACCGGCTTTTTCATTTCAATAGCACGTTTTATGGCGTCTGCAACCTCTTCCTTCCTGGTAATACGGATTGCTTCACAGCCAAGTCCCTTAGCCACCATGCAGAAATCCACTCCGTCATTTAAGACCGTTTGTGAATAACGCTTCCCATAGAACAGGGTCTGCCATTGTCTTACCATACCAAGTACATGATTGTTGATTACCACTTCAATGATAGGAATTTGATATCTGGATGCGGTAGCAAGCTCGTTCATATTCATACGGAAGCACCCGTCTCCTGCAATATTTATGCATATTTTATCAGGCCTTCCTGTCTTAGCTCCGATACAGGCTCCCAGCCCGTATCCCATTGTTCCCAGCCCTCCCGATGACAAAAAGGTTCTGGGCTCGGAATATTTATAATACTGAGCTGCCCACATCTGATGCTGTCCCACGTCTGTAGTAATGATAGCTTTTCCTTCAGTAACCTTGTCGATCTCCTCCATGATAAAGGGACAGGATAGCTCGCTTTTATTATAATTAAGCGGATATTTTTCTTTTAATTCTTTTATATGCGCATTCCACTCTTTATGCTCCATTTTAGGAAGCTCTCTGTTAATCAGGGTAAGAATTTCCTTTAAATCTCCTACCACGGAAGCGGCTGTCTTAATATTCTTATTAATTTCTGCTGCGTCAATGTCAATATGTAAAACCTTTGCATTGGACGCAAACATAGCGGCATTACCAATTACACGATCTGAAAATCTTGCGCCAAGAGCTACCAGAAGGTCACATTCACTGACTCCGAGATTAGAGGCCTTGGTTCCATGCATACCGATCATGCCGGTATACCGGTCATCATGTCCATCCATAACACCCTTGCCCATCAGCGTATCGCAAACCGGAGCATCCAAAAGCTTTGCAAGCTCACGCACTTCCCGAGATGCGCCTGAAATTACGGCACCGCCTCCCACATAGATAAAGGGCTTTTGGGAACCCTTCAAAAGCTCCACAGCTTTTTCAATATCCTCTCTGGTGTATTTACTTGAAGTGCCTGCGGGAACAGGTAAAAATTTCTCATACTCACAGGTATTTGCTGTCACATCCTTGGTAATATCCACCAGAACAGGACCGGGGCGTCCTTCTTTCGCAATTGCAAAGGCTCTTCTTATGGTATCCGCCAGTTTGGTCACATCCTTAACAATATAACCATGCTTGGTAATAGGCATAGTTACACCGGCAATATCCACCTCCTGGAAGGTGTCCTTGCCCAGTAATGGAAGCACCACATTACAGGTGATTGCCACCATGGGAACAGAATCCATATACGCAGTAGCAATACCCGTTACCAGATTGGTTGCACCAGGGCCGCTGGTAGCCAGGCATACGCCAACCTTTCCGGTGGCTCTGGCATAACCATCCGCCGCATGGGAAGCTCCCTGCTCATGGGAGGTCAATATATGCCTGATCTCTCCGCTATGCTTATATAAGGCATCATATACATTCAGGATTGTTCCACCCGGATAACCAAATACGGTATCCACACCCTGTTCTTTTAAACACTCAACTACAATTTCCGCACCTGTCAGCTGCATTTCCTTGTCCATCCCTTTCCTTTGTTATTTTACTGTCTGCCATGAGGAATCTCTAAAATAGCTCCTCTGTTGCCGCTGGTAACCATCTCACGGTATCTTGCCAGATATCCGGTGGTAACCTTAGGCTCTCTGGGCTGCCACTTTGCTCTTCTTTCTGCCATCTCTTCTTCTGAGACTTTAACATTTAAGGTGTTTTCCGGAATGTTAATACTAATAATATCTCCCTCTTCCACCAATGCAATGGGGCCTCCTACCGCTGCTTCGGGAGACACGTGGCCAATGGATGCACCTCTTGATGCTCCTGAAAAGCGTCCATCCGTAATCAGTGCCACGCAAGAGCCCAGTCCCATTCCCGCAATAGCGGAGGTGGGATTCAGCATCTCGCGCATGCCCGGTCCTCCCTTGGGGCCTTCATAACGGATTACCACTACATCACCTGCTACGATCTTTCCGCCCTTGATCGCTTCAATGGCATCCTCCTCGCAGTCAAATACCCTTGCCGGGCCTTCGTGAACCATCATCTCGGGTACCACTGCAGAACGTTTTACAACACCGGAATCCGGAGCAAGATTACCTTTCAAAACAGCAATGCCGCCTGTCTCGGAATAAGGATTTTCCACCGGCCTTATTACCTCAGGATTTTTGTTTACCGCACCCTTTATATTCTCACCTACTGTTTTACCGGTAACCGTAATCAGATCAAGATTTAACAGATTTTTCTTGGTAAGCTCATTCATCACTGCATAAACGCCGCCGGCTTCGTTTAAATCCTCCATATAGGTAGGTCCTGCAGGAGCCAGATGACAAAGGTTCGGCGTCTTGGCAGACAATTCATTGGCAATATCAAGATCAAGCTCTACCCCCGCTTCATGGGCAATGGCAGGCAGATGCAGCATGGAATTGGTAGAACATCCAAGCGCCATATCCACCGTAAGAGCATTTAAAAAGGCATCCTTAGTCATAATATCTCTGGGTCTGATATTCTTCTCAACCAGCTCCATAATCTTCATTCCTGCATGCTTTGCCAGACGTATTCTTTCGGAATATACCGCAGGGATGGTTCCGTTTCCTTCAAGCCCCATACCAAGTGCTTCTGTCAGACAGTTCATGGAGTTAGCGGTATACATACCGGAACAGGAGCCGCAGGTAGGACATACCTTCTCCTCGAACTCGCACAGTTCCTCCATGCTCATGGTTCCTGCCGCAACACTTCCCACAGCCTCGAACATGGAGGATAAGCTTCTCTTCTGACCATGTACATGTCCTGCCAGCATAGGACCGCCGGAAACAAAAATAGTAGGAATGTTTACTCTTGCTGCAGCCATCAAAAGTCCGGGAACGTTTTTATCACAGTTGGGAATACATACAAGACCATCAAATCCATGCGCCATAGCCATACATTCCGTAGAGTCGGCAATCAGATCCCTTGTGACCAGAGAATACTTCATACCGATATGCCCCATGGCAATTCCATCACAAACGGCAATTGCGGGGAATACCACCGGCGTACCGCCTGCCATGGCAACGCCCATTTTTACTGCCTCCGTAATCTTATCCAGATTCATATGTCCGGGAACAATTTCATTATAGGAATTGACAATTCCGATTAAAGGACGTCTTCTCTCCTCCTCCGTATAGCCTAATGCATTAAATAAACTTCTGTGGGGTGCCTGCTGGGTACCCGATTTTACGGAATCACTTCTCATTTCATTTAATCTCCTTTTCGTCTGCTTGAAATAATATATAATTTTCACTTTCGTAGGTCATGCTCATATTTTCATTTACATATTCCCACGGAATACTGTCATAGTAATGATAAAACTCCCACACCATCTCATCAAAGTCAGGATCAGTCATCCGCTTGTCGAAAATTACCATATCTGCACCTTCGATCTGCTTATTTTCACAGCGTATCCCATAGAGGAAATATAAAAGATATTCCTGATTACAGTCAGTCACACAATAATTTCCTCCCCGGTGAATATCAGCCTGTTCCAAAACCTGCTGTATTTCATGCTCTCTGTCCCCGTATTGATTATTATAGCCGGAGAAAAATATGCATTTTATCCCGAGAACTGCCGTCAAAATCAGGAAGATAAGGGACAATCCCTGTTCAGTAAGCTTTCCCCTTGATTTTAAGACAAACTTCTGTATCCAGTGGCCGGTCAGCCAGATAATCAGCAATGCCAGCACAGCTCCGCCGTAAGTAAAAACCCTGTGATAGGGACGCTTACATTGTATCAGCAGGCACACAGGCACAAACAGAATTTCCAGAAACAGAAACAGCTCCAGAAGAATTTCCTCTGCCTGCCCGCTGCGAAGCTTTTTGATAATCAAAAGCAGCAGATTAATCAATCCAATTACGAATATAACAACTACAGGTATGGCAAGAAAGCTGTAATAATATCCCGACAATGATACCAAAAAGCTGCCCAATCTTCCAACAAATCCGGCACGCTCCTCACTTTGGATATAGGGCGTATCCAGCATATATTCCATGCCTCTTCCAATTGCCGCAAAAGGGGACTTTAAAATCATTTTAATATGTCCCAGCCCGTAATAAATACTAGTCTCATCCTTTACCAGCAGATTGGAACCAATAGCAAGCCAAATGGTGCAATAAAGGAATATGGTAAGCACGGCAGCGATTACTGACGCCGCTATCAGTTTTAAAAGCTTTCTTCCTGAAGCGGTTTTTAAAAAGAAGCTTTTTTCTTTCTTTCCCTCATTGATACTCAGAAAAAGTAAGTACGCGCCTCCCGAAACACATAAGGGAACCACCCAGTATACATTGCTGCTGACCGCATAAAGTCCTATTACCAGTGCACACACATACAGCAAATAGCTTTTCTTTCGGGCATGTTCTTTACAGCATATATCTGTCATTCCCCAGAAAGCCAAAAGCAAGCAGGTTACTCCCAGAGTGTATCCTCTGCCCTGAACCGCAAGCTGATTGACCAGATTCATTGACAAATATAAAATCACTGCGGCAACAGGCAGCCATCCCTTCGTCCACTTCCACGCCAGCTTGTATATCAAATACAGATTGGCAAGCGCACACAGATAGGACACGCCTCTTAAACCGATATAAGAATTCCCACTATAATTCAAAAACCCTGACAATGCCGAATATCCCACATGATTGTTGGGCAGCGGCCAGTGAAGCGCCGCATATAAAGGGCCCTTACTGATAAAACAATAATAGGTATACAGTTCATCATACCAGGGAGTCAGAGCAAACATCCGCCATCCGTAATAAATTGCCATGGCTGCAAATAAAACCCAAAAGACAGCCTCCTCTCTCCCTAATTTCTTATTTGATTTCATCTGCCAACAAATCACCCATTTCCTTGCAGCCCACCTGGCTGCAGCCATCTGACATAATATCAACGGTACGATATCCCTTTTTAAGTACATTCTTCACTGCCGTCTCAATTGCAGCAGCTTCCTTATCCAGATCAAAGGAATATTTCAGCATCATTGCCGCCGAAAGAATCGTTGCAATGGGATTGGCAATTCCCTTGCCTGCAATATCGGGAGCAGAACCATGACTGGGCTCATACAAACCAAATTTGCTGTCATTTAAAGAAGCGGATTCCAGCATACCGATGGAACCGGTCACCATGCTGGCCTCGTCGGAAAGAATATCTCCAAACATGTTTTCCGTAAGGATCACGTCAAACTGCGCCGGATCCTTCACTAACTGCATTGCACAGTTATCCACCAGCATATGCTCCAGGGTAACCTCCGGATAATCCGCAGCAACCTTCTCCACTACCTTGCGCCATAATCTGGAGGAATCAAGCACATTCGCCTTATCAACGCTGGTTACTTTTTTCCTTCTCTTCATGGCAATATCAAAGCCCTTCTTAGCTACCCTGCGTATCTCATTCTCGTCGTAGGTTAAGGTATCTACCGCCTTACGGATACCGTTTTCTTCCGTGGTATGACGTTCTCCAAAATAAAGACCGCCTGTAAGCTCTCTCATAATCAGCATATCAAACCCTGCATCGCTGATATCCTTTCGCAGCGGGCAGGCATCCGAAAGCTCCTGATATAACACTGCGGGGCGAAGATTGGCAAACAGATTAAGCGCCTTTCTGATTGCAAGAAGCCCTGCTTCGGGACGAAGATTGGGAGGCAGCTTATACCAGGGAGATGTAGTGGTATCTCCGCCAATGGATCCCATTAACACAGCATCTGCCGCTTTGGCAGCTGCAATTGCTTCATCAGTAAGAGGTACGCCGTGCACATCAATAGATGCCCCTCCCATTAAAATATCGGTATACTTGATCTCATGTCCATATACGGAAGCTGTCTTATCAAGTACCTTTTTAGCCTCAGCTACGATTTCCGGTCCAATTCCGTCTCCCGGTAT
>JAUNGK010000112.1 GCA_030524555.1 Bacillota bacterium | reverse complement strand
TAGGGGTAGTATCTGTTGATTATCCGTTCGTGAATCATTCGTGAAACAACCCTATCGGATGGCGGCTTTTTGTTGCGCTAAGTTCGTGAATGTAGTAAAATGTTTGTTAACAGCATTGTGTGAAAAAGCTGATGCTGTTCATACTATATTTTAAGAATGATGAAGGAGGGCAATATGAGTTTAACAACAGTATGGTTAATTGTCTTTGTTGCCTGCATTGTCATTGAAATCATCTCCATGGGTCTTACGACCATCTGGTTTGCGGGAGGTGCACTGGTAGCTGCCATTGGAGCTGCTTTTTCAGTGCCGCTTTGGGTTCAGATCATTTTATTTATCATTGTATCCTTTGTGCTCCTGTATTTTACCAGACCTATTGCGGTGAAGTATTTCAATAAGGATCGAGTGAAAACCAATGCAGAGAGTCTTGTGGGAAAGCAGGCTATTGTAATCAGCGAGATTGACAATCTCCAGGGCATTGGTCAGGTTACGGTAGAGGGAAAGGAATGGACCGCCAGAACGACAGTGGATAATGTTACCCTGCCGGTGGGAAGTGTGGTAATTATTAAGGCAATCAGTGGTGTGAAGCTGATGGTGGAAGAAAAGAAAAATTAACAGCTAAGGGAAGCCCCGGAAAGAAGAGGAATGATTATGATTATTTTGATTGTATTGTTGGTTGTTATACTTATTGTATTGGCATCCTGTGTGAAGATTGTACCTCAGGCATACGCCTATGTAGTGGAAAGATTGGGCGCATATCAGGGAACATGGTCTGTAGGCCTTCATTTTAAAATGCCGATTATTGATAAGGTGGCCAAGAAAATTAATTTAAAGGAGCAGGTAGTGGATTTTGCTCCTCAGCCGGTTATTACCAAGGATAATGTAACTATGCGGATTGATACGGTAGTATTTTTCCAGATTACGGATCCTAAGATGTTTGCATACGGAGTGGAAAACCCTATCATGGCGATTGAAAATCTGACGGCCACCACCCTTCGTAATATTATCGGTGATCTGGAACTGGATCAGACCCTTACCTCCAGAGAAACCATTAACACCAAGATGAGAGCATCCCTTGATGAGGCTACCGATCCCTGGGGTATTAAGGTAAACCGTGTGGAGCTTAAGAATATTATTCCGCCTGCAGAGATTCAAAATGCCATGGAAAGACAGATGAAGGCAGAGCGTGAAAGACGTGAGGCAGTTACACGTGCGGAAGGTGAAAAGAAAGCAAGCGTAACTGTTGCAGAAGGTAAGAAGGCAGCAGCTATTCTGGAAGCAGAGGCGGAGAAGCAGTCGGCAATCCTGCGTGCAGAGGCGCAGAAGGAAAAGATGATCCGTGAGGCGGAAGGTGAAGCTGAGGCAATCCTTAAGGTGCAGCAGGCAACCGCAGACGGTATCAGAATGATCAGAGAAGCAGGAGCAGATGATGCAGTGCTTAAGATCAAGAGCCTGGAGGCTTTCGAGAAGGCAGCAGACGGTAAGGCTACCAAGATTATTATTCCCTCTGAAATTCAGGGAATTGCAGGGCTTGCAGCTTCCGTAAAGGAACTGGTAAGCGATAAATAATTTTAGCGGAAAGTATAAGAGGATAAGACCAATGGATTTAAAGGGCAGAAGTTTTTTAAAGCTCTTGGACTTTACACCGGAAGAAATTCTTTATTTGGTGGATCTGGCAGCAGAGCTTAAGGAAAAAAAGAAAAAGGGTATTTTGACACAGGATATGCATCGGGGAAAGAACGTGGCGCTGATTTTTGAAAAGACCAGCACCAGAACCAGATGCTCCTTTGAGGTGGCAGCTCATGATTTGGGAATGGGAACCACATATCTTGATCCTTCCGGCTCCCAGATCGGCAAGAAAGAGAGCATTGCGGATACCGCAAGAGTTCTTGGCAGCATGTATGAGGGAATTGAATACCGCGGCTTCGAGCAGGAGATTGTAGAAGAGCTGGCCAGATATGCAGGTGTTCCGGTGTGGAACGGTCTTACCAATGAATTTCATCCCACCCAGATGCTGGCGGATGTTCTTACCATCCGCGAAAAGCTGGGCAGGATTAAGGGCGTTAAGCTGACTTATATGGGGGATGCCCGTTACAACATGGGCAATTCCCTGATGGTGGTTTGTGCTAAGCTGGGAATGCATTTTACGGCGTGTACCACACGGAAGTATTTTCCGGCTGAGGAGCTTGTTAAGCAGTGTAAGGAAATTGCGGCTGCAACCGGAGGAAGTGTTACCCTGACCGAGGATGTGAGTGAGGGCACCAGGGGCGCAGATGTGGTTTACACAGATGTGTGGGTTTCCATGGGTGAACCGGCAGAGGTTTGGGAGGAGAGAATTAGAGAGCTTTCTCCCTATCAGGTCAACGCCAAAGTAATGGAAAATGCCGGAAAGACAGCTATCTTTATGCACTGTCTGCCTGCGTTTCATGATTTGAAGACCAAGATCGGCAAGGAAATGGGCGAGCGGTTCGGCATTGCGGAGATGGAAGTGACGGATGAGGTTTTTGAGTCCTCCCAGTCGGTGGTGTTTGAGGAGGCGGAGAACCGTATGCACACCATTAAAGCGGTGATGGCGGCTACGCTGTAGTGCTGCTGAAATAATTAACAGGTTAGGCGGAGGTCTGAAATGAGTGAGACTGTAAGCGAAGACAGGGTAGTGCTCTGCGGGGCAAATGCCTATGAACAGAAATATTATTTTAATGAGCAATTTGCGGGAATACCGGATTCTATCAAGGAGGAGCTTCACATTATCTGTGTTCTCTTTACCCAGGAGGTAGGCGGCATTTTTACCATTGAGTTTGACAAGGAAGGTAATGTGTCCATGCGTACCGAATTTGCAGATGATGATTTCCTGTATGACGAGATCGGAAGCGGCCTTCTGGTAGGCGAGGTGAAGCGCAAGCGTCAGGAGCTGTTTGAATCCTTAAGTATCTATTACCGGGTCTTTATCCTTCACGAAGACATGGGGGATCTGCTGAAAGAAGAATAGAATTGAAAATGATTTCGAGCTTCTTACTAGAAAGGGCTGACAGGATATGGCGGAGATAAGGAGAAAATTACAGATTGGAAATGTAGTTTTGGACAATAATTTGATATTGGCTCCCATGGCAGGTGTAACCGACCTGCCATTTCGTTTGCTGTGCCGGCAGCAGGGGGCAGGGCTGGTATGCATGGAGATGGTCAGCGCCAAGGCAATTTACTATCATAATAAGAATACGGAGGAGCTGATGGAGATTCATCCTGACGAGCGTCCTGTCTCCTTACAGCTGTTTGGATCCGATCCCGATATTATCAGCGAAATGGCCAAGAAAATAGAGGACAGGCCTTTTTCCATATTGGATATCAATATGGGCTGTCCGGTACCCAAGGTGGTAAATAACGGGGAGGGCTCCGCCCTTATGAAAAATCCCAGGCTGGTAGAGGAGATTTTGACGAAAACCGTAAAGGCAATTAAAAAGCCTGTTACCGTTAAGATCCGAAAGGGCTTTAACGACCAGTCAGTGAATGCGGTGGAGATAGCCAGAATTGCGGAAGGCTGCGGTGCAGCGGCGGTGGCTGTGCACGGAAGAACCAGAGAGCAGTATTATGCGGGAAAAGCAGATTGGGATATTATAAGACAAGTAAAGGAAGCGGTGAAAATACCCGTGATCGGAAACGGAGATGTGACGGACGGGGCATCCGCTAAGGCCATGCTTGAGCAGACCGGATGCGACGGAATTATGATCGGAAGAGCAGTGCGGGGCAATCCGTGGATATTCCGTGAGATTGCCCATTATCTGGACAATGGCTGTGAGGGAGGAGCGAAAACCTTAGAGGAGGTTCGGGACACGATTTTGCGCCATGCCAAAATGGAACTGGAGGTTAAGGGAGAATATACGGCGGTTCGGGAAATGCGAAAGCATATTGCATGGTATACCGCAGGGTGTCCTAATTCCGCCGCACTTAGAAGAGAAATCAATGCCATGGAATCCTTTGAACAGTTAAAGGATGCTGTGGAGAATATTTTCAAAGAAACAGGACGTTCTTCAAAGGGATAATACGGGTTATGTCTGCATAGGAATACGGATTTTTCGGAATAGGAAGTCAGGATGCTGCATATCCTTTCCTATGGAAAAGGAAGAGAAGAATATTTTTTATGCGGGAATAGCTGAAGGCGAATGGGGAAAGCGCCGGGAGCTTTGCAGGAAAGGGCTTCCTATCAGAAAGATGAGCAGAAAGCTGTCTTACCTGACCTATGAAGGAAGAAATGTTCAGGCCAAGCTGCAGGTTTATTTTGCCCTGCTTCCCCAGTATGAAAAAAGCATATTGGGGAGATATCGCTTTTATAAGTATGGTAAGAATACGGATTTAAACAATCCCATTTGGAAGGCGGAAACCGCAGCTAAGCTTGTTGGGCAGGCGGCGGATGCGGCGGCGGATGCATGGGGATGCCGTGATCATCTCTTAGATCCCCTTCTTGGAGGAGGGAAAGAGGAGCTGCCGGGAGAGGTTATGGCAGCATATCTGTATCAGCTTAGGCCTTTTGACAGTGTCTGTATTTTATTGCCGGAGGATGGAGAATATTTTGCAGAACAGGCGCTTTGGCTGCTGCGGCCTTATCTGCCGAGAATAAGGCAGGCTGCCGTTTGCAATGGAGAAAGCGAAAATGGACAAAGAATCAGGGAAGAATTGTATTTAGAGTTTGGGCTTGTGGCGATGCAGACCGTAAAACCTTTGTCCGGTATGGTGTATTTGGATCTGCGGAATGAAGCAGAAAGGCTGCCGGAAGCTGTAAAATTGGCAGGAGATAAACCGGCAGGGGACTTTAAATGCGTTAACAGGGACCGGACGTGGAAATTCCTTGACACTATGGTGAAAAATGGGTATAATACGAAAGTTAATTAGAACTTATTATAAAACAAATAAAATAGAACTAAAGGACGGAAGGGCGGATTAGCAATGGAAGAAAAAAAGAACATACTTACCTATGAGGGGTTGCGGAAATATGAGGATGAGCTTCATGACCTTAAGGTAGTAAAGAGAAAAGAAGTTGCACAGAAAATCAAAGAGGCAAGAGAGCAGGGGGACTTATCCGAGAACGCGGAATATGATGCTGCTAAGGATGAACAGCGTGATATCGAAGCAAGAATCGAGGAGCTGGAGAAGATTCTGAAAAATGCAGAGGTAGTTGTTGAGGATGAGGTAGATCTTGATAAAATCAGTATCGGATGCCGTGTGAAAATTCGTGATCTGGAATACAATGAGGATCTGGAATATAAGATTGTAGGTTCCACAGAGGCAAACAGCCTGAAAGGAAAGATATCCAATGAGTCACCTGTAGGCAAGGCGCTTATCGGTGCAAAATGCGGAGAGGTCGTAGAGGTGGAAACACAGGCAGGCGTACTGAAGTACGAGGTTCTGGAGATTCAGCGGTCCAACTAGAGATTATAAGTCAGAAACAGGTTAATAGAGAAAACAAAGGTATAAACCTTAATAAGGAGTGTATAAAGTGGCAGAGCAGCAGAATAATCAACCACAGAATAACAGACCTCAGCAGGAGCAGGATTTAGGCCAGCTGCTGAAGATCAGAAGGGAGAAGCTCACAGCCTTGCAAAAGGCCGGTAAGGATCCCTTTCAGATTACCAAATATGATGTGACAAACCACAGCAGGGAAATTAAAGAAAACTATGATGAACTGGAGGGAAAGACGGTTTCCATTGCCGGACGTATTATGCAAAAGCGTGTTATGGGCAAGGCTTCCTTCTGCAATATTCAGGATTTGCAGGGAAATATCCAGTCTTATGTAGCAAGAGACAGCATTGGTGAGGAGCCTTATGCGGATTTTAAGAAGTATGATGTGGGCGATATTGTGGGAATTACCGGAGAGGTATTTACCACCAAAACAGGTGAAATCTCCGTGCATGCAGCCAGCGTTACGCTTCTTTCCAAGAGCCTTCAGATTTTGCCGGAGAAGTATCATGGCCTGACTAATACAGATATCCGTTACCGTCAGAGATATACAGATCTGATTATGAATGAAGAGGTCAAGGAGACCTTTGTTAAGAGATCTAAAATTATTTCGGCAATCAGAAGATATCTGGACGATCAGGGCTTCATGGAGGTTGAAACGCCTATGCTGGTATCCAATGCCGGCGGTGCGGCTGCAAGACCTTTTGAAACCCACTTTAATGCACTGGATGAGGATGTAAAGCTGCGTATTTCGTTGGAGCTTTATCTTAAGAGGCTGATCGTAGGCGGATTAGAGCGCGTTTATGAGATCGGGCGCGTGTTCAGAAACGAAGGACTGGATACCAGACATAATCCTGAGTTTACCTTGATGGAGCTGTATCAGGCATATACTGATTATAACGGCATGATGGATTTAACCGAGAATATGTTCCGCTATGTGGCGCAGGAGGTTTGCGGTACTACAACTGTTCCTTACGGCGAATATATGATTGATCTCGGCAAGCCCTTTGAGAGACTTACCATGATTGATGCGGTTAAGAAATATACCGGTATTGATTTTGATCAGGTACCGGATACTGCCGCAGCTAAGAAACTGGCGGATGAGAAGGATGTTCACTATGAGGACAGACATACCAAGGGAGATATCTTAAACCTGTTCTTCGAGGAGTTTGTGGAAGAGCATTTGGTTCAGCCTACCTTTGTCATGGATCATCCGGTTGAGATTTCGCCCCTTACCAAGCGTAAGCCGGACAAGCCGGACTATGTAGAGCGTTTCGAGCTGTTCATTACCGGACGTGAGATGTGCAACGCTTATTCCGAGTTAAACGATCCCATTGACCAGAGGGAGCGTTTCAAAGCACAGGAAGCCGCATTGGCAGCAGGCGATGAGGAAGCTAACACTACGGATGAGGATTTCCTGAATGCGCTGGAAATCGGTATGCCGCCTACCGGTGGTATCGGATACGGTATCGACAGACTGGTGATGCTGCTAACCAATTCACCGGCGATCAGGGATGTGCTGCTGTTCCCGACGATGAAGTCGTTGGACAAATAAAGCCAGTATTTTCAAGGGTTTGCGGTACTTTCATTAGAGGTTTGACATCAATTTGACATCAAATTTACATCTTTTGGTGGACTTATTTGGACTAATAAAGTGTGTTTTAGAAATTAGAACCTTTCAAAAACTTAATAGTTGAATGCTATTAAAAGGACATTTTCCAACTTACGGAGAGTGTCCTTTTTCTGTTGTTATGGTTAAAAACAAGTCAAAATAATAAGGAGGGTTCTATGATGAACAGTACAGCGTTAGGAGCAGAAAAGAAAGAAAACATTATTTTTATCAGCGATGCACATGAGAAATTCTATTACGAGAAGTTAAAAGAGGTAAGGTATCAGGATGTTTACCACAAGGCACTCTGCTACTGTCTTGGCATCAGTGACGATACCAGAAGAAACATTAAAAACATTTATGATTTTAAGACAGGCTGCGTGAAAACGGAATGCCTGCATGAAGGCTGGCAGACCAGCGGAAGCGTGAAAGTAGTCAGAATGGCGTTTAATCTGTACTGTAATGGTACACCGAGCGTTTCTGACTATGAGGATATGGAGGAGCAGATTGACGAGTGCAGGAATTACACAGTGGAGGAATTATTCTGCTGTGCCTATGCACCATATTTTTGGCAGGCGGTACAGATTCGTTATCCGGAGTATGCAAGATACAACCGGGAGCTGTATGCCCTGTTTGGAGGAACGGACTAATGTTAAAGGTCAGGTTAATGGGAACGAAGAACGATATTACTTGGTTCGGAAAGATATTAAAGAATAATCCCAAAATTGAAGTTACCGAGTTTTCGGACTTGTACCCGAATAAGGGAACAAAGAAATTTTACAGAACATATGTGGAAGTAAGAAAAAGCAATGTAGCAGAAAAATAACATAGAAAAAAGGAGAATGTATCATGTGTAAAGTTATATCAATCGCAAACCAAAAAGGTGGTGTCGGCAAGACCACCACAACAAGCAACTTAGGGATAGGGCTGGCAAAGCAGGGAAAGAAAGTCCTGCTGATCGATGCGGACGCACAGGGGAGCCTGACTGCAAGTTTAGGCTTTACGGAACCGGACAAGCTGGAGGTCACGCTTGCCACGGTCATGGCAAATATCATCAATGACGAAGAAATGGAAAAGGGCTACGGCATTTTGGAGCATGAGGAGGGCATTTCCCTCATGCCGGGAAATATTGAGCTGTCCGGTCTGGAGGTATCGCTTGTGAATGCCATGAGCAGGGAGCTGGTGCTGCGTTCCTACATAGAGCAGGTAAGGGAGGACTACGATTACATTCTGATTGACTGTATGCCCTCGCTCGGCATGATAACCATAAATGCCTTTGCCTGCGCAGACAGTATCTTAATCCCCGTGCAGGCGGCATATCTGCCCGTAAAAGGCTTGGAGCAGCTTATCAAGACCATAGGCAGGGTAAAGCGGCAGATCAATCCGAAGCTGGAGATTGAGGGGATTCTGCTGACGATGGTGGATAGCCGCACCAACTATGCAAAGGACATCAGCGCATTACTGATTGAGAATTATGGAAGCAAGGTTAGGATATTTCAGAACAGTATCCCGATTTCCGTAAGGGCTGCGGAGATTTCCGCAGAGGGCGTCAGCATCTATCGGCATGACCCGAAGGGGAAAGTGGCGAGTGCCTATCAGTCTTTGACAGAGGAGGTGCTTCGTGATGAGTAAGGCAGGAAGTGCATCAAAGGTCAAAATAAATAGTTTTGATGATCTATTTGGAGCTTCCCAAGCTCCGGCAGGCACAGAGCAGGTGCAGGAGATACCGCTTTCCGAGTTGCATGAGTTTAAGGGACACCCGTTCAAGGTGCTTGACGATGTAAAGATGCAGGAAACTGTGGAGAGCATTAAAAACTATGGTGTGCTGATGCCCGGTATTGCAAGACCGAGGGCAGGGGGCGGCTATGAGATCATTGCCGGACACCGCAGGAAGCACGGGTGCGAGCTGGCAGGGCTTTCCACCATGCCGATGTTCGTGCGAGATTACAGCGATGATGAAGCTACGGTTATCATGGTGGATACCAACATCCAGCGTGAGGATATTTTACCCAGCGAAAAAGCAAGGGCGTATGCCATGAAATACGAAGCCATGAAGCATCAGGGGAAGAAAGGAAGTGGAAGCAGCCTTGACGAAGTGGGGGAAGCTGCCGGAGAGAGTGGAAAGACCGTTCAGAGGTATATATGGCTTGCCCGTCTGTCTGATGAATTGCTGGATATGGTCGATAATAAGAAAATCGGTCTGGTTCAGGGCGTTGACATATCGTTTCTCACGGAGCAGGCGCAGGAATGGGTGCAGGTCATTCTGGAGGAAACAGGTGCAGCAATTTCCACCACCCAGTCGGCAAA
>JAUNGK010000111.1 GCA_030524555.1 Bacillota bacterium | reverse complement strand
TCGCATGAGAGTATTCTTCTTTGGAGGTGTTTTTGAGTTCCACCAGCAAAGGACATTCCGGATCATTGATATCCATATAACGATCACGATTTTGATAAATAATTGAAAAGCTGAAATATTTTAAAAGTACTAACAAAAGAATTAAGCACACCAAAAGATTTACAACCGGGATCAGAAACATGGAAGCCGTTAACTTCTCATTTACATACAAAACCTCCTGAATGGAAAGACAAACAGTCTGAATCATCAGTGAAATCAATAAGGGAAGTCCGACCTTAAAAGAAACATTTATATAAGAAAATACCATAATTCCTATCAGTCCGCCTGTAAAATAAACAAAAAATCTAACATAGCTGTCCGTTCCCGAACAAAGCAGGCAGGAAATCATCAGGAGCACCGCACCTGAAAAAATGCCGATCATCTGGTTTGAAAAAAGCATCAAGCCAATAAATACCGCCAGATAAGGCCATCCCCCCGCAGGCAGCATGGGAAATAACATGCTTCCCGCCAGGCAGATCAAATAAATCACCGTAAATCTCCACAAATGCTCTTTATTATCAAAAAGGAATCCATCGCTCTGTAAGCTCTGCTCCATGGAAAAAAGCAGTCCGCAGGCTCCCATCAATGCAAGAATCACAATTCCGGATGCTTCAATCAATGTTCTACCATATAGAAAAGCTGCTGCTCCCGTTCCTGCTCCCGTTAACAGAAACAAAAGCGCCTCCTGTATTCTTATCCCTATACAGCTTGTGTTTTCTATTTTATTGTCTGTTTCCATTGTTTTTTCCATATGCTGTATTCCTGCTTTTACGCTTTACACTGCTATTTTCCTTTGACTCATAATTTTCATAAGCTTTTACAATCTTCTGTACCAGAGGATGTCTTACCACATCCCTGCTTGACATCTTACAAAATGCAATTCCTTCAATACCATGCAGTACCCGGGCAGCAATATCAAGTCCCGACTGGCTTCCCGGTGCCAAATCCTTCTGAGAAGAATCCCCGGTCACGATTACCTTGGAGCCAAAGCCTATTCTGGTTAAAAACATTTTCATCTGTGCCGGAGTGGTGTTCTGCGCCTCGTCCAGAATAATGTAGGCATTATCTAATGTACGTCCTCTCATGTATGCAAGGGGCGCAACCTCGATCAGCCCCTTTTCCATATTTCTGGTAAAGGACTCTGCCCCCATAATCTGATAAAGAGCATCATACAATGGCCGTAAATAGGGATCCACCTTGCTCTGCAAATCCCCCGGCAAAAATCCCAGCTTTTCTCCTGCTTCAATTGCCGGTCTGGTAAGAATGATCCGTTCAACCTCCTGACTTTTAAAGGCTGTAATCGCCATGGCCATGGCCAGATATGTTTTGCCCGTTCCCGCCGGGCCAAGTCCAAATACAATCATATTATTTCTGATTGCATCCACGTACTGCTTCTGACCAAGTGTTTTAGGCTTTACAGGCTTTCCTGTAATCGTATGGCAAATCAAATCCTGATCTATTTCAAGTAAAACCTCATTGTTTTCTTCCATCCTCATGGTAATTGCATAATCCACATTCTGCTCCTGGATTATATTTCCTCTCTTTGATAATTCCGCAAGCTCGGTAAGTACTGCCTTTGTCATTTTAACATAAGGAGCTGCTCCGCTTATTCTCACCTCGCCGTTACGATCTATTATAGAAACCTTAAACTGTCTTTCCAGCTTTTTAATGTGACTGTCAAACTGACCAAACACATTCTGCTGATCAGCCGCAGGCACTCTGACTACTTCAGAAACCTCTTCCATATGCTGCTCCCAACCTGTTAATCCTGCGTCTGCTCCGCATCCGAAGCCTCTTTTGCGGCAGGCTCCTGCACTTGAACAATCTGCGTACGCTTACTATCCCCTGTCTCCTCAATCGCAAGAAAATCTGCTTCCATTTTCCAGACACCCGAAGTCTTTTTTATTGTAACATTTTTTTCTACAATTTGTACCCCTTTTTCCTGTAAAGTTTCAATAAATTTTTGAAGCCTGCCTTCAAATTGTTCTTTGACCTGATTTTGCGTATATATTTTTTCCTCTACAGTGTATTCTCTTACCAGATCTTTCCCCATATACACCGGTAAATAGTAATTTTTAAATAATTTAAGCTGATTTTTTTCTTCTATCACATCATATGTTTCAAATTTGCCAAACAAAAACGGAATTTTGACCTTTTTCGTCCCCAGAATTAAAAACGGTTCCTTTCGCTCCTTTCCCGTATACTGTTTATCTTCATATTTTTCATTTATTTCCTCTTTCAGGGTATAAATGCATTGGAGCATAATATCCGCATCGGCAGCACAGTAGTCGTATCTCTTTACGGTACCGTCATCATTCATGATCGGCACGCCGCCTTCTACCAGAATATCCCCCTTTTTCACTTCCATTCCGGCACTCACCTTAGGAACACCGCTTCTGGTAACAATGCTGATAATCACGCCATCCTTTCCCGCTACCAGATCCATTCCCTGAACATCCTCTTCATTTTCTGCTGCATCTTTGGTATTCTCCACCTTGATTAAATCATTTTCCTTTATCTGGATCACCAGCCTGGTTCCGTCAATTTTAGCAGAGGTCCATGTAACGATATCAAATTCCGTTCTGATTGCCTCCTCCAGCTTTTCAATATCGATCCTGCTTTTCTTCATTCCCGTTCTTATTCCATTTTCCAAAAGAAAGTCCTGAAATACATCAGTGGTGACAAAATAATTCCCTGTAATCTCTACCGCCCAAATGAAACCGGACATCCATATCCAAAAGCCGATGCTTCCCAATAGTCCTGCAATAAAAATACGCCGCCTCCACATACGAACAGAAAGAAAGGGTAGTCCATAACGTCCCGTTATGACTACCCTTGTTCCCGTTTTCCTCGTTAAACCCTTCAGCCTGTAAAAGTTTTTCAGACTGATATTCATTGTATAATATTCTCCATGATTTGCAATATTCCACAAAAACAAATGATGATTACTGCAAAGGTTCATAAATCTTTCAGGCGAAAATCCCCAGACTTTAATTGCAAGATATCCCTGCAGATATCGAATTACCTGTAACATAACACACCTCACACAGTTTATTTTTAAACAAAGTAACAGACCCTTTCAATCCATCCGCTGATCTTCATATCCTCATTGGTATAATAAACAATGCTCAGTCTTTTTCCGCAAATTTCAATTTTGCAGGTCTTTCCCTGCAGCAAAATCATTTCACTGGTATACTCAATAATTCCTTTATAATTTTCCACAAAGGCTTCCGTATTGCCGGTCAGCGTCACAATGGATGCTCCAAGCACAGAATCCTTGGGAAGCCTTAGGGACTCAACCACTAACTCCCGTCCCGATATCGTTCGATTTGCTTCTCTTTCTTTCCTTGTTGTGGCCCAGCCATCCTTAAACTTACTCTTTTTCTTCATCATATCATACTATATGACCGAAAAAGCGCTGCTAGACCAAATTATAACACTCCGATAATAACAGAACTCTTTGCCGGCTTTTGCTTTCCGATATGATAAGCGTTTTGAAGTCTTTCCTTAGCAGCTTTAAGTTTATCCGGGTCATTGGCATATAGTACTGCCAGTTCATCGCCGGGCTCTACCTCATCTCCTACCTTCTTTTTCAAAATAATGCCTACCGTCAGGTCAATAACACTTTCCTTGGTTTCTCTGCCGCCGCCCAGAATAAGGGACGCAATCCCAGCCTCGTCGCAGACAATTTTCTGTACATATCCGTAATCAGGGGATACAATTGCTTCCGAAATGGCAGCCTGTTCAAAAAGCTCCGAGTCATAAACAGGGCTGTCATCCCCGCCCTGAGCCTTCACGAACTCGGCAAGCTTTGAAAGCGCACTTCCATCTTCTATCACCTTAAGCAGCTTATCTCTTCCTTCTTGTTCGTCCTTAGCCACGCCGCCTGCTATCAGCATCAGCGACCCAAGAGACAGGCAAAGCTCCGTAAAATCTGCAGGTCCCTGCCCCTTAAGAGTTGCAATCGCCTCCTTGACCTCCAGAATATTGCCGATAGCATTGCCAAGGGGCTGATCCATATCGGATACCACCGCCATGGTATTGCGCCCCGCATTCCTGCCAAGACGTACCATTTCCTGCGCCAACGCAAAAGCATCCGCTCTCTTTTTCATAAAGGCACCGCTTCCCGTCTTTACATCCAGTACAATGGCATCCGCTCCCGCAGCCAGCTTTTTACTCATAATGGAGGATGCAATCAGGGACATATTGTCCACCGTAGCGGTCACATCACGAAGGGCATAAAGCTTTTTATCAGCAGGAGCCAGCTCCCTGGTCTGCCCCATAATGGCAATGCCGATCTTATTCACATTTTCAATGAACTGGTCAGTGGATATTTCCGTAGAAAACCCCTTGAAGCTTTCCAGCTTGTCAATAGTGCCTCCTGTGTGTCCCAGTCCTCTTCCGCTCATTTTGGCTATTTTTACTCCACAGGCAGCCACCATGGGAGTCAAAGCCAAAGAGGTCTTATCTCCAACCCCGCCGGTACTGTGCTTATCCACCTTTACGCCCTGGATTTGGGAAAGATCCAGCATTTCTCCGCTTTCTGCCATCGCCATGGTAAGATGCAGCGTTTCCTCCTCATCCATACCCACAAAATAAATGGCCATCATCATTGCCGACATCTGATAGTCAGGAATCTCACCCCTTGTATAGCCATCAACCATAAAATAGATTTCTTCTTTAGCCAGCTTACCGCCATTGCGCTTTTTCATAATCAGATCATACATTCTCATTTTCCGTTCCCCCATATTTTCTTATTAACGTCCAAGATACTATTTTCTTTTTATCCGGTGTATCTGCGGCTTTAGCGTTATATCAGACACAATCATTCCTTCCCGCTGGCTTAAAACAAATTCCACTGCAGACGCAGCCTCCTCCGGTAAAAGATAGGATTCTGCCTCGTCCCCTTCTCTAAAATCTGCATTACGGTAGAGGCTGGTTTTGGTCATGTCGGGAAAGATCGTTACCACCTTTACGCCGTATTTTCGTGTCTCGTCAAACAGACTGTGGGAAAAGCTGGCAAGTCCTGCTTTTGTGGCGCCGTATGCGCATCCGTGAGGATTGGATTCCGTTGCCGTCACAGAGGAAATATTGATCACATATCCCCTATTTTTCTTCAAATGCCGCAAAAGCTGCTGGGTAAGAATCATGGGTGCCTCCAGATTGGTCCGCACAAGCTCTTTAATCTTTCCCGGACTTAATTCCTCATGAAGTCCATAATATCCCACCCCCGCATTGTTCACCAGAATATGTATCTGATGCATGGATGCAATCTGTTTTACACAATCACATAACCGGTCCGTATCAAGCACATCACAGACTATCGGATGAAAGTCATCCTCCTCCCTAAGCTGCACCTTCTCAAAATTTCTTCCCAGACCGAACACCTGATATCCAAGCTCACAAAGCTTCCTGCTGATTGCATAGCCTATGCCGGAGGATGCCCCTGTTACAATTGCTGCTTTTTTTGCTACTCTTTCCACCTGAAAATCTTCTCCTTAGAAATCTTTTCCTCTAGTCTCTCTGCCAAAAATGATTCCATCTGTTCCATCAGCTCATTGGGATAATGATAAAACCCGTCTTCATTCTGAAAAGGAAACCAAACCACCGCCGAATCCGGCTCCTGCCTTCTCATTTTCTTTAAATAGTCCTGGGAAATCCGAAAGCTTCCCACGCTTACATCCACGATTTTGGCCAAATCAATGGTATCATATACCTGCCTTAGCATTTCTTCATAATATTGCTTCCACCCCGGTAAATAGATCATAGGATCAAAGCAAAGCCGCACCGGAATGCCTCTCTTCACCATCTCTGCTACGCAGGAAAGACGCTCTTTAAGCGCCGGAGTGCAATGCTCACAGGCATCAATAACAGCCTGGGGTGACAGGGTAAAGGCATAGATCACGCCTGGAACCGGTCTGGCATTCCGGGCATACAGCCTATTTGCACATTTGGTTCGTATCTCTATTTTCAAATTCTCATGCTTCTCCGTAAAAGCACACCATTTTTCTGCATATCCGATGATCTGTTCCAATGCCAGTAAATCCGTATCATAAGAAACGCACAGATACATGGGATGAGATTTCAGCATCTCCTCCACCTGGGCAAAAACATCCTCCAGATTTACAAATATCACAATATTTGCAGACGGATACATCCCCTTTAAATAGCAATACTCGCAGTCAAAAACACAGTTCATCATGCAGGAGGTATAGTAAAAATGGTCATTGCCAAAGCTTTGACATACCGGCGCTCCTTCATAAATCAGCGTTCCTCGTTTGGCCGCCAAAATCAGGTTCTGGGAACGGTGCTGAAGCGTAAAGCATTGTTTGCTTCGGCAAAATACATCCTTATAATGACCGATTTCAATGATCTTTGCCGATGGAAATTTAGACAAGATTTCCTTTGTGCGAGGGAGCTTGCGAACAGACTCCTCCACATAAATATGTGAAAAAAACGCATTAAAATAATCTTCCTTTAAGCTCTTCAAAACGCAGTTTTCCTTCTCTTTTATCCTTACATGGGAAAAGTCCTTCCCGGTACATCTCTTGTATCACGGAAACATAATCCGTTCCTGACAGCTCCAGATATCGGATGTGCTGCTTTAACATATCCCGCATAACCTTAGAACAGTGCATATCCGTGCAGAGCTTTTTCAGCATTGCCTCTTTTTCCGTACATAAGCAGTTTTTATTCTGCGCATCTTGGCACAATACCCAAGGAAGCTGCTTCACCAAATCAAACAGCTCATCCTGACAGGCTTCCATTAACTGCTCAACCTGTTTCGCCGAAACCTCTTTTGCACCTCCACTGTCAGACACTATTTTCAGAAACACCATTTGATGAGGGCCAAAATAATAGGAACCTGCCTGATAAATTGCTGCCGCTTCCATATCATAAAGATTTCCACCCGAAAACGCCAATGATGCTTCTGCACCGTCTTTCTCTCTATTCCAGGGCCGCATTCCCGTCACCACAGCCTCTTCATCAAAATTATGAGAATATAAAATATCGGGATAAAATGTTTTTCCCGTTGCCTGTTCCGTCAATTTATTACACACAAAAACCCCGGCAGTTCCCGATCTGTGGGCGCAGGTTCCGATATTAAGGAGCATATCTTCCTCCTTCGGCTTGTACTGTGCACATACACTGCCCACCGCAGCGGCTGCGGCAATTTCACCGATACCGGTAATGATAAGCCGTATACCTGCCCTCTCACTGTAAAATTCCTGAAAGCGCGTGTTTTCCGGTTTTTTTCCCAGATGAAAATATCTGATAAAAACATGTGCTTCACAATATAAAGCGGTAAATATATAAATCATCTATGTGTCCGTTTCTTTCCCATTATATTTATACTTTTTTGTCAAATAAAGATGTATTCTCGTCCTCTGCCATATTTAGAAAAGCATATTTGTCATTATGCGGAAACAGCATTTCCATATATAAATTCCCCAGCAAGCTCTTTACCTTGTCAGCGTCAATGTTTGTAACATAAAAATCATCAATTTCCAGACATTTTAAGTTCTCAAGAATTTTCTCTATGTTCTGCCGGTCAGAAAGTTCCGGCTTCGGTTCGTCGTGAACGGTTTCCGGGGCAGCCGGTTCCATAATCGGTTTTGTTTCAGGAATATTATGTACCACATTTTTACATGTTTTCGCAAAGCATTCAGGGTCATACTCTGCCAGATAGCCTAAATCATCCATAGTAAGCGGCTTCTTATTATATATTTTAAGGTATATATTGACAAGACGAGTATCCTTTCCCATAAGCCTTCCTTTCCGCTTACTATATCAGCATTTATTTCTGCTTTGGTTCTCCGCCAAAAGCTTAAATGCGTATGTTCCTCATATTTGATATTGCACATTTTAATGGAATAAAAGATTCTATTCCATCAGAACATTTTTTTCAAGCCACCCTGCTACTCCATCCTCGTCATTCGATAATGTAACACAATCCGCCACTTTTCTAACGTCTGGAATGGCATTAACAACAGCAACTCCGGTTCCGCAGATTTGAAGCATTTCCATATCATTTTTGTCATCACCAAAAGACACGATATCTCTTAGAGATAGGTTCAATATTTTTGCCATTTCCTTGATTGCCTGTACTTTACCTGCCATTTCCGGCAGAAAAGCATACCAATTTTCTCCACGGTAACTTTGCAGACGGCAGCAATTTCTATTTGCAATTTCATAATCAGAAATTTCTGCTACAATTTTATTTGCCTGACAGAATAACGGATTTTGAAAGTCATTATAAACTGCCTTATATAATTTTTCTGACTTTGATATGTGATGGCTATTCCAAAAAACCTGCCGTCCTACTGCCACGGTGATTTCTGTCTTGGGATTCAGTTCATGCAAATCCTGTATGATTCGATTTGTTTTTTCCATATCCAAACTACAACTATAGATTTGCTTCCCATGCTGATGAATAAGCGTTCCATCTGTTGTAATTTCATAATCCGGCTGAATTTCTTCTATGTAGCGTTCTGCCCCTATCCAGTAACGGGCTGTAGCAATCACAACCAAAATTCCAAGATTTTGACAGCTTCTCAAAACCCGTTTTGTATTTTCAGATATGCTACCATCAGAACGAAGCAAAGTCCCGTCAAGGTCTGTCAATATCATTTTAGGGGTCAAGGCTTTAAACCTCCTTTTCATAATTTAAATACAATCTTCTTCAACCAATACTTCCCATCTTCCATATCGTTTTCCATTAATTCTGCGGATAATATTCTTTTTCTGTAAAGATTCCATCACCCTCTTCACAGTGCTTAACGATTTTCCTGTACGTTTTACCAGCTCATTTTGCTTAATTGAATTGTCCTCAATAATAAATTTCAAAATTGCCAATTCTTCTAAAGTGCATCCTAAAGTGTCAATTTGACACTTTGGAACTTTTAAATTGACACTTTGGAAATCGTCTTTTCCTTGTTCCTCCACATAATCCACATGCATATATCTATTCTTAAGATCATATTTCGTTCCCATAAGCAAATTGCTAAAGAACTGCTCCAGGAAGTTGGTGGTTGCATGTACACCATTTTTCAAATCATTATAATTTGCTCTAACTAAGGCATTCCTGAAATACCAGGAATGATGCTCAAATGCATCATTGCTTACATCAAAGCCTAAAGCTTTCATATATTTAATCATAAATACCGCTGTCGCTCTTGTATTTCCCTCACAAAACGGATGAATCTGCCAAATATCGGAAGCAAATTTTGCAAAATGCTTTACGGTTTCTGCCAGTGATAATCCTTCATAAGAAAACTGTTTTTCTGTATCAAAGTCATAATTCAAAGTCTCTTTAATACTGTTCCATGACGAATAGATAACAGTTTCGCCCTTCAGCACCCATTCTTTCTTGGTAATATTATATTTTCTAATCTGTCCG
>JAUNGK010000110.1 GCA_030524555.1 Bacillota bacterium | reverse complement strand
TTTTTGCATCATCTTGAGATTTTCAAAAATAGCTCATTGATTCCCTCATAAAAGCCAATGGTTACAATCGTCCTCTCATCTCCGTTTCCTCGAAATACATACTTCCGATAATATGGTGTGGTCTCTAAAAGCGGATTTTCTGTCTCATAGGCCTCCGGTTCTTCCAGGCCCATATATTCGCTCCATCTGGCAATCATTTCGTCAGGATCAATGTCCTCCCACTTAAGCTCAGTTCTTGCATAAAACTCATAAAACTTTCCGGTATCTGCATCCAGATACACATCCAGCAGGCGATTTGCTTTATTGGCATTTTTCTGACTGGTTGACAGACTTACCTTCCAAACGGACACATTATTTCTGGGTTCCAAAACATCAATAGCCGAATAAAGCACCGCATCATATCCTCCCGCCGTCACGTCCATTACAGTATCAGGCAGAATTCCATACTCTTTAAGCGTACCCAGCATTTCATTACAGGTATTATAAATCTCGTCATCCGTAAGCTCTTTGCCGGACGGTCCCTGATGGTTTACCACAAAAGCATAGGTTCCTCCCAGTTCCTGATATTCTACCTCATCCGTCCTTGTAAGTGCGTTCTGCTCACTCTCCGGCAGACTTTGGCTGTTCAGACACTGAGCTAAAATATAAAGTTTTTCCCTGCTGCTTAACTGATACCGGTACCCCTCCTCTTCTCCTTCGGCAGACTGGGTATTTATAGCATTTAAAATAGCTCTGTCCTTATAGACAGTAAAAGCTTCCGGTCCCCACACCGAGACCACAACCACAAGCGCTGCTGCAAGGAAAAGCATATAATTAACTGCTGGTTTCTTCATGCTCATCCTCCCTTCTGCCATCCCGGATCAAAAAGCTCATTGTTGTTCCTTCTCCCGGCCTGCTGTCTATCTCCAGCCTGCTGTCATGGAGCGAAAGTATCTCTGTGCACAAGGCCAGCCCAAGCCCCGCACCGTTTCTGCTTCGGGATCTGGATTTGTCTACCATATAAAAGGCTTTGGTAATCTTTTTAACCTCTTCCGGCGCAATTCCCACTCCGTAATCACGAACCAGGAAGCGGTAGCCTTCCTCTTCCTTCCTGCCCGTCACCTCAATATTGCTTCCGGGCTCCGAAGCCTTACATGCATTATCAAGGAGATTAATCAACACGGTAATTATCAGGTCGGTTTCCACTAAAACCGTATATGGTTCATAGGAATATATAAAATTCATCTCCTCATTATTTCGAAACATATTTTGCAGGTAAAGAAACAGATTTTCCACCGGGACTGTCTGAAACTGCGGCACTGCGTGTCTGGCTACCATAATATCAAGAAGCCTAATGGACATAGCCTCAAGTCTCTTTCCTTCCGTGTAAATATAATTAGCTGAAAGGAAGCTCTTTTCCTCATCAAGCTTTCTTGACCGCAGAAGATCTGCATATCCGATAATAGAGGTAAGGGGCGTTTTCAGCTCATGTGCAAAAGCTCCCATAAAGTCCTCTCTGGCCTGAATTTCATCTTCCAGCTTGCTTACATTTTCCTCAAGCGCCTCCGCCATTTGGTTAAAATCCTGCGTCAGCTGCCCCAGCTCGTCATTACTTACCTTTTGTGCACGATATTTATAATCTCCTGCCGCCATCTGCTTGGTTGCCTTGGTAAGCAGTCGTATGGGCTTCGTCAGCAGAGAAGCAATCAAATACATAATTAGGGTTCCCAAAATAAGCATCAGAACGGTAACCCGTCTGTACACGGTAAAGCCAAGTGTGCGCTCGTTAAACACCTCTGACACATTCCTGAGTGTTTCCAGATATAACACCCGGTCCAGAGCCTTAACCGTGCTTCCGGTTTGAATATAATACTGTTCATTCTGACGGATAATGCGGTAGGTCTTGGTCAGTTCATCGGTCTGTCCCAACAGCTCTTCATCTGTCTCAAAGCCGTCACTGGCATACAGCACATTTCTCTCTTCATCGGAAATACGCAGCATTCGTCCTGTATTTTGTCCGCCTGACTCTAAATTCAGGGCAATCTGTTCAATAGATCCGTCCTGAAGCACATCATATTTAGCAGGCACATTAAGCGCCGCCGTCTCAAAGGCAAAACGCAGAATACTGTTCTCATCCAGCGCCTGTCCCACCTCACGCTCCAGAGACGTTTCAAATACATAATTTACAAAATAAAATCCGCTGAAGCCCAGTGATATTGCCATCACTATAATACTCCAAAGCAGAAGCTTTAATGAAAATTTCATTGCGGCACCTCTAGGCGGTACCCAACCTTATATACCGCCACTAAATTATGTTCCCAGCCAAGCTTTCTTCTAAGACGCTGTACGTGCAGATCCAGAGTACGGCTGTCTCCGTAATACTCCTCCTCCCACACCTTCTCATACAGACTTTCTCTAAACAAAGCAACATTCTTGTTTGTAATAAATAAAACCAACAGACCAAACTCTTTGTTGGTTAAAACCACCGGCTTTCCCGCTCTGGTAACCTGCCTTGCCTCCACATCCACTACCACATCTCCCACAGTAATAATTCTCTGGGCCTTATGGTAGCGGCGAAGCACTGCCTCCACCCTTGCCACCAGCTCCACCACATCAAAGGGTTTAATCAGGTAATCATCAGCCCCAAGCTTTAATCCCTTTACCCGATCCTTTACTTCACGCTTTGCCGTAATAAAAATCACCGGAATTTTAAGCGGCCTGATATACTCCATGATATCATAACCATCCGCTCCCGGCAGCATGATATCAAGAAGGATTAAATCATACTTCTCCTTCTCAATCATTTCAATTGCCTCAAGCCCGTCCTGCACCGCCGTGCAGTGATAACCGGAGGCCGATAAATTCAAATCAATCAAATCGCATATCGGCTTTTCATCATCAACAATCAGTATCTTAATCATTCTTCCGTTTTCCACCCCCAATAAGCTCTTGCCCTTTCTACCAATTCCGCTACCGTATCCTCATCCGTACACGGATATTTCTTTTGGATTTCCGTATCCTCGTAAAATCCTCCGGTTCTCTGATAATAAACCCTGTAATTGCTCTCAGTCTGCAGTTCATTTCCCTCATAGCTGTATCTTGCCAAAACCAGAATATCCTTCATGCCGTCCCCGTCAATATCCCTGCAGGCAATTCCCTTTAAAGCGTAAAGGTTATCATAATCCCCCATCGGCTGAAAGCTCCAGACGATATCACCCTGCTCATCAATCAGATAAATCATAAAGGTTGCAAAGTCTGCCATGGTATAGGTACCCGGAACCACCTCCAGCCTTCCCAGCTTTTCAAACTGCCTGAAATAGCACTGTTCCTTGGAAATCATAAACCCGTGGGAAACCAGCTCTTTTCTGGTAGTTGCCGTATATAAAAATTCCGCCGATTTTCCGTCCCTTACAAAGGCCGTAATACATTCCACGCTCTTATTCATGCTAAACCGGTTGATCTTATCGGAAATTCTATAGTCGCGATAAAAGCCCTCATCCCCCTGAAAAAGCACATCTCCTGTCTTATAAGCTTTTCCTTTATAGCTTCCTGTTTCATTTTCACAAATAGTAATCAAAACAATATCGGTTCTCTCATCTCCATTAAGATCCTGAAAGGATATCGCTGCCAGTTCCTTAATTGGCTGCTCTAATTGCCCCTTATTCCTGCTATTTACCTCCAGCTGATCGGTGCGATAAACAATTGTGCCATCCTCAGCAGCAAGGAAAAGAACCAGCCGGTGATAATCCTTTTCCAATGCCGGGATCAAAACCACACCACCAAAGCACTCTGTTTCAATGGGAAAAATCTGATCTCCGATAACATGAAAGCCTGCACCCTCAATCTGGGAACGCTTTTCGATTCCCAAAAGACGCTGCTGGTAGTCCTGATATGCCAATACAAGCTCCTTGGAATCCTCCGCTCCGAAAACAGAAAAAGAGAAGGTGGATGATAAGCACATAAATCCGATTGTCAGAACAAAAGTAATCAGTCTGCTCTTACTTTTCATGGCATTTCCACCTTCTCTTTCGTTATACTCTGTATTCAATTATATTTTATTCTGCTGCATTTTTCAATCACGGCTTGTTAATTTTAAGCGCCCGCATAGCATTTAAAATTGCAATCACCGAAACTCCCACATCCGCAAATACAGCTTCCCACATATTGGCAACGCCAAGCGCTCCAAGTACCAGCACAAAGGCCTTAACCCCAAGTGCAAACACAATATTCTGCTTTACAATGGTCAGGGTTTTTCTGGATATTTTAACAATGGATGCAATCTTCTTCACATCATCATCCATCAGTACCACATCTGCCGCTTCAATCGCCGCATCTGATCCCATGCTTCCCATGGCAATACCGATATCCGCTCTGGTGAGTACCGGAGCATCATTAATTCCGTCACCTACAAAGGCCAGCTTTTCTTTGCCTGACTGCGCTTTTAAAAGCTCCTCTACCTTGGAAACCTTATCTCCCGGCAAGAGTTCAGCATGTACCTCATCAATCCCAAGCTCCCTGGCAACCGCCCATGCCGCTTCCTTTCTGTCACCGGTCAGCATGATGCATTTCTTTACTCCCACCTGCTTCATATCCCGTATAGCTTCGGCTGCGTCCTCTTTGATAGAATCCGCAATAACAACGGCACCGACAAATTCTCCTTCCCTTGCAGTATAAACAATTGTTCCTGCACTTTCACAGGGAATAAAATCAATCTTCTTCTCCTGCATCAGCTTTGCGTTACCGATAAGAATTTCCCTGCCGTCAACGGGAACGTTAATGCCGCAGCCCGCAATTTCCTCTGCCTGCCCTACCCGGCTTATATCAATTTCCTTACCGTAAGCCTCTCTGATGGAGCATGCAATGGGATGGGTGGAGTATCCTTCCGCCAAAGCAGCCAGTTCCAAAAGCTCCTGCTCCGTAATACCTGCAGGATGAAGCTCCTGCACCTTAAACTCTCCTTTGGTCAGGGTACCTGTCTTATCAAATACAATGGTTTCCATCTCGGCAACCGCTTCCAGATAATTACTTCCCTTAACCAGCACTCCTATTCTGGAAGCCGCTCCAATCCCTCCGAAAAATCCAAGAGGCACGGAAATAACCAACGCACAGGGACAGGAAATAACCAGAAAGATACAAGCTCTCTGTATCCATTCTCCAAAGCCGCCTCCCAGAATAATGGGCGGGATAATAGCAAGTATTACCGCTCCTATTGTAACGACAGGGGTATAATATTTTGCAAATTTAGTGATAAAGTTTTCCACCCTTGCCTTTTTGCTGCTTGCATTTTCAACCAGTTCCAAAATTCGTGCAACGGTAGAATCATCAAATTCCTTCTCCGTCCTTACCTTCAGGGTACCGCTTCCGTTTACACAGCCGCTTATTACAGTTTTTCCTACGGAAGCCTTTCTCGGAACCGATTCCCCGGTAAGGGCTGCGGTATCAATAAAGGACTCGCCTTCCACCACCACTCCGTCTAAGGGAATACGCTCTCCCGGCTTTATCACAATAATACTTCCCACTTCAACATCATCAGGATCTACCTGCGTCAGCTTTCCGTCCACCTCGATATTGGCATATTCCGGACATATATCCATCATATCGGCAATAGACTGGCGGGACTTTCCCACTGCATATCCCTGGAACAGCTCCCCCACCTGATAAAACAACATTACTGCAACAGCCTCTGAGTACTCCTTCACGCCAAATGCACCGAAGGTAGCAATCATCATCAGGAAATTTTCATCAAACACCTGTCCATGGCTGATATTTCTTACCGCCTTATAAACAATGTCATAACCGATAATTAAATATGGAACCAGATAAATCACAAATAAAATAAAGGGATTCTCTATTCCTTCAAACAAACCAGCATGTTCACAGATCATCAATCCTGCAAAAAGAATGAACGCAATAATAATGCGTATCAGCATTTTTTTCTGTTTCTTTGTCATAATACTATACCTATAAAAGAATTTTACAGTCGGGCTCTACCTTTGCGCAGACAGCCACAACCTCTTTCATAATATCATCAAACTTTTCATCAACCGCATCAATGGTCATCTTCTGTGCCAGAAAGCTTACATTGGCATCATTCACTCCATCAATTTTCTTGATGGCTTCCTCCATCTTTGCCGCGCAGTTTGCGCAATCCAAATCTTCCAGTTTAAATTTCTTTTTCATATTTTCCTCTCCTTTTTACTCTTCAATATGTTCTCTTCCCTGTGCAATAATGGTCCGCACATGCCCATCTGCCAGAGAATAAAATACTGATTTTCCTTCCCGTCTGCTCTTAACCAGCTTATTCTGTTTAAGAATTTTAAGCTGATGAGAGATTGCCGACTGTGTCATGTTGAGAGCCTGGGCCAGATCACACACACATACCTCCGCCTCAAAAAGCACAAACAAAATCCTGATTCTGGTCGAATCGCCAAACACCTTAAACAGCTCAGCCAAATCATAAAGTTCATCCTCTTCCGGCATATTCTTCGATATCAGTTCCAGAAGCTCTTTGTGGGTGTGAAATGATTCACAGCATTCTACATCTTGAATTGCCACTGTCTCACCGCCTTTCGGGATTATAAATCAAGTTTTTGAACATTTGAGCAATTGTTCATATATTCAAGATAATACAGGGCTGACAAAATGTCAACCCTGTTTTTAATAATATTTATATATTATATTTCTATTCCTTCTCTCGCCATCACACCCCGATCATAGGGATGACGCTCCTTCCTGATTTCGGAAATATAATCGGCACGTCTCTTCAGTTCATCGGAAGGCTCTCTCCCGGTGAGAACCACCTCCACCTCCTGCGGACAACTATCCAGAAATGTCAACAGGTCACTTTCTTCCAAAAGCCCCTTATTACAGGCGTGAAGTACCTCATCCAAAACAAGCACGCAGCTAATCTCAGCCTTTGACCTGCTTCCAGCTTTCTGTTTAAGCAGACCGGCTCCATCCCGCCCGGAAATCTCCTGATGCACATCCGAAACTGCCTGATCAAACATCTCTTGATACTGCTTCTTCATTTCCGCTTTCTGCTCATCACTCATGCTTCGGAAGAACCCAAAAAAGCGCTGCGCATATCTTACTCTTACCCCCGGAAGATTACGCAGAACTACAAGTTCTCCTGAACCGCCGTCCTTCATAAACTGCAAAAAGAACACCGGAATCCCATGTCCTGCCGCCCTGACGGCAAGTCCCACTGCCGCCGTTGTTTTTCCTTTACCGTCTCCGCAATATATCTCTATCATACTCAGCAACCATGCCTTTCTCAACGCCTGAAAAGCTACTATATTTATTCTACTCCCGCCTTAGTGCAGATATCCTTAAGACAGCATCTGTCACAATAAGGCTTTGTTCTGGCCGTACAAATTTCTCTACCATGATACACCAGTCTATGGCAGAAATCGCTGCCCTCCTTTGGAGGAATAATTTTCCATAATTCCATTTCTACCTTTTTGGGTTCCCTGATGCCGTCTACCAGCCCCATGCGGTTGACCAGACGAATACAATGGGTATCGGTTACAATGGCGGGCTTTCCAAATACATCTCCCATAATTAAATTAGCACTCTTGCGCCCAACCCCCGGAAGGGAAAGCAATGCATCAAAATCATCAGGTACCTTCCCGTCATATTCATCCCTTATCTTTTTCATGCAGGCACTGATATCTCTTGCCTTGCTGTGTCCAAGACCGCAGGGCTTAACAATCTCCTCGATTTCCTCCACACTTGCCTCTGCCAATGCCTCCACATCCGGGAATTTGGCATACAAATCCTGTACTACCACATTAACTCTTGCATCCGTGCACTGCGCCGCCAGCCTCACGCTTACCAAAAGCTTCCATGCCTGATTATAGTCTAAGGTACAGCCCGCATCAGGATATTCCTTCTTTAATCTTTCTATAATTTCCAACGCAAGCTTTTCTTTGGTCATTTTCTTCATCTTATGTTCTCCTGATTGTTTACTCCGCTTTTAAGTGTTTTCAACAAGCGTTCTTTATTTTTTCATTGTAGCAAAGACTACCGTTTTGTCAAATCCGTCTGCGCCGGATCATCTATAAGCCGTCCATCCTTGTCAAACCGGGAACCATGGCAGGGGCAGTCAAAGCTCTGCTCATCCTCATTCCAATAAAGTCTGCATCCCATATGCGGACAACGAAGCACCTTCCCCTCCTGATCCACAGGTGCAAAAAGTCCCTTGGAAAGCTCTTTCACACTGACAGCCATATCCTGCATAAATCCACCTGCTGCCGTAACCGGATGAAGCCGCTGGGGTGTAAACACTTTTTCATACGGATTTTCAAGCCCGCAAATCTGATCTCTGACAATCATTGCCGAAAGCATAGCAGAGGTCATCCCCCATTTCTGATACCCGGTCTCCACATACCAATATGGGCGAAGCACAGAATAGCTTCCAATATATGCCATACCGTCATGAGGCATACAATCCTGGGCCGACCAATTAGCTATCTCCTTGCCTGCCGGGAAATATTGCGCCGCCTTCTGCCTGATTGCATCGTATTTGCCTCCTTCTTCATTTTGGCCGGTACGATGTGAGCCTCCGCCTGCAAGAAGGATATTTTCATAGCTTCTAAGCGATAAGCTTCCTTCATCAATCCCATAATACATACCGCCAAGCTTAGGCACATTTTCATATGCCACTACATAGCTTCGCTCCTGATGCATTCTTGCAAAGTATAAACCCGGTATATTAATGATGGGGTAATGAGATGCGATCACTATATGCTCCGCCTCCACATCACCCTTGTCTGTATGAACCCTGTTTTCCTTAACCGAAAGCACTTTCGTTCTTTCAAATATTTCCAGATCATCGGATAAATCCCTGATAAATTCCAAAGGATGAAATTGCGCCTGCCTGTCGAAACGAACCGCTCCGGCACTTTCTATGGGAAGCTCCGTCACATCTAAATAGGCAGCGGGAAGACCGATTGTTTCTGCCGCCCTTGCTTCCTCCTTTAACCGCTCCCTCTGCTTAGTGGAATATAAATATGCCGGAAGTCTTTCAAAGTGGCACCTGATCTGCTTTTGCCGTATGATTCTTTCATATTCGGCAATAGCCGCTTCATGTGCCATTGCATAAAGCGCCGCTTTCTTTTTACCAAACTGTGAAAGCAGCCTGTCATAAATTATACCATGCTGACTGGTAATTTTGGCCGTTGTATTTCCAGTCTGACCTGACGCAATCAGATCCGCCTCCAAAACAACCACATGCACTCCCTGCTCTTTCAGTAAATATGCAGTAAGTATTCCCGCCATTCCGGCGCCAATCACCACCGCTTCTGATGTTATATCATTTTTTAACGCTTCCCTTTTGGGAATCGTAACCGTGCTTTTCCAAATTGATTCCATGTCGCTGCCCCTTTCTTTACCTGCTTAGTATTTACCATTTGAGCATTTTCTTATCACGACTAAGATGGACTTTGTTCAAATTTGCGGGGATTGCAACCTGATAATTTCTCTGCTATAATAAACTCTGA
>JAUNGK010000109.1 GCA_030524555.1 Bacillota bacterium | reverse complement strand
ATGCAGAATATGAAGGATCAACTTATTCTGAAGATGACAGGTTTGAGTATAGGGAGAAGGAAATATCGATGGAGGAATTTGAAAAAATGGTAAACAGTATGCAGAGGGAAGCGGACTAAGAAACGCATGAGATGATGCAACTATGATGTCAAAATGATGAAATATATTTTTTGAAATTGTTAGCAGTCAGGTTGGCAAGAGAAAGTCAAAGAAGAATAATTGATATTTGGAAGTCCTAAATTCCAAAATTATACACAAAAAATTCCAAAATTTGACATAACGATCATATTAAAATTTGTTATAATTATATGTAGAATACTTTTTATCATAAAACTCATAACAGGTTAGAGGCATGGGGGAATATTATGGATACATATGATGATGCGAAATGTATGATTTATAATGCGAAAGATAACACAACCGAGGAGACCAAATATTATAAAAGAAAAATAGGTGAATTTTCAGAATATTTGGCAGCAGAGTCTTGTAAAGGGAAAATTCCGCTTATTATTACCGGTTCCGGAATTTCACCAAATGTTCCGGGAATGACAGCAATGATGGACAAGCTTGTTGCGTTGGTTAAGAATGCCGATTTGAATCAATACAGTGAAGTGTTTCAAAAAATTTATAGGGAATATTGTGACAGCATAAGTAACTCGGCCAGAAATGCTTCAGAGGTACATATGCAGCAATCCCGTTTGCTGACATATATTCAAAATGCTTATTTAGGAAAAAATCGTTTTGTGCAGTCTCAAGATGTGGAACTGTTAAGCAATGTCTGGACTCAGTTTGTACTCTGGCTAATGAATGGGGATGATAAATGGAAGGGCATTATCAATGCGAAAACGGGAGAGGCGCATAAGAAAATAACAGAATTCTATAAGGAAATGTCTGCTGTATCCATAACAACAAATTTTGATAATTTGTTAAAGAAAGCCTTTGTCAAAGGTACAAATTTTTATCCTATTTTGGATAATCAAACATTTAATGATTATTATACAAGTACAGAAAATGATGGAAGTTATGTGGAAATTCAGTCTCGTGGGGATGTTTTTTGGGTAAGGTGTACTGGTAAGAATAATAGAGTATGCCCTAACATGAAAAAGCGCTGCTATGTGCCGGGAGATGATGTGAATTCTAAAGATAAGGTCACATGTAAGCTATGCGGCAGTCCGGCGGAAGTATATTTTGCATTTCCGGGAACAAAGGAAAAGGATGCGGAAATGGCTCTTGTGATGGATGGAGTATGGAAATTTTTAGCATACAGGGTTTCGGCTGTTATTATCATTGGAAATAGTATGGACTATGATCCTGTTCTGTTAAATTTCGTGAGAGAATTGATTGGAAGAAAAAGTATTCCGGCATTTTATATCAGTTCCTATAAGAAAAATGAAAAGGGATTATTAGGAATTAATAAAAAGGCGGCAACTAAATATTTGTTTAGAAATGATAAGACAACACGTAATATATGGGCAAGAGCAGAAAAAACAGAAAAGGTTTTGGCGGATATCATTAATTCTTTTAAAAGTGTTAACAATATACAGGAAGAAATTAATGATGCAAAAAGCAAGAAAGAACTTTATGCTAACCTGGTTCATGATTGCATAGGTGAAACTGATGAGGCAGCATTTGATAAAGTAATACAAACATTAAAACAGCACAAGGACGGATTGGAATTTGTCGGAGAGCAGATTGTTCGAAAGATGGAATACTATTCCCAATTAGGTTTAAAGACATATTGGTTGGAAGGAGAAAATGAAAAGTATAATTTACATAACAGATATAGGCACTCCATAGGAGTCATGCTGATAGCATCCTATTTATATTTAACAATAAAGAAAAAGCCGGCGAAAGAAGAACTAAAGTTCTTACAATTAGCCGCTTTTTTTCATGATATGGGGCATTTACCCTTTTCGCATTTGTTGGAGGAGATTTTTCAGGAATTTGGATGGGTTTCTGCAGGGGAAACCAAAACGTTTAATCATGAGCAGCATACGAGAAATGTAATTAAAGATATTTTCAGCGAAGGTTCGAGCTTTGCAAAAGAGCTGGAAGGTACCGGTTACACAATTGATGATCTCTATAGATTGATCGGCGGGGAATTTGGAATAGGATATTTAGATGCCTTGATTAACAGTCCGTTGGATTGTGATAAAATCGAGTACCTATTTTCCGATGCAGTGTATACAGGTCGGGGAAACAAGGAGGATATTGACTTTTTTTTAAAGGATTTTTCGGAAGGATTGTCAACGAATAGTAACGATTTCCTGGTGTTATCAGGAGAATCTACCGGGAAATTTTTAAATTTGTTAGAGATGCGGGGACAAATGTATGAAGAAGTTTACCTGCGCAGAGGATTGCGATATTTAGAGGCTTGCTGTAAGCTGATAATCAAAACCTTTATCTCGTGTAAATGTACGGAAGAGAGTTTATTTAAAGAAATTGAGAATAATGACGGCGGTAAGTTTTTTAACTTATCGGAGACTAAAATTAAGTATATTATTAAATGGTTTGAAGACAAGCTTGCCGCTATGGAAAAGAGTGGGGAAAAGCTTATATGTGAACTATACGTTTTACAGGAAATGGTAGAAGAAATCAATAGGAGTATCTTTATTTCAGATGAAATGAAAGCAGTGATCAATAACTGTCATGAGCAGATTAAGAATGTGAAAAGTAAAGAACAGGTAAAGGAAATTGAAAAAGACAAAATTGTAGTCTATGATGTATCTGATAGGAAGTATAGCCTTGAAAATTTGAGAAAGTTGAAAAAGGATGTGTATTTAAGGTTCCCCGGTATCTTAATGGTTGATTCTGTTCAAAGCAAAGCGGCGTTTTCGTTTGGAGGAACCGGTTTCCGTGAAAAACGGAGCGATGGAACAAGCAGTGCAGTTGAGAGCATATTAATTAAAGACATTCACCGCTCGGCAGGGATTAGCCATGAGGGCTATCGGTGTCTGGGGGATGCAGTGGAGGATATTAATAAGGAGTTGCATTTCCCACATCATACCTATATTAATTTGTATAGAATAACGGATGATTCATTTAGGTACATGCAGGCGGAGGATTTCGTCTTAAGCCAGCTTAGGAAAGAAGGTGTGATTTCGTATGAATAGCCATAATTTAATAGGTATACACTTGGAAAGTATTTCGACGGATATGAATACCTTTGCAGAAAATGGTAGATATAAAGCTGCGGTGCAGGTATTATATAAAGTAAATGCCGAAAAGGTGCAATGTTTTCAGATTAATCGGCCAATTGAGATATTTCATAAAAGTATGATGTATAAAGATTTTGAAAGTATCGTGAGAAGTGATAGCAGAAACACAGATTTTATGACCATACCGGGTAAAGCATATCGTCAAATGCAATATTTCATTAACAAGGAAGTGGAAAAGGTTCTTGCGGATATGGTTACGGCTGTTATTGCCAAAATTCTTAAAAGTCTGGATCAGGATGCCTTAAATATTTTTTTTATTGATAGCAGAGAGAGTAACAAGATATTGGGTCGTCTTGGATATATGTATTTAAATAATATTAAAAATACATTTTGCTTTGTCTCATATAAAACAGACAGCCTTATAACGGATGTATTGAGAAATGGCAGTGAAACATTAGAACTGGATATTGACTACTTTACACGATACAAAAGCAGAGATGTTTCGGAAATTGTCCCTAATGACTTTATGGAATCTTTGCTGCAGACAGTTTTCTATAAAATGGCTGCAAATGGGGAGGAACTGCCGCCGTTAAGGTGTGATATTTTTTCACAGGGAATTACGAACGGGGAGATACAGGATAAGGTAGAAGCGGTTAGGGAGGTAATAACTAATCCGCAACAAATGTCGCCGCCTTATGAATATTCTTCGTCGAAAAAATATGTGATGCTTCCGAGAGTTCTGTATGATTGTATTGATGCGGCAGAGCAATTTTCCGGCAGTTTGCAGTTGGTATTGGAGGAGGATAAATATGATACAGATTGGTAGAGTTTATGGAGAAGTGATAGGAAGTAAGTTTACGTTTGCAACGAAGGAATATTATGAAAAGGTGTATGTGCAAATTGTAGATAATGACAGTAAGGTTTTGGTGGGAAAAATAACGGGGAAGAAAATAGTAAATAAGTTTTTGGCTTCTCCTAATGTCATTAAGTATATTGATGATGCTATGGATCTACAGCGAGATACCATGTATATATATGAAGCAACAGCAATCGGCACGATTGAAAATGGTGTGGTATGTTCGGATAATATTCCGGCATTACCGGGAATGGTTGTGCTTGAGGCAGATGATGAGATGGTAGCTTTGGTATATGGTATACAAAAGACAGAGCTTAAGGTGGGCTATTTGAGAAATGCTGTCAGTTGTAAAGCCTTTCTGGATGTGGAACGGATCTTTAATCCGCATATGACAGTGATCGGGAAAACAGGGTCGGGAAAATCTTATTTTATAAAAGGATTGCTGAAACAAATGTTAAAACAGACCTTTTATGTTTTTTCTCCAAGTGATGAGTATAACACAGTTGCGGAAAAGGAAAATACGGAATTGTGCGATGATATACTTTTGCCTTTAAGTGTTGAAAATTTCACCTACTTTCTTAATTTAAATCTGACAGAAGAGACGATTTTACAGAAAATTAATTTTGAAGCAGATAAAGTATATTCGGTAAAGGAAATTACTGCAGCGATTATTACATATTATAAAACAATGAACCGCAATCAGGGCGGACAGATGAGTTTGAATTTTTTGGAGCAGGAAGAACAGGAAATTCAATTGCCGCAATATGCGCTGACGTTAATACAGAAATTGAAAAATGTGAAAAATTTAAAGTTTACCCGAAGACCATCCGAAACAGTACAATTAAAAAAATCAGTTGTGTTTGATATGTCAGAATATTCGCAAATAGAGCAGGAATGTATTTTGAATTACTACCTATATAGAATATATCAAAAATGCAAGAAAATAAAAGATGGATCGGCGAAAAAACACATTATTTTTATTGAAGAAGCACATAATTTTGTGCCGAGTGTCAGGAATACGTTATGTAAAGATATTATAGTAAAGCTTGCAAGAGAAGGGCGTAAGTATGGAATAGGTTTGTGCTTCATTACGCAACGGCCAAGGAATTTTGACCAAACCTCACTTTCCCAAAGCAGTAATAAAGTTGTTTTTTCGGTGCCGCATCCCGATGATGCGAAGTATGTTTTGGATGACGCAGTATATTTTAATCCGGATTTGGGGCCAATGATACAAAGTCAAAGGCAGGGGCAGTGTGTTATTATTGGCGACGCGTTCAGGAGTGAACTGGAACTGCAGATTAATTTTGATTGATTAGTGTAAAAATGCAAAAGATCTTGCATAACAGTTAAATGTTATTAAAATGAATAATTTGTGCGATTATTTTGCATGATGAAGAAATAAGTTTATTGGTACTATAGGTGCTTAGAGAGATATGCAGGAAGCAGGGGATAATTAAGTCTGTAAAGGCTGAATTTGATTGTGAAAGAGATAAAAGATAAATGAAAAAAGAAACCCAATTAGTAAAAATAATAAATGGAAAAAAATTATGGGATAAAATACATTGCTGTATAAGAATAAAATTTTTAATTATAATTATAGCGTTTTTGGCAATATTGATATTCACAGGGATATTAGACAGAGTATTAGATGTGAACAGTTCAATGGTATGTAAGTTGGATAAGCTGCAAGATAGTTTATATGAGTGGGTTGAAACTTTAAGTACGATTGTAACTGCGGTAGTGGTTTTCTTTTACAGTGTCATGGAAAATAAAAGATTAGGTATCCCGCATAGAAGTATTGTATCTTACATGGCAGGATCATTAACGGTTCCAATATTATTTATGATGATCTTATTTGATATGTTTTTTCTTAAGTTTTTTAATAACGCAAAATGGAAATTTTGGGGGTGTGTTAATGCAACATGTCTTTTTATTCTTGAGATAATAATTGTCGGCCTAGTACTAGCATCAAGTTCCTTTAGAGTTTATGTAAGGGTTCTTAGGAGTGTTGAAATGAGTCAGTTAAAATATTTGACGTTGTGCGAAATAGAAAATAAACAATATGCATGGACATATATTGTTTCTCATATGGAGCAGGCGGCTCGAGGAGAAGATATTTTTGCAGATAAAGCAATCATGATGAAAGATATCATGAAAGTACCTTTTGTATTATATGAAAAGAAGTTTGATAAACAGAAGTATAGTGCATGGCAAGCATTTCAAAGTAAATGGTACCATAATATTTACGAATATTATTATTACAATTTAACAACACTTTTTAAACTTCTTAAAAACCAGGAAGAAGAGGAAAATAGATGGTATTCGGTGATTTTAGAATTTGTGAATAATGAAACAGGCAAGATGAAAAACAGGTTGAACTATAAAACTTATGATCAGGAGATAGAAGAAAATATTCTTGTGAATTCTGCTATATTAAATGCAATTATGATTAGTAAGTTAGAACGGGCTGAAGAATTATGTAATTACATATTAAACCAGTGCTTGTATGAAGAGGTAATAAGAAGAAGGCAGTTGGAATTATACATATTATTTCAAGAATTATTATTTGCAATATTTCCCGAAAATGTGCAATTAAAACGTGTTTGTGAATTAAAATTGCCTCAAGCTGACATGTTTCAAAAGTTGGATAAAGAAGATTGGATATTTTATTCAAAATGCTGGAATATTTGGACAAGTCAATTTTCAATATCAAGTAAGGCTTCATTAAAAATTTTTTTTGATGCAATAGATACTTTGCAAAGCGAGGTAGAAGTATCGGCACCAATTATGTACATGAAATATATTTTAAAGGGGAGAGTAAAATGATTGTTAGAGTTATTCAAATGGTTAATAATATTTTTAAGGATGAAACAGGATGTGGTGAGGGCGACAAAGAGAAGCCTCTTGGTGAGTACTGTGTTTTTGGTTATTTTGACGCAATGTCTATTGGTCAACCTAGAAGTATGGATAAAGATGTGAGAACGTGGGAAATACTAGGAAATGAAGATGTGAATGGATTAAATAGTTATTGTACAAAAAAGAACATTATATGTATTTCCAGTTCAGAAGAGAAGGAAAAAGATTTTTGGGAAAAAAGTGAAGTGTATCCGTTGCTTTTTGTGTCAACGATTCGTTTGAATGATGAAGAAAGCAATAAAACTATACATACAACTGTAGAAAAATTGAATAACTTTGATAAATGTATAGTATATTATTCGTTTGAACATAGTGAGCTTGTGGTAATAAATATGGAAGAGCAATACACAAAGGGAGTAGAAAGTGTATGTAAAATTTACGATTATTTTAAAGTTTTGAACATATACACGATCTTTTCGGTGAAGGAAAGTATGTTGTCTAGTGAAGGACAAGAAAATAAGGTGATTGATGAAAATGTAAAATGTAGGCTTAGAGCAGTTATAAAGGATGAGAATAGTGTTAATTCTTTTTTAAAAGATTTAAAAGCAGAACTTTTTGGAAGTGTAAAGAGCAAGGATAATATCCATGTGTATAATGCATTGGGCAACATGGATATATTAATAGAGTTGAATGATGTGTCATTTTGCAAACTTTTGTCCTGTTATAGAATGGGGGCGCTGCTTACTCATACGAATCCCAAATACGATGAAGCTTTTTATAACGTTGAGACAGAAATATTAGGACTTGAAAGGAAAATATCATAATGATTAACTTAAATGATTATAAGGATTTATATGAGAGATGTTCAATACAAAAAGAAAAAGCATTATCATCATATGTTGTATCTATGATTAAACTTTTGTTTGGACTTAAACAAATAAAGAATACGCATTTTCACATATATGAGAGAAAAATGTTAGAAAATGTCATGCAAATATTTGCTAATCAATTTAAGGAACAAGTTGAGAGTGCCTTGGAATGTAATGATACATACAGGAAAAAAAGTATCATTGATGATATCGAAGACGCTCTGTCACAAATAATTCATGTATATAAAAACGTGATTGATAGTAGCTCAAGTGCAGATAGAAGAATGTTTTTAAGTTTAACAGTAAATACAAATCTGTATGAAATTTCACCTAAGTTATGTGCTTTTTACACCACAATTTTAGAAAGGCTTGTGAACATATTTGATGAAGATAATAATAGATATGCTTTTGTGATTCATCCGACTTTAGAGTGTAATACAAGAACAAAATTATTGTTTAAGGAACGAAAAACTCAGGGAAGGGTTGTGGTTATATATATACCAGTACAAATCATGGAGCAGATAGATATAGTGCCTATTTATTTGTTACATGAGGCTTTTCATGTGATTGCAAGAGAAGCAAGACAACGAAAAAGTCGTTGTGCGGCTTTTTTTAGAGGAATGCTGACCACAGTATGTAATAAGATCCTGGAGGGCATAATATTTTTTGAAAATGACAGAGAAAGCGATAGGAAATTAAAGGATAAACTCATTCAAGAATGGTTTGACGGTATAAGGACGAAGTTTAATGAGGAGTTTGAAAGGGACGAGGAAGCTGCGCTGTTTTATGGAGATCAGACGGTTAAATATACAGTTTCTTTATTAACAAAGGCAATACAAGAGTTAGAGGGGAAGGTACGTAATTCATTGATGGAAAAATTTATCATTGTAAATGGAGAAGAGAAAATATTGGATTTCTCCCCGTATTATACGGTAGATGAAAGAATCAAGAAATGGGTATATATGATTAAAAAGAATATTTATAATATCTTATTCAATAACCTTCTTGTTACTTGGGCAAACTTTTTCATGCATTTGTACAGGGAGACCTATGCGGATATTGCGTGTATATTATCAATGGATCTGCCAGCCGAGAAGTATAGTATGGCATTTGAAGACTCAGTTCCTTTCTTAGCACATAAGTTTACTGATCTAAATTGTGAGATTAGAAAGCTTCTCGTTGCCGGAGCGCTTTGTAATGATGGAAGAAAGGATTACCAAAATCTGTGGACAATTGAGAAGAATAATATCCTATCGCAGATGCAGGGCATAAAGGCAAAAAAGAAGATATGTGGTGGACAAGAAAAGGAAATATGTGATATGATACCTTATGATGAGCGTACTTTTAAATATTATGATGCATATTTATGCAAGGTGATCGAAAATTTAAAGGACCTTTTGAAAGATAAGGCAAGCATAGAGGGGTTTCGATTACTGATGAAGCGGCTGCTGGAAAAAGACGAGGATATGATTAAAGATATTCTGATTGGTCAATTTGGGCAGTAGTTATGCATAATTTATTATAGATAATACAATCAATACTGTGAGGAAAGATACAATGATGATAATAGGTGGAATGGATGGATGTGAAGAGTGGGGAAGTGAAAAATCACCATTGGGAGATTTAGATTTACATGTGAGAATGAACGAAATAGAAAAAAGGGATAGCTGCTTTTACGATTTCGCGTTTCGATCTCCTTGCAATTTTGATGGATATATTAATGAACCTGAGAATGACTTTATAAACTCTTTTGGGGAAATATAACA
>JAUNGK010000108.1 GCA_030524555.1 Bacillota bacterium | reverse complement strand
CAGATCACGTCCCTCTCTCTTCGAAACCAGGTAAGCTGCCTTTTGGCAAAATGCCTTGTATCACGTTTGATGCGGTAAACAGCTTCCTTAAGGCTGCAGCTGCCATCCAGATAATCCAGAATTTCCTTATACCCCAGCCCCTGCATGGACACCATCTGCCTGTGATATCCCATTTCCTTAAGACCTTTTACCTCTTCCACCAACCCCTCTTCCAGCATTTGATCCACTCTCTTATCAATTCTTTCATACAGCCTGTCTCTTTCATCGGTCAGTACAAAATAATGAAAGGAATAAGGGGAGGTTCGCTGCCGCTCTCTTTCATTGTGAAGAGATATAGGATAACCGTTCAGTTCAAAAAATTCCAACGCTCTGATAATCCGCTTTTCATTGTTGGGATGGATCATCTCAGCAGATACAGGATCAATTTTTTTTAATTTTTCATGAAGGTATAAGGCTCCATAAGTCTCCCCTTCCTTCTCCAGCCTTTTTCTGATCTCTTCCTTTCCCTCTTCCTGTGAAAAATCAATATCATACAAAAGCGCCTGAATATAAAAGCCGGTTCCCCCAACCACAATAGGAACATGATTTCTGTCATAGATACCTGAAAGGGCTTCCTTTGCCATCTGCTGAAAACGAAACACATTAAACTCCTCGTCCGGCATCAGCACATCAATCAAGTGATGGGGAATCCCCTCCATCTGCGCCTTAGTAATTTTGGCAGAACCGATATTCATATATTTATATACCTGCATGGAGTCCGCTGAAACAATCTCTCCTCCAAGCCTTTTAGCCAGTGAGATGGAAAGCGAGGTTTTGCCTGCCGCTGTGGGCCCTGTGAGAATTATCAGTTTTTTCTTATCATTCATCATTGAGCTCATCCGCCCTTAAACAATTCTTTTAAACTTCTTTTCAATTTCATATTTGGTCATTGATATGATGGTTGGTCTTCCGTGAGGACAATGATAAGGATCCTTAAGCTCTAAAAGAGCGTCAAGAAGCGCCCCTACCTCCTCTGTAGTCATATGCATATTACCCTTGACTGCAGCCTTGCATGCCATGGACGCAAGCTTATGTAAAATTACGTCCGGCGTCCCCTTCATAGGATTGTCTGCAATTTCATCCAAAATATCCATGAAAAATTCTTTTTCATTACAGCCATACAAATCTACCGGCATGGAACGGATTGCATAAGAGCCGCCGCCAAACTCCTCAAATTCAAAGCCAAGCTCCAAAAAGCTGTTTTCAAATTCCTTTAAAAGCTGCTCTTCTCTTCCTGTAAGGGAAATAATCACCGGCGGATTTAGCATCTGCGAAGAAACATTCTTATCCTCCAGTTCCTTCACAAGACCCTCATATTTCACTTTCTCATGTGCGGCATGCTGATCCATAATAAAAAGCTTGTCCTTAAAAGAAATAAGCCAGTAGGTATCAAAAATCTGGCCCATAATTTGATACTCTCCTTTTGCCTCCTCCGACAAAAAGCGCTCCTCAAACAGATCCAGCTGAAGCGGCTTTTCTACCAGAATATGCTCTCCCGCTTTAATCACATTTGCATGAATTCCTGCATTTTCCATGCTTTTAACAGAATTTATCTCACCGATTACCCGGTTTGTGGGTATTTTCTGCAAAAAATCCGCCACCCTGGGCTCTGTCTCCTGCGTATGATAAGAGGCCTCCTCCTCCCGAAGCATGGCAGTCCGCCTTACCTCAAAGGGCTCCGGTGTTTTTAAAGGCGCTTCCGGTTTATCCGGTTCCTTGATTAGCTTCACATCCGGTATCAGCTCAATCTCATGAAGGCAGCCTGCAACTGCCGTCGAAAGCTCCGCATATAGTTCATTCCCATGATGAAGACGTATTTCCATCTTAGAAGGGTGGACATTTACATCAACAGAAGAAGGCTCAATATTTAAATGAAGTACATAAAAGGGGAATTTATGCTGCATCAGATATGCCCGATACCCCTCCTCCATAGCCTTTGTGATGGTTTCATTCTTTACATATCTTCCATTAACAAAGCAGGTCTCAAAATTCCTGTTAGAACGGTTAAGCTCCGGCTTTCCAAGATACCCGCTGACCGAAAAGCAGCTGCCCTGATAACAGAAGGGGTATAATGCATCCACCGTCTCTTTTCCGTAAATCCGGTAAATAATTTCCTTTAAATCTCCGTTGCCCGATGTATGAAAACGTGTTTGTCCTCCATTTATAAACTTGATCGAAACGTCAGGATGGGATAAAGCCAGATGCTCCATCATATCCGACACATAACTTCCTTCTGTCTGGGGTTGTTTTAAAAACTTTCTTCTGGCAGGCGTATTAAAAAATAAATTTCGCACCAAAAAAGTGGTTCCGTCAGGAGCTCCAACCTCCATAAGCTCCTCCTGCCTGCCGCCGGAAATCGCATACCGTATACCGGTAAGCGCATCTTTTGTTTTGGTAATTACCTCCACCTGAGAGACCGCGGCAATGCTGGATAAGGCCTCACCACGAAAGCCTAAGCTTTCCGTAAAGGTCAAATCCTCAATAGAGCTGATTTTGCTGGTAGCATGACGAAGAAAGGCTTTCTTAACCTCATCCTTTTCAATTCCACAGCCGTTATCCGTCACACGGATCAGGGAAATACCTCCGTCCTTAATTTCTACCGTTATGGCCTTTGCCCCTGCATCGATAGCATTTTCCATCAGTTCCTTAACGACGCTTAGCGGACGCTCAACCACCTCTCCTGCTGCAATCTGGTCAATTGTATTTTGACTTAAAAGATTAATACGGGGCATAAGACACCTCCTGTTCTACCACCTGTTTTTCAGCTTATTTTGTAAGCGATATAGTGTGTTAAGGGCATCCAGAGGCGTCAGATTGGACACATCGATCTCTTTCAGCTCATTTAATACATCCTCATCCGTCACCGTATCAAATAAGGACATTTGGGACAAATCAACCTCGTCATACTTAACCGGCTTATGCTTCCCTTCCTTCTGATCGATGGCAATGCTTTGCACCTTTTCCAGAATATCATTATCTACAAGCTGCGCCACAATTTCCTTGGCACGGTCAATAACCATATCCGGTACTCCCGCAAGCTTTGCAACCTGAATACCATAGCTCTTGTCCGCTCCACCCTTAACAATTTTGCGCAGGAAAACGATATCATCTCCCTTTTCCTTCACCGCAATGCAATAGTTATTTACATTGCTCATCTTTCCCTCAAGCTCGGTAAGCTCATGGTAATGGGTTGCAAACAAGGTTTTGGCTCCAAGCAGCTTTTTGTTGCTGATATGCTCAATCACCGCCCATGCAATGGAAAGCCCGTCAAAGGTTGATGTTCCCCGCCCTATCTCATCAAGGACCAAAAGGCTGTTGGAAGTAGCATTCCTTAAAATATTGGCCACCTCATTCATTTCCACCATAAAGGTACTCTGTCCGCTGGCAAGATCATCCGATGCACCCACTCTGGTAAAAATCCTGTCCACCAAACCGATATTGGCGCTGGCAGCCGGCACAAAGCAGCCGATCTGTGCCATAAGGACAATCAGGGCAACCTGCCTCATATAAGTGGATTTTCCTGCCATATTAGGGCCTGTAATAATAGACACACAGTATTTGTTATTATCCAGATAAGTGTCATTGGAGATAAACATATCCCCCGATATCATCTGCTCCACCACCGGATGTCTTCCACCCTTAATATCAATAACTCCCTTCTCATTGATGGAAGGCCTTACATAGTGATTTCGCTCTGCCACCACAGAAAAGGATGCAAACACATCCAGTCTTGCAATCGCCTTGGCGGTACGCTGGATACGCTCCACTTCCCCGGCAATGGCATCCCTTATACGGCAGAACATATCATACTCCAGGCCGAACAGTTTATCCTCCGCATTTAAAATGGTATCCTCCAGCTCCTTTAATTTGGCATTGGTATAACGTTCTGCATTGGTAAGCGTCTGCTTTCGAATATAATCCTCTGGCACCTGATTCCTAAAGGAATTAGTCACCTCAAAATAATAGCCGAATACCTTATTGTAACGTATCCGAAGGTTTTTAATTCCCGTACGCTCTCTGTCTTCCTCCTCCAGCTTTGCCAGCCAGTCCTTCCCCTCTGTTTTGGCATGACGGAGCTTATCAATGGTCTCATCAAAACCGTCCCGTATAATTCCGCCCTCCTTAATGGTAATAGGCGGTTCATCCATAATCGCATTTTCAATCACCTTGCAAATATCGGAAAGATCATCAATTTCCTCTTCGATCTCCTTTAAAAGCTCTGTATCAAAATCCGACAAAAGGGTTTTGATATGTGGCAGCATTTGAAGGGAATTTCGAAAGGCAATTAAATCTCTTGGATTAGCAGATTTATAACTTACCTTTCCCAAAAGCCTTTCCATGTCATAGATCGGATTTAAATATTCTCTGATCTCATCCCTGCTGATGGCCTGCTTCGATAAAGCCTCTACGCTGTCCAGTCTTTTGATAATCTGCTCCTTATCGATCAGAGGCTGCTCAATATACTGCCTCAGGCATCTGGCCCCCATTGCGGTTTTGGTCTTATCCAAAACCCAAAGCAGTGAGCCTCTCTTCTGCTTCTCCCTAAGGGTTTCCGTAAGCTCAAGATTTCTTCTGGTGGAGCTGTCAAGAAGCATATATCTGCTTGTCAGGTAGGGATACAAATGGGTAATATGATCCATGGAGGTTTTCTGTGTGTCTGTAAGATACAGCATCAACGCTCCCGCAGCAATCAATCCCGAAGGGAAATCTTCAATTCCCATTCCCTGCAGAGTGGTTACATGAAAATGCTTTAAAAGACTTTTCCTGCACCGGTCTTCATCATAGAAATGAGGTTCTAAGGGGTAAACCGCAATGTGCAGTCTTCCCCTCAAATCTTCCACGTCTACACCGCTGACTAAAAATGCATCATTGCAGATGATCTCACTGGGATGGTATTTATTAATCTCATCCAGAAGCTTCTTAATGTCTTCCACCTCAGTCAGATAATAATCTCCCGTTGTGACATCTGCAATGGATATACCCGTTTTTCCCTGAAAGAAGGCAATACTCATCAAATAGTTATTCCTGCTTTCATCCATTGCCTGAACATTCAGATTGGTTCCCGGCGTAACAATTCTGACCACATCTCTTTTCACAAGCCCCTTGGCAAGCTTAGGATCTTCAAGCTGCTCGCAGATTGCAACTTTATAGCCTTTGGATACCAGCTTATTTAAATATCCGTCCACTGCATGATAAGGGATTCCACACATGGGCGCTCTTTCCTCAAGCCCGCAGCTTTTTCCTGTCAGGGTGATTTCCAGCTCTTTAGAAGCCGTAATGGCGTCATCAAAGAACATCTCATAAAAATCTCCCAGGCGGTAAAAGAGAATGCAGTCCTTGTACGCCTTCTTCGTTTCCAGATATTTCTGCATCATTGGTGTCATTTCAGCCATTTTCTTACCTGTACCTTTTAAACCGTTTCGTTGTATTCTTTTGCCCGAACAAGGGCATCATCTATATGTTTGCAAAAATTTTCCGCACCTACTGCCTCGTAAAAACCTGATTTCTGCATAACCTTCATAGGCTGCTCGTTGACATGAGACAGGATCAAATGTACGCCCTTACTTCTGCACATGTCAAGAAGCTGCTCCAGATTATGCATAGCTGTGGCATCCACCGCACTTACACTTCTCATTCGAATTACCAGGCTCCTGGTGTTGTCCCGGAAGGTGATTCTAAGAAGCTTATCCGCTGCCGCAAAAAACATAGGACCGCTGATCTCATATACCAGCGTGTTTTCGGGAACAGCCTTAAGCTCAATAGCATCCGGATCATTGTCATTTTCAATATATTTCCAGCCCTCCACCTGGGTCACATCACTCATGCGTTTCATGAACAGCACCGCTGCAAACACAATACCGATCTCAATAGCAACCACCAGATCAAATACCACTGTTAAAACAAATGTCACCACCAGAACAGAAATATCGCTCTTAGGTGATGTCCTGATCAGATAAATAAATTCTCTAAAACCGCACATATTATATGCCACCATAAACAAGATAGCGGCAATTGCAGGCATAGGAATCAGTGCCGCATAGGGCATGAAAATCACCAGGATCAAAAACAAAACTACAGCATGAACCATGCCGGATACAGGTGTGCGCCCTCCATTTTTCACATTTGCTGCAGTTCTTGCTATTGCCCCTGTAGCCGGAATACCACCAAACAATGCGGAACAAATATTCCCCACGCCTTGCGCTGCAAGCTCCATATTGGAATTATGCCTTGAATTGATCATACTGTCAGATACCACACAGGATAAAAGCGACTCAACTGCTGCAAGGATTGCTATGGTAAGCGCATTTCCAAACTGTTCATTGATCAATGTGAAATTTATCTTAGGAATTGAAAATACCGGCGGTTTGTTGGATATCTCATAGAGAGAACCAATGGTATTTACCTCCATACGTAAGCCGCTTACCATAATAATTCCTGCGATAACCGCAAGAAGTGATGCCGGAATGGCAGAGATCACCTTCCCAAGCCTTCCCGGAAGCTTATGCCCCAAAACAGGCCATAAAATCAAAATTGCAAGGCAGACAACACCTACAATCAGCGCCTGTATATTGATTGTTCCAATATAAGTAATCACTGCCTTAACCTTTTCCATGGTCTCCACCGGACTGGTTCCTTTAGGATACGTAAGCCCTAAAAAGTCCTTGATCTGTCCAATGGCAATGGTTACTGCAATGCCCGCCGTAAAACCGGTTGTAATGGTGTAGGGGATAAACCGGATCAGACTTCCCAGTCTGAATACACCCATTAATATCAACAGAATGCCCGCCATAATGGTAGCAACAGCCAATCCCTCCATGCCGCTGGTGGCAACAATTCCCGCCACAATGGTAGCAAAGGCAGCGGTAGGCCCGGATATCTGAACCCGGCTTCCTCCCAGTGCCGAAATAACAAAGCCTGCTACAATTGCAGTATAAAGCCCCTTTTCAGGCCCCACGCCTGACGCAAGCGCCAACGCAATGGATAAAGGCAGCGCAATAATTGCCACTATAATGCCCGCTACCACATCCTTAACAAATTGTTCCTTTGTGTATGTTTTCATCACAGAAAACAGCTTTGGTTTTAATTTTTCCATAATACTTCCTCTTCCTCATAAGTAAATATATTCTGCAGGCCCTTGTCACCTTACAAGTTCTCCCAGATAATAAAAGCCATGGCATTCCTTTAAATAAACCGGTACAATTTCACCGATCAGGCTCCGATCCCCTTTAAAATGAACAATGGTGTTATTAGACAATCTTCCTGTAAGAAGACTGTCATCCTGTTCATTTACCTCTTCCACCAACGCATCTAAGGTCTGCCCTTTCAGCAGCGCCACCCGCTCCCTCGCAGTGTCCTGCACAACCTTAAGGAGCCTATCAAAGCCTTCCTTGACCACTTCCCCTGGAACCTGATTTTCCATGGCAGCTGCCGGTGTTCCTGTCCTTTTGGAATAAATGAAAGTAAATGCATTGTCATATTGAACCTGTTTCACCACATCAATGGTGTCATCCACATCACAAGGCTCCTCTCCCGGAAATCCTACAATGATATCGGTAGTAATGGCAAGATCGGGAATTTCCTTCCGCAGTCTGGCTGCCAAAGCAAGGTAATCCTCCCTGGTATATTTTCTGTTCATTGCCTTTAAAATCCTGGTGGAACCGGATTGCAGCGGCAGATGAAGATGACGGCAGATTTTCGTTGACTGCTTCATCACCTCGATCAGTTCATCAGACAGATCCTTGGGATGAGAGGTCATAAAACGAATTCTCTTCAGCCCTTCAATCTTTTCCACCTCTCTAAGAAGCTGGGCAAAGCTCATAGGATGTTCTAAATTTTTCCCATAGGAATTTACATTCTGTCCAAGGAGCATAATCTCAACAACACCATCATCCACCAATGCTCTGATCTCACGCAGAATATCCTCTGGATTCCGGCTTCTCTCTCTTCCCCTTACATAGGGAACAATGCAGTAGCTGCAGAAGTTATTGCAGCCGAACATAATGTTAATCCCGGATTTAAAAGGATACTTGCGCTCTATGGGCAGATCCTCCACGATTTGATCCGTATCCTCCCAAATATCAACCACCATGCCATCTGCTTCAAACATCTGCACCAACAGCTCTGCAAACTTGTAAATATTGTGTGTGCCAAAAATCAAATCCACAAACCGATAGCTCTTTTGCAGCTTTTCAATCACGGCAGGCTCCTGCATCATACAGCCGCACAGCGCAATTTTCTTATGGGGATTTTTCTTTTTCATGCTACCTAAATGCCCCAGCCGTCCGTACACTCTCTGATTGGCATTATCCCTTACCGTGCAGGTATTATAAATAACAAAGTCCGCCTCCTCATTCTCTGTCAGCTCATACCCTGCCCGTTCCAGGATTCCTGCCAGTTTTTCGGAATCTCTGGCATTCATCTGACAGCCAAAGGTGGTAACGCAGCAGGTTGGCCTGCGTTCAAGCTTTGCTGCAAGTCTTTCAACATATTCCTTTGCTTTATCCATATATACAAACTGACGGGCGGTTTCCTCCGCCCCCGTTAATTTATCCGTAATCTGCATTTTAACTCTCCATACTGCGGCTTTCCAAATGCCGCTAAGCTTTTTAGTAATTTATCCGATTTCCTTTACCTCATAAAGATACGCATTTCCTGATTTTCCGCATCTTGTAACTATCTGAAGATAATTAAGGATATGAAGAACATTGCTTGCAATTTCCTTCCGCTCTCCTATGGCCCTGGCAAAATCCTTTACAGTAAAAGGCTCTGCAAGCTCATAAGGTATTAATTGTACGTAATCCTCAATCCTTTCAAAGCGTACCTCATCCAAGAAAGCTGTCGGTATCCTGTCATATCTGCAAGAGCCCTTTTTCTTATCCCTGCTCCAACCATTGAGAAGCCTGTACTCCTCCACTTCAAGAAGGGGAAAGCACAGACGTAAATTGGGATCAGGTAAAAATTGTTTGATCTTATATAACTCGTAAAAAGCCCGGTAAACAGAGCCTTTCACCGTACTTTTTCTGGGCTTGGAGCACTCTCCCGACTCCTCATCTATCCATAACAGATACTTGATCCTCGGTACCGGATAGACAATCGTCACCGGATACTTAGGTAAAAACCGCTCCAGCTTGCTTCTCATTTTGTTGAAATTACCGGTTTGTATCTCAATAATTTCCTCTCCTGTATATATATCCGCCACATAACCGTCTACAGGAATCTCCTGCATATCCTTATCCGGTGCATAATAATCCTTTAAAACCGCATGCAGCGTTTTTTCCTGGTAGGTTCCAATACCGCACCTCTGCCTTTTACTGCCTATGACACTGTTTCTGATTTCCTCAAAACGCTTTTCATCCATTTGGATTATTTCCTTTCAAGAAAAAGCTTTCTGGAAATAAAGTTATATACCATAACCACGCCTGTTGCAATCACTGTGCTTATCGCAACCATCATATCCTCGGCAAACATGCTCCTTAAGGAAGCGTTATGCTGGTAAA
>JAUNGK010000107.1 GCA_030524555.1 Bacillota bacterium | reverse complement strand
CATGAACCTCGCAGTCTCCCAGCAGATTTTGAAGATGCTCCGTTAATTCGGTGCTTTGATCTAAATCATCTAAAATGACCCATTGGCCGGAAGAAGCAATCTGCGCAAGAGAACTGTCGTAACAGGTGTAGGCTGCTGAAGAGTCCATGGCATGTGCTGTTAAGGGAGCAATACCGGTGCTGACAGCAGCGGCAATACTTAAAGTTAAAAATGTTTTTTTCATTTAAAAATCCTCCTTTTGTTACAAAAATATTTCAAGATGTTACAAAAATGTTACAAGGAGACTATAACATGAGACATGACTGATATCCAGAGGAAATATATGGATGTTTTCAATAAAGAAAGTTGACAAAGAACTTTTCATGCTTTATGATGTAATGGAATTTAAATCAGATAGAAAAGGCGTTGAAAAAGAGGAGTACACATGGCCGACCCGCCAGAGAAGAAACCCTGCGTCATGGATGGTGCAGTGCTGTGAGGTTTCAGGAGAGGAATGTGGAAGGTAGCTTTGGAGCCGGAGAACCGAACACCGTTTAAGGCATGGCAGAATCAGCTCTGCCGGGAAAGGTAAGTAAGCTCTCACGATTTATCCCCGTTACCGGATAGGATTTTGAGCAGCTTTTGCCGAAATCTCAGAGTGATAAATAAAGGTGGTACCGCGTGAATACGCCCTTTGCAGACGATAATCTGCGAAGGGCTTTTTATATTTTCAAGGAAAGATATTGGAACCGGAAGAAGGAGGATGCTATGAGCAAGGAACTTGCAAAAACCTACGACCCCAAAGGGATTGAGGACAGACTTTATCAGAAATGGCTGGATAAGAAATATTTTCATGCCGAGGTGGATCATTCCAAAACACCTTTTACTATCGTGATTCCCCCTCCGAATATTACAGGGCAGCTTCATATGGGACATGCACTGGATAATACCATGCAGGATATTTTAATCCGCTTTAAAAGAATGCAGGGCTACAATGCACTTTGGCAGCCGGGAACGGATCATGCCAGCATTGCAACTGAGGTTAAGATTATTGAGAAATTGAAGGAAGAGGGCATAAGCAAGGAGGATTTGGGAAGAGAAGGCTTCCTTGAGCGTGCCTGGGATTGGAAAAAGGAATACGGCGGACGAATCATCAGCCAGCTGAAGAAGCTGGGAAGCTCCTGCGATTGGGACAGAGAGCGTTTCACCATGGATGAAGGCTGCAATAAGGCAGTGACGGAAGTGTTCTGCAAAATGCATGAAAAGGGCTGGATTTATAAAGGAAGCCGTATAATCAACTGGTGCCCGGTATGTAATACCTCTATTTCCGATGCGGAGGTTGAATATACAGAGCAGGCCGGCCACTTCTGGCATATTAAATATCCTGTAATCGAGGATGACGGCAGCATCAGCACCACCAGATTTGTGGAGTTTGCTACCACCAGACCCGAAACCATGCTGGGGGATACAGCGGTGGCAGTTAATCCCGAGGATGAAAGATATAAGGATATTGTGGGAAAGAAGCTGATGCTTCCTATTGTAAATCGGGAAATTCCTGTGGTTGCGGATTCTTATGTAGATATGGAATTCGGAACAGGTGTGGTTAAGATCACTCCTGCCCATGACCCTAACGATTTTGAGGTTGGAAAGCGTCATAACCTGCCTGAGATCAATATTTTAAATGATGATGCCACCATCAATGAAAACGGCGGTAAATTCTGCGGTATGGACCGCTATGAGGCGAGAGAAGCGATTGTTAAGGAATTGGATGAGATGGGCCTGCTTGTGCGGATTGAGGATTATTCACATAATGTAGGAACCCATGACCGCTGCAAGACCACCATTGAGCCCATGATTAAGCAGCAGTGGTTTGTGAAGATGGACGAGCTGATTAAGCCTGCAGTGGAAGCGGTTAAGAGCGGTGATATTCAATTGATCCCCAAGAGAATGGAGAAAACCTACTTTAACTGGACCGACAATATCCGCGACTGGTGTATATCAAGACAGCTCTGGTGGGGACACAGAATACCGGCATATTACTGTGACAAATGCGGTGAGATCATTGTAGCGGCAAAAGAGCCGGAGAAATGTCCTAAGTGCGGCTGTGATCACCTGACTCAGGATCCTGATACTTTGGATACATGGTTTTCCTCTGCATTATGGCCCTTCTCCACATTGGGATGGCCGGAGCAGACAGAGGATTTGAAGTATTTTTACCCCACGGATGTATTGGTTACCGGATATGACATTATTTTCTTCTGGGTAATCCGCATGATCTTTTCCGGCTTTGAGCAGATGGGTGAGAAGCCCTTTAAGACCGTATTATTCCATGGCCTTGTGAGAGACTCCCAGGGACGGAAGATGAGCAAATCCCTTGGAAACGGAATTGATCCTCTGGAGATTATTGATCAGTACGGCGCAGACGCTTTGCGTCTTACATTGATTACGGGAAATGCACCGGGAAATGATATGCGTTTCTATTATGAAAGAGTGGAAGCAAGCAGAAATTTTGCAAACAAGATTTGGAATGCATCCCGCTTTATTATGATGAACATGCCGGAGGACGGACTTAAGGCGGCCGATCCGAACCTTGAGCCGGCGGATAAGTGGATTATTTCCAAGCTGAACACGCTGATTAAGGATGTTACCGAAAATATGGAAAGCTTTGAGCTTGGAATTGCAGTGCAGAAGGTTTATGACTTTATCTGGGATGAGTTCTGCGACTGGTATATTGAGATGGTGAAGCCCCGCCTTTACAATTCTGATAACCAGATCAGCAAGGATGCGGCGCTGTGGACCTTAAAGACGGTTCTGATCGGTGCATTAAAGCTCCTTCATCCTTATATGCCTTTTATTACAGAGGAGATCTTTTGTACACTGCAAAACGAAGAGGAGTCGATTATGATCTCCAAGTGGCCTCAGTATCAGGAAGCATGGAATTATGCAAAGGAAGAAAGGGATATTGAGATCATCAAGGAGGCGGTAAGAGGCATTCGAAATGTCCGTACCGAAATGAATGTGGCTCCCAGCAAAAAGGCTTTGGTTTATGTAGTCAGCGAAAATCAGGATATCATCAATGCCTTTACAGACGGAAAGCTGTTCTTTGAGGCTCTTGCCTATGCTTCAGAGGTAAAGATAAAGAAGGACAAGGCAGGCATTGCAGAGGATGCGGTATCGGTAGTGATTGCCAACGCAACACTGTATATTCCCTTTGCAGAATTGGTTGACATAAAACAGGAAATCGAACGTCTGCAAAAGGAGGAGAAACGTCTGGAGGGAGAGCTTGCCAGAGTAAACGGCATGCTGAACAATGAAAGATTCATGTCCAAAGCACCGGAAGCAAAGGTTGCCGAGGAGAGAGCAAAGCTTGAGAAATACACCCAGATGATGGAGCAGGTGAAGGAAAGATTATCCCAGCTCTCCAAATAGTTTTTGACCATTTAAGAAGCCCTTGCAGTTTTACGCTGCGAGGGCTTCTGATGATGTTAGGACTACCGGGAGGTTTGCCGAAACGCAGAAGGCGTCATGTGCATATATTTTCGAAATATTTTATTATAGTAGCTGATATTGTTAAAACCGGTCATCACTGCAATTTCGCTGATTTCACGGTCAGTTTCTGTAAGCAGGGAGGCACTTTGGCTGATACGGTAAAAATTAATATACTCTACCAGCGACATCTTCGTGATAGACCGAAACAGGCGGCACAGGTGCCCCTTGCTGATATGAAACTCCTCCGAAAGCGTATCCAAAAAGATGGGACTGTCATAATGCTTCTTGATATATTCAATGACGGATTTGACCATGGAAATTCGATAGTCTGTATTGACCGGGGCGTCTGCTTTCTTTTTCTGTGCATGAATACAAAGCAGATACCAGATTTCGTATAATCTGGCCTTGATCAGCAGCTCATAGGCAGCTTCCTTTCGGGTAAAGATCTGCCTGACCTCCTCAAGCATATGTAAAAGTCTGATTTCCCATTCCTGCCCGGGAAGAATACATTCGGGAAGTGAAATTTCTCCGCTTAGAAGACTGTCAAAATATTTTTGCTGAATACTGTCAGTGACAAAGCTGTTTAAAAGAGCCGGATCAAAATCGACAGCAAAAAAGTCAAAGGCCTCTGATGGAGCGGCGGTTACGGAATGAAGGCAGTTGGAAGGTATGAAAATGACGCAGTCCTTTTGAATATGATAGCTTCGGCTGTCAATATTTATCTCTGCCTTTCCCTTTGTCACAACTAAAAATTCAATTTCCTTATGCCAGTGGCAGCCGATGCGTTCACGGAAGCTGGGATCGCTTTCTATTTCATGCACCATAAACGGAAACATGGCATTTCCATGATGGGTTTCTTCCCTGAGTAAAAGATATTCCTGATTCATTATTTCTCCTGTCACAAAGTGTTACTAATCACGAAAATGTTACTAATCACGATAGTGTTAGCATACATCAAATATGTTAAAGATTTTTAATAAAAAAATCATTATATTATCATTATAACAGATGTACGGATTATTACAATTTTAAAACAAAACGGGTTGTCTGCATGGAGCATGCAGGAAGGAGGTACTATGATTTTTGCAAAAGAGGGTAACAAGCTGATTGCACGGCATCAGGGTGAGCGCCTTTGTATTGAGCCTTGGGGAGAAAATGCCCTTCGTGTGAGGGCAACGAGGTATATGGATTTCACCGGCAGAAGCTGGGCGCTTAGCGAGGAGGTGCCGGAAGAATTTCAGAAGGCGGAGATTACCGTCACTGAAAACAAGTCGGCTGTAATTAAAAACGGCAGGATCAGTGTCAGGATTAACGGCTCCGGCGTGCTTTCCTTTTACCGGGACGACAAGCTGATTCTTCGGGAATATTACAGAAACTACGAAGGAACGGAAAGCCCGGAAAGCCGCTGCCTTAAGATTGTGGGAAGGGATTACAAGCCCATTATCGGCGGAGATTATGCTTTGAATGTCCGCTTCGAGAGCAATGACGGTGAAAAGCTGTTTGGTATGGGACAGTATCAGCAGCCTTATCTTGATTTAAAGGGATGCGTCCTGGAGCTTGCACAGCGCAATTCCCAGATCAGTATTCCTTTTGCGGTATCCAGCTTAGGCTATGGCTTTTTGTGGAACAATCCGGGAGTGGGCAAGGTATCCTTCGGCAAAAACTATACGGAATGGCATATGGAGGCCTGCAAGGAGATTGATTACTGGATAACCGCCGAAGAAAATCCAAGTCAGATTATTCAAAATTACACAGCAGTAACAGGTCGTGCACCTATGATACCGGAGGGACTTCTGGGATTGTGGCAGTGCAAGCTGCGCTATCGTACCCAGGAGGAGGTATTGTCAGTAGCAAGAAAATATCATGAGCTGAACATTCCTGTTGATGTAATCGTGATTGACTTTTTCCATTGGACCAGACAGGGAGACTGGCAGTTTGACCCTGAATACTGGCCGGATCCCAAGGCAATGTGTGATGAGCTTCATTCCATGGGTATCAAGGTAGTGGTATCCGTGTGGCCTTCCGTAGACCGGAAGAGCATTCACTTCGAGGAGCTGTTTAACCGCGGCCTTTTGATTCAGACCGAGAGAGGAAGCATTCAGACCTATGATTTTCAGGGAGACTGTCTGGAAATCGATGTGACTAATCCGGAAGCAAGAGAATTTATCTGGGAAAAGTGTAAGAAGAATTATTACGATTACGGTATTGACATGTTCTGGCTGGACAATGCGGAGCCGGATTATGCGGTTTATGACTATGATAATTACCGCTATGCGCTGGGATGTGCACTGGAGGTCAGCAATATTTATCCTCAGCTGTATGCTAAGGCATTCTGCGACGGTATCAAGGCCCAGGGACGGGAAAAGGATATGCTTCATCTGGTACGCTGCGGCTGGGCAGGCAGCCAGAAATATTCCACACTGCTCTGGTCAGGCGATGTACCCAGTACCTTTGAATCCTTAAGGGATCAGATAAGCGCCGGACTGAATATGGGGCTGGCAGGCATTCCATGGTGGACCACGGATATCGGCGGCTTTATGACGGATGACGTGGAGGATCCTGCATTCAGAGAGCTGTTGCTCCGCTGGTTTGAATTTGCGGTATTCAGTCCTATTCTCCGTATGCACGGGGATCGGGGACCTCATAATATTCCGCCTCTTTCCGATAAGGAGTACGGCGGAGGAAGCTTGTATACGGGACAGCCCAACGAGCTTTGGAGCTATGGCGAGGAAGCCTTTCAGGTTATGAAAAAGCAGCTGAAGCTTCGCCTTTCCTTAAAGCCCTATATTGAAGGTTTGATGAAGGAGGCAAGTAAGACGGGAGCGCCCTTGCTCCGCACCATGTTTTATGAGTTCCCGGAGGATAAGACCTGCTGGGAATTGACGGACCAGTATATGTTTGGTTCCGAATATCTGGTGGCGCCTGTTCTTCATGCGGGAGAGTTTGAAAGGGAGGTTTACCTTCCTGAAGGCGTATGGAAGAATATCAATGACGGAAAAGAGTATGTCGGAGGACAGACGGTAAGCTGCCAGGCTCCTATTGATGCGATTCCCGTATTTCATAAGAAGTAAGCGTTCGTCGTAGACGCTGCTTTGATACGGTTTCTTCTCAAATGTCTTTTCAAATGTCTATGACAGCTTTCGGAAATTATGGTACAATGAGTTCGGGAGGGTATCTCCCGAACTTATTTTGACTGTACCTTTTGACAGAGGGAGGGGATCGGATGAAAAATCAGGATTTTCTATCGGAAAAGGAGGTTGCGGAGCTGCGGCGGGAAATTGAGACGCTGGCAGCCGGCAATGATCAGGAACAAAGCACGAAAAGCGCAGTAATTCCTGAAACGCTTCAGGATGAGAACGGCGCTGATTTTGGCGCCGGTTTAACACCCTTATCAATTGAGGATAACGGTTCCTATGTGAAAATAGATGATGACAATATGAACGCCTTTCTGTATCTGATGCCTCCGGGGGATGAAAGGGATAATTACACCATGGAGGAGCTGATCGGTTTCCTTCAAAAGAACGGAGTTACCACAGGTTATCATCATTCCAATCTGGCGGCCATGATTAAGAAAAGGGTGTATAGGAGAGAAATTGTGGCAGCCAGAGGACAGGCTGCCGTTGAAGGCAGGGATGGATATTTTGATTATAAATTTGACCCGGATCAGTATCGTGCGCCCAAAGTGCTGGCAGACGGCAGGGTTGATTACACCAACATGAGTACCCTTCAAAATGTGAGAAAGGGTGATGTGGTTGCGGTTTATCATCATGTTATGCCGGGACAGGATGGATTTGACGTAAAGGGGAAGCCTATTCTTGCAGGCAGAGTGAAGGAAATTCCGCCGCTTCGCGGGCAGGCTGTATCCAATCAGGAGGATCCTGATGTTTATCTGGCCACCAAGAGCGGAAAGATTGAGTTTAAGGACGGAAGGATTGATATTCAAAACCTGCATGAAATTAACGGAGATGTAACGTTAATCACCGGAAAGGTTGAGTTTTTTGGAGATGTTGTAATCAATGGAAATGTAGAGTCGGGCGTTGTGATCCGTGCAGGAAGAAATATTGAGATTAAGGGAACCGTGGAAGCAGTCAATTTGTTTGCCGGCGGAGATATTATTTTAAGCCGTGGAATTCAGGGAGGACAAAAGGCAAAGGTTTCGGCCAGAGGAAATATATTTGCGGACTTCATAGAGCATACTGTGGTAATGGCAGGAGGTAGCGTGCAGGCCAATACCATTTTAAATTCAAGAATTTCTGCCGACGACAAGGTGATCCTTACAGGAAAAAAGGGAGCTATCATCGGCGGCTATACCCATGCAACCAAGGGCATTACCGCAACGGAAATCGGCAATGCTGCTGAGATGCGGACAGTGGTTCATGCGGGATGTGAGAAGGAGATTTATCAAAGAGCGCAGGATGCAAGAAAGCGGGAGCCGGAGCTTATAAGGCAGCTTAAGGATATTGCCGAGGAAATGGAAGGGGTTCGCAGGCAGAGAGCTTCGGCTGCAGGAAAAAGCGTTGAAATACTGGAAGGAAAGTTTAAAGCCCTTGAGAAGAAAAGCCAGATTCCCAAGGCGGAGCTTTTGGAACTGAGAAAGGAATGCCAGGAGCTTGAAAACGCTATTTCACAGGGGCAGGGTGCAGAGATTGAGGTCAGCGGCAATATATACCGGGGTACGGTGATATGCTTTGCCCAGGTACAGATGCCTATTGAACACAGTACCTGCTTTATGAAATATTTCTGGCAAAGAGGACTGATAGAAAGCAGTGTGATTGCTTACTCGTAAGCACTTTCATAAGGACAGTATTTGAGAAGTGAAAAGGCAGGAAAATGAAAGAAGAAATGAGGTAGTAAGACATGGTGTCCTATGCAGAGGCTCAAAGCTATATAGAGGATATTCCTAAATTTGCTGGCAAAAATACGCTGGAGGATACAAGAAAATTACTTTCCGTAGTTTCAGGAGAAAATCTAAAGAGTAAAATCATTCACGTGGCAGGCACAAACGGAAAAGGCTCCGTTTGTGCCTATCTGCGCAGTATCCTTATGGAAAGCGGAAGAAGTGTGGGAATGTTTATTTCTCCGCACTTAGAGACTATGCGGGAGAGAATTGGCATTGACGGTCAGATGATATCCGAGGAGGATTTTGCGGAAGTATTTGAAAGGGTTATGGATAAAGTCAGGCAGGGAAACCGGATGGGACTTTCCCATCCGTCCTTTTTCGAGTATTTATTTTTGATGGCAATGTGCTATTTTAAGGACAGGCAGCCTGATTATATTATATTGGAAACCGGCTTGGGCGGAAGGCTGGATGCAACCAACAGTATTTCGAACCCTGCTGTGTGCGTTATTACGGAAATTGGATATGACCATATGCAGTATCTGGGGGATACCCTGTCACAGATTGCTGCGGAAAAGGCCGGTATTATGAAAAAGGGTGTACCGGTGGTGTTTTTGGATGCAAGGGAAGAAGTTACGGGAATTTTGACTCAATATGCAGAAAAAGCAAAAAGTCCGGCGATCATACTCAGAAAAGATCAGATTTTGGATGTGAATATTAGCAATAAAACCATTGATTTTTCACTTCATACTGGTTATTATAATAATGTTAGATTTTCTTTGAACACTTCGGCACTTTATCAGGTAGAGAACGCCTCTGTGGCGGTTCTGGCAGCCGGAGCGCTTCAGGATGATAAAATTAAACTTGAAACCATAAAAAGAGGATTGTGGACGGCGTTCTGGCCGGGAAGGATGGAAGAGGTTCTTCCGGGAGTTTATTTGGACGGTGCACATAATGAAGACGGAATAAGAGCTTTTTTAAGTACGGTTAAGGAGGATGGCTGTACAGGAAAAAGGCGTTTACTGTTTGGTGTGGTAGCGGACAAGCGCTACGGACAAATGATTCAGATGATTGCGGATTCGGGTCTTTTTGCAGAAGCAGTTGTGACAGTGTTAGAAACGGGCAGAAGTGCTTCTATAGATAAGCTTAAGAAAATATGGGAGCGGTATGATGCAATAGGATGCAGCTTCCATGAGAATGCAAAGGAAGCCCTCTGGAAGCTGTTAAATGATAAAACAGGTGAAGATACTGCATATGTTGTCGGATCATTATATTTGATAGGACAGATTAAGTCCCTGATGAGGAGAATGCAGGATGATTGATTTTGAAGAAGAATTAAA
>JAUNGK010000106.1 GCA_030524555.1 Bacillota bacterium | reverse complement strand
GGCGCTGAAAAGCTGAACTGCTGCAAAAGTATTGTTTTCAGTATTTTAACCAAATGTTTATTCTTTTTTTACAGATAACCCCTCTCCTTTCATTGACACCTTTTTTCAAAATCGTTATGATGTAAATTACGAACGCATTACCTGTAAGAATAAACCGCAGGAAAGGAATTTACTATGAGCAAGACACCGAAAGAGCCCAAGCCCTACAGAGGGGTTCGGGATGAAATCAAAGAACAGCAATTAAAGACAAAAGACATGTCAGCCAAGGGAAAGCTGCAGTACTTCTGGTACTATTATAAGGTTCATACCATTGTAGGCCTGTGCATTATTTTCTTTGTCGTCACGCTTCTCCATGATATATTAAGTGCCAAGGATTATGCCTTTTACGGCATTATGCTTAACTCCATAAATCTTGACAGCGAACAGCTGCAGACTTCCTTCGGAGAGTATGCTTCTCTGGATTTGGAAAAGTATGAATGCTTCATTGATACGCAGTCCACCCTGTCCTATACCTCCATGACACAATATGACATGGCCACAGCCCAAAAGCTGATTGCCCTGTGCCAGACCAAGGATCTGGATGCTGTTGTATTTGATTCCGAGGTGTTTAATAACTACGCCAACAATGAATTGTTTGCAGACCTTCGAACCTTATACAGCGATGCTGAGCTGGACAAATATAAGGACCAGCTTTACTATGTTGATTACGCTGAAATTTTGAAGGCCAATGAAGAAATTGATTATGAAAATGCAGATCTGATCTCCTCCGAGGAGAGCAGTACTCTTACTTTGGATGATATTCTTTCCGAAGCCGAAAGCCATCGTCATCCTGAAAATATGGAGCAGCCCATCCCAGTGGGAATCTTTTTGGACACTTCACCTTTTGCGGAAAAAACCGGCGCTTACGGTCAGCTTCAGCCTATATTCGGCATTGCGGTAACCTCCACCCGGACAGATACCGCCAAACAATATCTGGATTATCTTTGGGATGATACCATTGATTTCAGTTCCATGGTAACGCCGTACGAATAATTGTAGCGGATGAGCGTACCGGTTAGGTATCGCCGGGACGCTCACCCACTACAATTATTACTCCAGCTTTCCTTTATCTTCATACCAAATTCATATGAACATGATATACTATAGTCACCCGCCAATTCAGCTTCAAGCTGCGGGTGACTTTTTATGTCTTATCCATAGATGATTGCAAGCTTCATTGAATATGTAACCAGAAAGGAACCTTTATTATGAGTCAAACACCCTGTCACGTCCTGTTTTTGGAGGATGAACCCACAATCTGCGAGGTTTTAACAGAATATATGCTGATTTCCGGCTATCAGGTCACTCCGGTTTCAAACGGCAGCGATGCGATAAAGCTTATTGATCAGGAGAATTATGATATGGCGGTTTTAGATATTATGGTACCCGGCGCTGACGGCTTTCAGGTTCTTTCACACATACGAACCGTACGCCCGGAAATGGCAGTGATTATGCTCACCGCTCTTGATGATGAGCAGACGCAGGTAAAGGCCTTTAATTACTATGCGGACGACTATGTGATTAAACCTGTCTCTCCCATTATTCTCCTGAAGCGTATGGAAACCATTCTTCGGCGGACCTCTCCATCCGGCACGCCGAAAGAAAGTGTATGCTCGGGACTGACGTTTAATGAGGAAGCTTATTGTGCCCTGTGGAAGGGGCAGCGGCTTCCGCTGACCCTGAGCGAATATCTGCTGCTGCAGACCTTATACCAACATCCCAATCGGGTGTTTACCAGAGAAATGTTGATTTTAAATATTTTCAATGAGGATTACATCGGAAACGACAGAATTATAGATGCACATATCAAAAACCTCCGTAAAAAGCTGCCCATTCCCTGTATCAAGACTGTGATCGGTGTGGGCTATCAATTTGACATAACCGCTCAGCCATAATATTTATCGTCATAGAAAAGGAGACTTAAATGAAACTCGGACGAAAAAATCTTTCCTACAGCCTTCTGCTTGCAGGTATTCTGCTGTTATTTCTCACCTGTTACTTTATTTATATGCTTCCGTCCCTGTATGTGGACTACCTGACGGATGAAAACCTGAGATCCATCCGTCAGCAGCACCAGACCTATGTAGAAACAGGAAGCTATGAAACTGCGCAGGTGCGAAATCCTACCGCCTGCCTTTCCGTCCGTATCCCCGATCAGGGTGATACCATTTATCTTACCGGGAAAGCATTCTCTGCCCAAATCACGCTCACCGACGCACGCCTAAGAGAGCAGCTTTCTAACTGCCAAAGGCTGCTTAGCGGGGAATTGCCGACAGATATTTCTTTGTCCGAGGATAAGCTTTCGGATATGGATCAGATTTTATCCCAGTGGAAGGATATTTTCCAAAGCTCCCTTCAGGATCAGTCTGCTCTTCCTGTAGATATAGAGCTTTTGCCCAATTCAACTGCCGAAATAGAATATGCAAATGAAAAGCTGAACTATCACTTCATCTCCGATCAACTGATTATCATTGAAACAGGGGTGGAGGACGCCAACAACAGCTATACCACCTATTTCGCCTTAGAAAAGACTGCCGATGCCCTTGTGGTTTCCCTGCTTCCGGTCATAACACCGGATATTAACGAAATCCGCCCTGTGGTTTTGCAGAGTCTTCCGGCTCTCGCCGCCGTGGTCCTTCTTTTGGTACTTTTATTCTCACAGTTCTACTCAAAAGGAATTATAAATCCCATGGAGATAGAAATCGCCAAAAGCTATCGGCAGCTGGAGGAGAAAAACCAGGCTCTTTCGGAGGAAAACAAACGTCAGGAAATTTTCCTAAGATCCTCCTCCCATCAGCTGAAAACCCCCATATCTGCTGCCCTATTGCTGGTAGAGGGAATGATCAGCCGGGTCGGCAAGTATCAGGATACTGCCATTTATCTTCCTAAGGTCAAAAGCCAGCTCTTATCCATGCGGAAGATGGTGGAGGATATCCTTTATCAAAACCGTCTGAAAGATCAGGTTCTGCTTCAGGAAATAGAGATAGCCCTGCTGCTTAGGCAGCGCCTTTTGCTCTGTCAGGTAACTGCGGAAGAAAAAAATTTGTCTGTGCACTGTGAGCCTGAACATTGCGGAAAGGTTTTAACCGATGAACGTATGGCATCATTGATTTTTGATAATCTTCTATCCAACGCCATAGATTACACTCCCTGCGGAGAAAAAATAGAAATAAATTCATCACCGGGAACCATAACCATCCGCAATTACGGCGTCCGCATACCAGAAGAGCTCCTTCCCCACATTTTTGATCCCTTTGTCAGCGGCAATCACGGCACCGGCGGTCACGGCCTGGGACTTTATATTGCTTCCTCCTACGCCCCCACGGCCAAAATATCCCTTGCAGTCTGCAACGACGGAAACAGTGTTTTGACCAGGCTTACCTTTTTAGAAAAAAGATAATTACAGAAAGGTTTCATACCGGCTTCATACGAAATTCATACCGTCCTGATAGACTCATATTCATAGCAGACAACAACTATTGAAAAGGAGGCCATATTTATGCTGCTGTCAATTCAAGATCTGGTGGTACGCTACGGGCAGGAAACGGCTCTTAATATCACAAGACCTGTTACCATTGAGGAAGGTGACCGTATCGGTGTAATCGGCTCCAACGGTGCGGGAAAGACCACTTTAATTAAAAGCATTCTGGGACTGGTAAACTATCAGGGAACCATTTACACAAGCCTGCAGCCAAGCCAGATTGCTACCCACATGCAATTTAACGAATATACTGATGCCATGCCCACCAAATATGTTATGGAGGCAATTCTGGGAACCAAAATTTCCCAAAACGAAAAGCTTCAGGAAATGATACACTACTTTGAATTTGAAAAATGCTTAAAGAAAAGATTTTCGAAGCTCTCAGGAGGGCAGAAACAGCGTTTTACAATTATTATGGTGATGATGCAGGAAGCGCCCCTGACCTTTTACGACGAGGTCACCTCCGGGCTGGACTTTGAAACACGTCAAAAGCTGGTAGAAAAGCTGGCCCAGTGGTATCAGGGGAAAGATTCCAGCCTGCTTATTGTGTCCCACTACTACGAGGAGCTGGAGCTTTTGGCGGATAAGCTGCTTATTTTGGACAAGGGAAGAGTGATTGATTACGGCTATCGGAACGAGCTGTTTCAAAAATACTGTGGAAAATCCGTTATCATTATTGATTACTCCGAGGAAAACGAAAATTTAATCAGGGATTTTAAAAGGCTTTCCGCACCTGCCCATCTGATAGCCCTTTCCTGCGAGAGCTATGAAGATGAGAAGAATATCACGGATCTCCTTCTTCGTCACAACATAAACTACAAACGAAGCAACCGGGATATTGAGATTATTTATATTAATGCAAAAGAAAATTATGAGAAAAAGGAGGGGCATATCCATGCCGAATAAAAGCAGAAAATTATTTTCACCCCAGATGATACTCTTTGAACTAAGGAATGTAACCGGCAATCCCTATGTACATGTTTTCGGTATCGGCATGCCTATATTAATGTCCTTTGTCATTATCCGTGCCATCGCCGCCGAGATAACAGATCAGGCGATTCTTATTCAGGTCTCCACATCCATCTTTCTCGGTATTGGCTCCTTAATGCCCATGGCTGTCATTCTGATGGGTTATGCATCCACGAGAGCCCAGGAAATGGAAAAGGGAATTCCCGAACGTATGGAGTTATTCGGGATCAGCTCCAATATTACCCTGTGCAACAGAGCGGCTGCCGAAATTATTTTTATGATTGCTGCTTTCCTGATCTACTTTATATACGGCTATTTGGTTCTGACGTTAGAGGCTCCCGTCATTTCCGGTATACTGATCTATATTCTGTGTATACTGGTTTTGTCCATTATATTATTCTGCCTGGCACATTCTATTGCCTCGCTGCTTAAAAGGTTTGGCCCTGTCTATCTGGTTACCATGATGCTTTACTTTGGGTTTATGGTTTTCAGCGGAATGATGGGAATGAGTTATGAAGATATGCCTGTGGGAATGCAGGCTGTGGCTAAGCTCCTGCCCACAACCTACATTAACAGAGATTTTTATTCCATATGGATCGGTGAAAGCTACAGGTACGCTTCCATGATCCAATCCTATTTATTCTGGGCGGCAATAGCCGGAATTCTTCTGCTGGTCAGCAGGAAGAAAAAGCCGGGCCTCACCGTTACAGCTGCGCCACTACAAAAATATCGTAAATAGCCTTAATTGCTGCTTCAAAATCTTCGTTTGCCACACCGATAATGATATTCAACTCACTGGAACCCTGGTCAATCATCTTGACATTTACGTTGGCATGGGCCAATGCCGAAAAGATACGTCCTGCGGTTCCTCGTGTTGATTTCATTCCACGTCCTACCACTGCTACCAGTGCAAGGTCTGCTTCAATATCTACACTGTCGGGCTCTGCCAGTCTGTGAATGGCAGAAACCACCTTCTGTTCCTTATCCATGAACTCATCCTGGTGAACAAACACCGTCATGGTATCAATTCCCGAGGGCACATGCTCAAAGGAAATACCATAGTCTTCAAAGGCCTGAAGCACCTTTCTCCCAAAACCAATTTCAGAATTCATCATTGCCTTATCAATATTTACGGAGCAGAAGCCCTTCTTTCCGGCAATACCCGTGATTACATACTTAGATTTCTGACAGGTGCTCTCCACAATCCAGGTGCCTTCATCACCGGGCCTGTTGGTGTTGCGGATATTGATAGGAATACCCTGACTCCTTACCGGGAAAATAGCATCCTCATGCAGCACGCTTGCCCCCATATAGGAAAGCTCCCGTAGCTCTCTGTAGGTAATCGTCTCAATTCCTTCAGGATCCTTAATAATTCGGGGATCTGCAATCAAAAAGCCGGATACATCCGTCCAGTTCTCATATACATCTGCCTTCACTGCTCTCGCCACAATGGAACCTGTGATATCGGAGCCGCCTCTTGAGAAGGTCTTCACCCTGCCGTCCTCATAGGAGCCGTAAAAGCCGGGAATGACAGCCTGTTTAAGGTCTGACAGCCTTTCGCTCAATATCCGGTTGGTTATCTCAGCATCAAAATCGCCGTTTTCATCAAAACGAATCACCTGTGCGGCATCCACAAACTCGTATCCCAAATATGCCGCCATAATAATTCCGTTTAAATATTCTCCTCTGGATGCAGCATAATTCTCGCCTGCCTTTTCCTTAAAGTTCTTCTCAATCGTCTTAAACTCATCCTTTAAGGACAAGGAAAGTGCTAATCCGTCTATAATCTCCTGATATCTAGCTTCAATAGCTGCAAGCTCCTTAGAAAAATTCTTCCCTTCTTCAGCTAAATGATAGCATCCGTAAAGCATGTCTGTAACCTTCGTATCGCCAGAAAAGCGCTTTCCCGGTGCCGAAGGAACCACATATCTTCTCTCCTTGTCCGCATGAATGATGTCTGCCACCTTCTTAAACTGCTCTGCACTTGCCAGCGAGCTTCCACCAAATTTTACTACCTTTTTCATAACTCAAATCTCCTCTAATCCCTTTTTTCGAGAAGTCTATCCATTATTGTATGCCCAACGGCCACAAAATTGCCGCTTGCGGCTGCTTCTCTTTCATTATAATTCCAGCTCTCTTCCTTTGGAGCCGTACTGTCATACAAAAGATACGGTACACTGTCCGAAGTGTGGGTCCGTACCCGTATGGGAGTGGGATGATCCGGCATTACAAGCAGCCTGTATTCCATTCCCTTCCCGTCAAGCGCCTCAGTAAGCGGTCCGATTACCCGTTTATCCAGATACTCAATGGCCTGCACCTTTCTCTCAACACTTCCCTGATGGCCCATCTCATCAGGCGCCTCTACATGAATATAAGCGAAATCATATTCACCGCAAAGAGCATCCAGCGCCGCCTGCACCTTACCCTCATAGTTGGTATGTAATCCACCGTTGGCGCCTTCCACCTTAGCCACGCCCATCTTAGCGCCTACAGCAATACCCTTAAGCAGATCCACTGCCGACACCATCATTCCCTTGACACCGTTCTTCTCCTCAAAGGAGGAAAGGGCGGGCCTGGTTCCGGCTCCCCAGAACCAACAGCAGTTGGCAGGATTTAATCCCTGCTTTTTCCTTTCAATATTAATAGGATGATTTACAAGGATTTCATAGCTTCTCTTCATCATATAAAGCAGATTTTCGTCTGTGGGCAGATACTGGCCGATCACCTGTCCCAACACGTCATGAGGCTGGGTCAGTTCAATCACGCTGCCCTGATTCCAAATCAGACAATGCCGATAGCTGGTTCCTACATAAAACTGATAGGTCTCGTTTTGCAGCTCCTTTTTCACCGCTTCCAAAAGAACAGCGCAGTCCTCGGTAGAAATTTCCCCGGAGCTGTGATCGATAATGGTCTTTTCCTCAAAGGGCTCATCCCCGTCAGAAATGGTTACGATATTGCAGCGAAGAGCCACATCCGTATCCTTCATCGGCACCCCGATGCTAAGGGCCTCTAAGGGAGAACGTCCGGAATAATATTTCCTGGGATCGTAACCCAGCACCGAAAGATTGGCCGTGTCAGACCCAGGCTTCATCCCCTCGGGAATGGTATGCACCAAACCGATTTCGGATATTTTACTTAGCTTATCAAGTGCAGGAGTATCTGCATATTCCAACGGTGTTTTTCCACCAAGGGCCTCAATCGGCTCATCTGCCATGCCGTCTCCCAGCACTACAACGTATTTTTTATTTTTCACCTTCAGCCTCCAATTATTCTTCTATTCTGATACGGCTGATAATACCCACCTGTTCAGCCTTCTCATTAAATTCCTTTTCTGTCATCCGATCCGTTACAAAAGCAAACTCACCGGGCACATCCGCCTCAATCACGCTTGCGCTTTCAAATATGTGAAGTGCTTCCTTTTCCTTCTGCTCAGGTACCCGGACGAAAAATCTGCGGCTTGCCTTCTCAATGCCTGTAAGCTCCACATCCTCATTGTCCCAGAAGCACATGATCACCTTGCCGATATGCCTTGCACAGTCCACCACGTCGGACACCACCGCACTTGCAGTAGGCAGCTTTCCGGCGCCTCTTCCGTAGTACATGGAGTCTCCCAGCATGTTGCCATGCACACATACCGCATTGAACACATCATTTACCATGGAAAGAGGGTGATCATAGCTGATCATAAACGGCGCTACCATAGCATACATATTCCCATCCACTTCCTTGCTCTGGGCAAGCAGCTTAATGGTCTTTCCCATAGCCTTTGCATAAACAAAATCTGCCTCGGTAATTTTCGTAATTCCTTCTGTATAAATATCCTGATATTTCACATTCTTTCCACACATAAGAGAAGAAAGAATGGCAATCTTGCGACAGGCATCATAGCCCTCTACATCAGCCTCCGGATTCCGCTCCGCATAGCCCTTATCCTGCGCTTCCTTCAGCACAGAAGCAAAGTCGGCCCCTTCTCTTTCCATTTTAGTCAGAATATAATTGGTGGTTCCATTCAGAATACCGGTAATAGCATCAATCTTCTCTGCCGTTAATGAATAGTTAAGAGGGCGGATAATGGGAATGCCGCCTCCCACGCTTGCCTCAAAAAGATAGTTACATTTATGCTCATGGGCAATCTGTATCAGCTCCGGTCCGTGAGCCGCTACCAACTCCTTATTGGAGGTACAGACACTTTTGCCTGCAAGAAGAGCTCTTTTGGTGAAATCATAGGCAGGCTTGATTCCTCCCATGGTTTCACAAATAATCTTCACCTCGGGATCGCTTAAAATCTGCTCCACATCATGAACAACCTTATCCGCATAGGGATCACTGGGAAAATCCCGAAGATCCAAAATATATTTGATATTGATGTCCTCACCGGATTTCTTGTTAATCTCTGCTTTGTTCTTCTCAATTACTTCAACAACACCGCTTCCCACTGTGCCGTATCCCATAACCGCTACCTGTATCATGCTATTTCCTCCTTAGCTTTTAATGCTTAACTTCTACATAGAAAATCTTTGGTTCTTACTGCTTGGCTAATATTTTAACATTACGTACACCCTTTTGCTGCTCCATGGTCTCAAGCATTTCCGACACATTCCCTGTGGTGGGAAGCACCTGAACGCTTAAGCTCAAAGAGGCCACTCCGTTAATGGGAATACTCTGGTGAATGGTAAGAATATTCGCTCCAAACTGAGCAATAATCTTAAGTACATCCGACAAAAGTCCCGGTTCATCCTCCATTTGAAAGGTCAGAGTAATGGTAGTCCCCTGAGAATTTTCATGGAACTGAAATATATCATCCTTGTACTTATAAAAGGAACTTCGACTGATACCCACCTGATCCGCTGCCTCATTAATCGTGTGCACCTTACCCGTATCCAACAGCTTCTTGGCTTCCACTACCTTAAGAAGCACCTCGGGCACTGCCTGTTCCTTCACAACAAAATATTTGGTTCCCATTTTTTGCACCTGTTTTCCAAAAGAACAACCTACGTTTTGTTTTTGTGATGCGTACAAATGTCTGTATATGTTTTTCTGTTGCGGACACTTGTTTGCCACCGAGGGATATTGTATCATAGACCCGTACGTATGGCAAGTAAAATTGTACAAAAAATCTTTGGAAAAGTAACAGTTCAGCCTCGCCGTCCCGGATATCGCACTGCTTCTTTGATAGCAGCTA
>JAUNGK010000105.1:2080-9794 GCA_030524555.1 Bacillota bacterium | reverse complement strand
TCTTCCTATGGTTTTGAGCGCCTGCTTCCCTGCCAGTCCCGCTCCCTTGATTGCCAGCGCTCCCTGGCCGAAGGTAAACAGGTCTATGCACGCTCCTATCAGCTTCCAGCCCTTCTCTGTTTCCGTAAGACACTCCCCGGTAATCAGATCCTTACCTGTAACACACTCGACCAGCGGTTTGATGATTGTCATGTCCAGCAGGCCTGACAGGAAATCCTTCACCGGATGGTAGGCCTTATGGTCATACTCACCGGCTGTCATATAGGCCTCTATACAGGCATTGATGTCCTTGTCTTCCATTTTCATTGTATCATAGTCCAGCCGGAACAGGGTAGCAAATTCTCCGATGGTTTCCACATGCTCCAGTATCGGTATGCCGTCTTCCTCACTGATCTCCTCTAATCCCAGGAAGTCTTCCATGGTGATCTTGCTTTTGACTCTTTTTACGGTATAGGTCTCTCCTCTTCCCGATACTTTGTAATGCTCTTCCATTCCAAAGGTATTGTCCGTTGACAGGTCGGACAATACGATCTGGCTTAGGGTCTCTGTTGCATGGTTCTTGAAATCCTTATACAATGGAAAGTCCAGCTCATCATATACCTGGGGGTGGGCGCTTCCTACATAAATCTGCAGTTTTACCATGTTTTCTGCCACCCTGCTGATCTCGTCAGCCTGAAAGCTGTAACCTATTTTCGCCATCTCCATGGCTGCCAGTTCTTCATTGCATTCTGTAAATATTTCTTCTATGTTGTTCAGTGTACATTCTATGGAAGCCGCTGTGCAGCCGCCTGCCAATGCTTTGTCCGCAAAGGCAGGGGTTATCCTTTTTGTCTCCATTTTTCTTTACCTTTCCATCTTGTCAGCCATTTGGGTGTCGTTTTCCATCAACGACAGTGAGGTCATCATGATAAAATTCATCATTTTACTGTAAAACAGTTCCAGCCGGTATATGTGTATTGGCAGGCTGGTCAGAAACATATCCACCTCGCTTTTAGCATCTCCTTCGTATGCTTCGTCAAATTCACTGATTAACTGTTCCGCCTTTTCGTACGCGCTGTGCAGGTTTGCCACTATGATTGACAGCTCCGTGAAGCACAGGGCCATAACTTCATGATTGCATACCGTTGTTTTCGCCGCCATAGCTTCCTCCTCCCAATATTCCATATATCTGTCTTCTCATCACTCCCGGCGAGAGGCTTCTTATCCTTTTTCCCGTCAGGTTGAGCAGGTATCCTTCTTTTTCTTTCCAGCAGTATATTCTTTCGCTGATGCGTTTTCCATTCTCATATTCACGCAGGAGAATGTTTCCTTCCATCTCGTCTATCCGTTCCTGCCACTGCTTCACATCCAGATCCTGCCATTTCCCGCGAACGGGGCTTTCCTCCCCCTTTCGCAGGTATTCAAACTGATGCAGCACTCCCGTCATCAACAGCTCCGGCGATATGCAGCTGATGTCATACCCCTCTTTAAGAGGGGTCACAGCTATCATTCTTCCCTCCGGCATGATTGCTGCTTTTATGTCATTTAGGGTTATGTGTCTTTTGCTGTTCCGGTACTGTTCGAAGAAGAATATTATATCCGCTCCTTCCTGGGTCAGATGCTCTTCCTCATCTAAGATTCCTTTTCCCGCAAGGGATTTAATGGTCTCCTTTACATAGTTTTCCCGTTCCGTTTCCTTCGGCATCTTTATTTTGATGCCAAAGGGTACCCTGCCTCTGGATACGCTGAGTAAAAACATGACCTCCTGATTGGTAAATTCCATGCTGCCTCCTACATCGATTTGATTTCCTGATATTCGCTCCACTCGTCATAAAAGACCTCGTCTTTGTCTAGGTAATTCTGCATTCCGTCGCTTGCCTCCTTTACAGGGCCTGCACCGTCTCCGGCAAGCAGCTTATGGTACTGGGTTACAAGATCCATGAATGCTGCTCCTACCAGCTGTGATTCCCCTGCCCAGACAGCAGGTTCGGATAAATTAGCCTGTACCTGTATGGCATTTTTGTATGTCTCATCAAGGAGCACCTGTATTTCATCCAGTTCTTTTTTGATATTGTAGATATCATTTGTTACACATTTAAAGTCCTGCATCTGCCTGCATCTCCTCCAGTTCTGCTTTTTGTTCCCAAAGGCTCTGTAATACTTCTGCCGCTGTTTTTCTTAGGTTCAGTTCTTCTACTCCCAGGCGCATGTTTTGAATAATTGTAGTATATACTTTGCAAAACTCTGTATTTTCTTTAAACACAAATGTATCCATAATATACCCCTCTGCTGAATCTTCGTTGGACTGGAACGTATCATGTACCGCTGTCAATGCGTTTTCAGCATTATCAATGTCATTTTCCGCTTCGCTGATCTTTCCCTCCAAAAACTCTACCAGGGCCGCATACTTTGCGGCCATTTCAGCGGCTCCCGATCCGCCGCCTCCGCCAAACAATCCCATTTTTACCTCCTTATGCCTTAGGCAGCCTTATCATCATTGAGACTCCCTTTCTATACAATACGCCATCCTCTATACGCTCCGGTAATTCCTTCCCGCGGAAAGTCGGGAATGCGGTATTCATTCCCGGATCACCGAGAATTAACCCATTCTCTGCAGACTTCACCAGCTTTGCGGTCTCATTTCGTGCCGGCATATGAGCGGAATGGCCTGACATTGCCACAAGAATTCCTGTTCCTGCCGCTTCCGATATGGTACTTACCACTTTAGCATCATCCTTAATCAATTCCGAGAAATCCATAAGCTCATTAATAAATACACAGTACTTTGGCAGAGACTGATAGAATTGTATTGCAGACAATTTGCCCCTTCCGGTCATGTAATCCTCTTTGCGTTCTTCTATCAGATCAGCAAGCTCCTCAATACATTCCTTCAGTGCCTGTTCACTGTCTGCATATTCCACATTTTCCCTCTCACCTATATCCTGAAGTTCATAGTTCTTACTGTCAAACAGGAACACCTTCTCAAACTCCTGCATTTGATTAAGCATAATACGGCAGGCGTTGCTCTTCCCGCTTCTGACCGGCCCCACGATGAGAAACGGCGTATCTGACGTAAGGATACCGAAACGCTTCACATTTTGCTTTTCAAGTCCAAGGTAGATATCCGCCTTATCTCCCGGCTCATAATCCGTAAGCATGCTAAGTCTGAACTGCTCCGGCAAGACAGCAATTCCCTTTGCCTTTTCCTCCGTGCTTGCATTAACGATCTGTTTGATCAGTGCAAGCAGGTTGCGGTTATACTGCAGTCCGGTCTCATAAGTAACCGGAGAATATACCTGCATCAGATTGATTGTTTCACTTTTAACAAGCGTTCTTCCCTTGATATCCGGAATCTCGTATTCGCTTCTTCCTACAATATTGCGCGCTTCCATAGGCTCATAGTTATATCCCGCTATCTTGGTCTTGATCTGGTTCATCAGCGCATACTTCACCACACTGCTTCTGGATGCGGTAACAGCCAGATAAATTCCAAGGTTCGCGCCGTCCCGCGCCAGCTGTACAAAGAAGTTTTCATCAATTCCCAGCTCTTTGACCACATCATAGTTATCAAGAAATACAACAATTGCCTCAAGCTTCCTTGATGCGCTCTGGTTATAAATATCAAGATTTTGTGCCATAGCATCAGCCATCAGCTGTTTGCGAAACTTAATTTCTTTAAGCAGCAGACTAATCAGCTTTTGCTGCTTCTCTACATCATCATAGGTGATATAATCCGCCACATGAGGCAGACTTTTCAGCGGGAGCAGTGCATTGTTACCAAAATCCATAATATAAACGTGCAGGTTTTTAACACTGTTTCTTGCACATAAGCTAAGTAATATGGTCTCCAGGAAAACTGTTTTTCCGTATCCTGTAGATGCAAAGAAAATCACATGTCCGTCATGCAGGAAATCTATCATATACTCTGCCTGCCTTTGCTCTCCCGGTATATCCTCTACGCCTACAGGAACCGCAAGACACAGCTCCGAATATGCTGCACTGTCCGAAATATTATCAAATACCGGCGAAACCATAATTTCTGTAAGCGGCGGCAGCCATGGACTTTTCACTTTGGGTAATTCCAGTTCTTCAAAGCTTCTTTCCAAATATTCCACCACCACATCCAACTGGGTCTTCTTAATCTGATTGCTCTCCAGGCTTCCGCCCAAATCCTGATTAATCAATTGCCCCTGCCCTAAGTGGTTCACCAAATAAACCCTTTTATCGCCCTCCTCAGATGCTTCATCCTCCTCACTGTAAGATGCACCGCTAAAAGCTGATTGAAAAAGCTCATAAATTTCATTATTTCCCACCTGCAAATATGCTCTTCCTGCCTGTGTAATTGTGGCAGCATCAGGAGTTTTCAGCATTTCCCGGCTATCTGCCTCATTCTGCACCTTCAGGCAAAGCTTAAATCGGGAGTTGGTCCATATCTGCTCATCTACCACGCCAGAGGGCTTCTGTGTTGCAAGGATCAGATGAATACCAAGACTTCGTCCTATTCTTGCGGTAGATACCAATTCTTTCATAAATTCCGGCTGTTCCTTTTTCAACTCGGCAAACTCATCACTGATCAGAAACAGATGAGGAATAGGCTCCGTTGCTTTTCCCAGCTTATAAAGCTTGTGATAGCCGTTAATATGGTTCACTCCGTACTCGTTAAAAATCCTCTGCCTGCGTGCAAGCTCACTCTTAATGGAAACCATTGCACGATAGCTTTCTGCTCCGTCCAAATTGGTGATGGTTCCAAGCAGATGCGGAAGTTTCTGGAACAAATTTGCCATTCCGCCGCCTTTATAGTCGATCAGCAAAAACCCCACCTCATAGGGATGGAAATTAACCGCAAGAGATAAAATATAGCTTTGTATAATCTCCGATTTACCGGATCCTGTTGTTCCTGCCACTAATCCGTGTGGTCCATGATCCTTCTCATGGAGGTTTAGTTCAACATAATTATCCTGCTCTCTGACACCAAGAGGTACAGCCAGCGATTTATGTGCCTCATGGTTATTCCATCTGGCAGGCGCAAGCAGTTCTTCAGGTTTGTTGACATGGTACATTTCAAAGAAAGTGATGCTGTCCGGTATTCGGGAAACCATTCCCTTCTCATGGATCAGCGCAGCGCTTTTGCGGCTCACCTGCGAGACATTTCTCTCTTTCATGGAAACCGTTTCAAAACTTCTCTCACATCTGATCCCTTCGTCAAGCAGCAGATGCCCTGACTCAGAGTTGTCAAGAACACATACCGTTCCAATATTTTCAGGCAGCTTGGGCACCTGATCTGTGGTATATATAATACTTATCCCAAGCTCACGAGAGCCTCTGCCAAGATATTCCATAATTGCATGGTCTCTAATCAGGCCGGGCTCATCGATAATAAATAACAGGTGCGGCAGGAAAGCCATCTGCTTGTTACTTTCATCTGTTTTTTGTTTTCTGTCCTTAACCATCTGCAGAATACTGCCCAATATCTGATCTCTGGTGCTGCTTTTGAAAATTCCGGCCACTGCATTAATTGCCTGTATCCGCAAATGGGGATACCAGCGCAAATAAGAAAATTCCTTTTCGTAAGCTTCATTGCCGATAAATATGATCTGAAGATCATGATAGCTGTGGAAGAAACATAGCTGCATAAGCAGATATTTAAGCTGATTATGGATATTATCACTTTCCCCCACAATTCCCAGATGAGCGCTCCGCAGATTCACTGTCACGGGAATATGCGGAAGGATTTCAAAATCCTTCACAAGCTCTTTGGCCTCATCAAGCAGCTCATCCTCGGTCATATCCAGCTCATCTTCCTCACCCAAAACCCTGATCTGTGATTCCCCACTGCAATATCCCAAATTTACCTGAAGGAAATCCTCATCCTCCGGCCCTCTTTCATACATTCTGCTGTCATAGGTAAGCGCCATACTTTCAAGGACCTGTACATCCGGTGTCTGGTAATCCAATGTCTCCCGTTCCCGGGCTCTCTGCTTACGAATATGTCCCCGGAGTCTGACCAGATAGTCCGTGTATACCTGTTCCCGCGCTGTATTCTTCTTTTTCAGTTCCTTGCGCTCATTGAAAAAGCGTTGAATGGAAAAGATTGTAGTCACTCCCGTCATACACACACTGGCAATCACATACAATCCCCTTTTCATAAAAATGCTCATAAAGACCGTAACCGCCATCATCATCAGTGGTGGTATGATAATCTGTACCAATGAGCTTTTCGACATGGTTTCCTTGCGGGGCGGCACCTTTACATTGATTGTCTCAGGGTGCACCCGGTGAATAACTCTGGGAGACTTTTTATAGTAAGGAAAACCTTCAAAAGGTATTTCTTTAAATGTATAGGGAGCCAAATCACATTGGCAGCCTTCCATATCCCCTGTAATCTCCAGATAATGTTCAAAAAAGGTGACTATGAGGTTACCTGCCTGAATGCTGTCTCCCCGGTCAATACTCCTATGCTCTGTCTCCTCCTTTCCATTTTTCACATTATCATTCTTAATATAAAGTTCATTGTCCTCTATCAGAAATTCCCCCTGCATCTGTGGGACAATAATATTCCCTCTTTCCCTGCCAATAACAAGCTTCCTGTCTCTAACAAAGTAGCGTGCCTTATCCATGTTCCCTGTCTCCTCTTTTGTACAGCCTTCTGTCTGTGTGTACACTGCCGTTACTAACTATTCCTCTGTATATTTCTTTCCAATCTCTGTAATGGCATTACTCAGTTCATTCATTCTGCTTTGCTTTTCTTCCCCATCCATATTGACATTGCCTTCCAAATAATTCAGTTCCTTCATATAGGCATACACCAGCAGCTTATCATCTGAAAGGGCTTTCGCATAGTTCTCCGCCAAGGCATAATCAGCTCGTCCTATTGCAATCCAATATTCCAGCTCTATCTCATTAGAATAGATGCTCAGTCTGTCCAATACATTTTGAAGTTCCACCTTCTCTAAAGCTTCACTTCTGGCATAGGACACCGCCAGAATATATTTCGTATAGGTATCCATCTGCTCCGGCTTAATCCTTTTCAGCTTATCGATGCAATCCACATAATTCTGTACCGTATAGGCTCTGCTTGCCTGAATAACCGCCTTATCCCTTGGTAAAACGCAAAAGGTCTGATATCCTGTATAAAGCAGAAGCAAAGCAAGCAGTGCTAAAGCACCCGAAAGCAGTCTGATTTTTAGCTGATATCCTTTCTTGTCAAGTCTCACCTTTTCATTTTTGTTAACCAGATACATTTCTTCTGCTTTTTCACTGATGCAGTCATGCAGTTCCTCTGTCGTCTCACATGAAAGCACAAAGACAGCCGCTTTATCCTTTCTAATAATCTCCGGTCCGCTTTCTCTTATCTGGGAATAGGTATACTTCCTGCAAAGAATACCAGCGGCAAGCGCCTGATAAATTTCAAAGAAATCCGTATCCTCACAAGAGCCTTCTGACTTTTTCACATCTCTGACTGCTACGCAGGGCATGAAATTATAATCAAAGAAAATATTCTCTTCATCCATGGGTAAATCATATTTTTGCCATGTATTTTTTAACAAAAAGAAATTTTGTAAAAAGCGGAAGCGATATTCCATATCCTCCTGCTTAAGCTCACTGACAGAACGCATTCCCTCCATCTCAAGCTTAAATATGACATCTTCCCCGTCTTCCTCTATCTGACAGGGGATCAGGCCGACTTCCTCCCTCATCAGATATTCGTAATCAAATATGTTATCTGCCTTTAACT
>JAUNGK010000105.1:0-2061 GCA_030524555.1 Bacillota bacterium | reverse complement strand
CCATTATTTTCTCCCTCTGATGCAATTTCAATCTCCCTGTAGGTTTTAAAGCATGCCACCCCTGCAACAATATGTACAATCATATTAATCAGAAAAATCCTATATGCACTCTCCTCATAGGTAGTGGCATGTCCGCCTATAGCCTTTTTCAACGCCATAAAGAACACTATTGCTGCCAAGGCATTAGCAAGTACTATGAACCTAACCGTGCTTAATTTATTTTCCTTTTTACCAGCCATCACTACCAAAACCTCTGCCAATGCAATAAGGAGCATCAACGGAAATACTATTCTCACAAACCTATATTCCTTTTCCTGCATCCATTCCGTATAAATCGGGCACAGCGCCACCAATGCCACAAACAAAATCACAGTCAAAATAAGACTTATTATTGTGGCGCAGCATATCTTCTCAAAACATTTCTCCCATATAAGTTTCTTTGGATCAAACTGCTCCTTTTCATTTTGATTCATCATTTATTCTTCCTCCTCTCTTTTCATTTGTATGTCTTATCACTATTGCTATTAACCTACTTCTCAAGCATAAAATAGCATTCTTTAGTCATTCAAAATCGCAGATGATCCTGTTTCGAATAATTCATCATATAAATAACTGAATTTTTCAATTTCCTCGTTCGACTGTTCATAAGCTTTAAAATAATCCCCAGTTAACTGATCATATTGTTCTTCCGTTACTTTAAAATGGTAGCTGCTGTTTTCTTCGCTGAAATATGCCTGTTCCTTTATCTCCTGCGGAATTTCAATTGGTTTGCCGTTATAACTCGGCACTTTCAGCATATAAGTCTCATTCCCATTGCTCCATGTTGCTTCCACCAAGAAGAAGACATCAAATATCATTTTGCCATCTTCATCAAATCTATAAATACCGAAGCGCATGCCATCCCAAATCCAACGTACCATTTTTGTCCCGTGGATAAATTCATTAGGTGACTCAAAACTATTCCATAAACTCATACTGTCCGAAGCAGTGTCATACTTAAAAACATAGGTAGCGTAATTCCATATGCACAGCTCAGGCGTGTTATCCCCATCCATATCAAATAAATAATATGTAAACTCATGCGGATCATATTCATCATCGCCATATGCACCTAAATTACCGTACTCACTCAAATAATATTCCTTTTCTTCTTCTCTTTCAGTAAAAGGAATTTCATTGTCCACAAGCTTTCGATATTTTTTGATATAATCATCATATAATTCCTCATCACCGGTTTCGAATTCCCCATAAAAATCAATGGCTTCATAAGCTTCCCTTAAAAAGGCAAAGGCCTCATCATCTACATATTCCATATCTTCATAAGGAAATTCACTATGGCTTTTATAGCTTCTCTCCGGAATATCTCCCTTCACAACAGGGACTGGAGTTGCAGTCGGGGAAGGCGTTGGTGTTTCCGTCGGTGTTGGTGTTATTTCCGGTTCAGGTATTTCTTCCGGTATCATTTCTGCTGTAGAAGCAGGCGCTGGAGTAGGAATATTTTGATCCTGCTCTTTGAATAAATATATTTTCTTATATACCAAAATACTCACCAGCAGCAAAAGAATTGCTGAACAAACAATAATAATCTTTTTTGATTTATTCATTTTTTTACTTTACCCTTCTATACACACCTCTATAACCTTTTCTTCTCCTGTATGCACATCTTCCAAGACAACATTAATCTTTCGTGAATATCCTAAGAAATCCACATCCCATAATCTTCCATCATCTGGATATTCTGCATTTAATATCTTTAAACATAATTGAATTTCCCCAACCACCTGTAACGCGTCTGCTATTTTCTGCGTATTTGAGACCTGAATGTCACAAGCTTGTCCACTCTACAGCAATTCCTTTTCTCCAGCGTTTCACCGTCCGGCTGGGCAAAATAATCAAATCCTCCACTGGAATACTCATCACACCATTTTCCGTTCCAGGTTATGATCTTCGTTTGATCTTCGTCTCTCATGGGTATTTATCATATGCAAATTCCACCATATCCTCGAAAATACATTGATATTTTATTCATCTACATTCATCAAAATAACTCCGGTTTCTAAA
>JAUNGK010000104.1 GCA_030524555.1 Bacillota bacterium | reverse complement strand
AGGGAGACCTGAAGATGACAGGAAAATATACAGTTCAAAAAATAGAGCGGGCCGGGGAAATCAAGGTTCAGGTTCCCGGCTCCAAGAGTATTACAAACAGAGCGTTGCTGCTTGCGGCAATTTCCGGGAAACAATGCACCCTTCACGGTGTATTGTTTTCTGACGATTCCAGAGGTTTTTTGGATTGTCTTTTAAGACTGGGCTTTCAGCTTGAAATACGGGAAGAGCAATGCGAAGTGACCATACAGGGGACAGGAGGAAGGATACCGGATAGCAGAGGCAGTATTGATGTGAGGAGTGCAGGAACGGCGGCAAGGTTTCTGACGGTAATGCTGGCACTGGCAGGGGGAGAATATGATCTTGCTGCATCTGACCAGATGTGCAGACGGCCCATGCAGCCTCTGTTGGATATTCTGGAGGAGGCAGGAGTGGAGATTGTCTACAAGGGCGAGAAGGGACATTTTCCTTTTCAGATGTCTTCTCACAATATTTCCCTTGAGGAGGTCAGTATTGATACGGGAGTGAGCAGTCAGTTTGCCAGTGCGCTTATGATGTCGGGAATTCTTCTGCAGAAAGGACTGAAAATCAGACTTTTGGGAGAACGGGCAGAAGGGTCATATGTTAAATTGACATTTAATTTGATGAAACAATTTGGTATTCCTGTGAGAAGAGAGAATGATTGTATTATTGTTCCGGGGATGTCAGATTTTGGGCTTACAGAATATTGGATTGAACCGGATGTGTCAGGCGCCTGTTATTTTTATGCCATGGCTCCATTATTAAAAACAAGTGTTATTGTAGCCGGAGTGCATATGAATTGTATGCAGGGAGATATTAAGTTCCTGGAAGCCTTAAGAGATATGGGCTGTATGTTGAAGGAGTATCCGGAGGGGGTACAGGTGGATGGGAGAATGCTTGACAGTTATCCGGGACTTGACATTTCCATGAAGGATTTTTCGGATCAAACTATGACAATGGCAGTGCTTGCGCCCTTTGCACAGACTCCTACGTTGATAAGAAATATAGGGCATATTCGCCTGCAGGAGTCAGACCGGCTGCAGGCAATTCTGACAGAGCTAAAGCGTCTGGGAATTGATTGCCGGAGGGTACCGGAAGCGGACGGCATTGAGATTTATCCGGGAGAGATAAGTGAAGCGGAGGTTGAGACTTATGAGGATCACCGGATGGCAATGTCGTTTACATTAATTGGATTAAGAACCGGAAAGGTTACGATCAAGAACCCGGAATGCTGCCGGAAAACATTTGAAAATTACTTTAAATTAATTGATGATTTAATTTTTGAAAATCAACAACAGGTCAAATGACATGTAAAATTATGGTGGAACAGAATAAATGGAAGATAGGAATCAAAGAGCGATACAGGAGCATTCAGAGAGAGTTTTACTTGCAGGCGTGGATTGTGGAAATGATGCGGAAGAGTTTGAGCGATCCATGGCAGAACTTGCCGAGCTATCAAAAGCATGTGTTATGGAACCGGTGGGTATGGTTACTCAAAAAATGGAAATGGTTAATAAGGCATTATATCTTGGAACCGGAAAGGTTGCAGAGCTTCGGGAGAGTGCACAGCTTCTTGATGCTGAGCTGATTATTTTTAATGATACGCTGACTCCGTCACAGCTTCGGAATCTGCAGCAGGAACTAAAAAAGCCTGTGATGGACAGAACAGCTTTGATCTTGGATATTTTTGAAAGCAGAGCCAGAACCAGAGAGGCAAAGCTTCAGGTGGAAGCTGCAAGGCTGCAGTATCTTTTGCCACGGCTTGTGGGAATGCATGAGGCATTGACCAGGCAGGGAGGAACCAGCGGCAGTATGAGCAGCCGGGGAGCCGGAGAAAAGAAGCTTGAGCTTGACCGAAGGAGAATAGAACATCGGATTGTGGAACTTAACAGGGAACTGGAGCAGGTATCCAGGGAGCGGGAGGTTCAGCGGAAGAAAAGGCAAAGCTCCCGGCTGCCGTTGGTGGCGTTAGTAGGATATACCAACGCAGGAAAATCAACTATCTTAAACAGAATGCTTGAAATGTTCGGTATGGATGATGAGAAAAGAGTCTTAGAGAAGGACATGCTTTTTGCAACTCTGGATACTTCCGTTCGAAGAATTAACACGGGAAATAACAAGGACTTTCTGCTTTCGGATACGGTAGGCTTCATTCATAAGCTGCCGCATGGGCTGGTGAAGGCGTTTCGTTCCACACTTCTTGAGGTTAAGAATGCTGATTTGCTGCTTCAGGTGGTTGACTATTCGGATACTCACTACCAAAAGCATATGGAGACGACAACAGAAACCTTAAATGAACTGGGAGCCGGCAATATACCGATGATTACGGTATTTAATAAAAATGATAAGCTTGAGGAGAAGCCGCCATATCCCAGAAGTGTACGGGATAAGATTTATATTTCTGCAAAAGAGGATTCTTCTGTTTCTATGCTTGTGGATATGATATTGGAGAAAACCTATGCTGATTTTCAGGAAATGTGTCTGCTGATTCCCTATGAGAGGGGCAGTGTTGTTTCTTATTTTATGGAGAATACTCATGTGCTTTCCGTAGAATACGAAAAGGAAGGAACCAGATTAAGGGTTATGTGCCATCCCGGAGATAAGGAGAAGTACGGTTGTTATGAAGACGGAAAGGCTTAATAAGTATCTTGCATCCTGCGGCATCTGTTCCAGACGGGATGCTGACCGCCTGATTGCGGAGGGCAGGGTTAAAGTAAACGGCGTAATTGCTGATATGGGAATGCAGGTTACAGATCGTGATCATATCACAGTGAACGGAAAGTCTGTCCATGGCAGAAACGAAAAGGTTGTTTTGGCATATTATAAGCCGGTGGGAGTAGTTTGTACGGAAAAGGACAAATTTGCCGACAAAAAGATTACGGATATGGTGAAATTTCCGGTTCGTGTTACCTATGCAGGGCGGCTGGACAAGGATTCGGAAGGACTGCTTCTTTTAACCAATGACGGAGATCTGATCAATGCCATGATGCGGGGAAGCAGAGGACATGAGAAGGAATATGTAGTTAAGGTAAACAAGGAAATTACGGAGGAATTTCTGGCGAAAATGAGAGACGGAGTGTTCCTTTCGGAACTGAATGTCACCACGAAACCCTGCAAAATAGAGAAAAAAGGGAAGTTTACCTTTCAAATAATTCTGACCCAAGGGGTCAATAGACAGATTAGACGGATGGCAAAGGAGCTGGGGTATCATGTAAATGCAATAAAGCGCATAAGAGTGGTAAATGTACAGCTTGCAGATTTAAAACCGGGTCAGTACAGGCAGATTTCGGGAGAAGAATTACATGCGTTATACAATTCGTGCTTTCCGGCATCCGGGAATGAAGTATGATAAGATCACAAAATCTTGTGTGGGGTTAAAATAGATGTTGTGGAAGACGAATAAATAGGTTCACATTTTCAAATTATGTTAATTTAAAGCTAAAATAAAAGCTTTTCGTGTTTTTTTCTTTATTATAGCATTTGTTTTTTAAGAAAAACGGGTTTTATTTAAAAGGTATATGAAGGGGAAAATGAATGTTATGAAGGAAAAATTGCAAATTAGAGCAGCACGGTGAGGTTATATGAGAAGCGGGAGCGCTGACAGAAGGGAAGATGCAATATATATGGAAGGAAAAAAAATAGAAGATTATAAAACAAGATGTGCAGAGCTGGTTAAAAGGTTAAATGACGCATCGGATGCTTACTATAACGGAAGAGAAGAGTTGATGTCAAACTATGAGTGGGATGCTATGTTTGATGAACTCTCCATGCTGGAGGCGCAAACCGGATATATACTTCCTGACAGCCCCACCCAGAATACCGGATACGAGGAGAATAATGGAGAAAAGGAGCTGCATGAGTTCCCGGCGCTTTCGCTGGCGAAGACGAAGCAGGTTTCAGAGCTGCAGAAATGGGCACAGGACAGACCTATCTGGCTTTCGTGGAAGCTGGATGGACTTACGCTTGTTCTTACCTATGATAATGGAAGGCTTTCCAGAATTTTGACCAGAGGTAACGGAACCATAGGAACCAATATTACTTATTTGAAAAACTCTATCCAGGGCTTTCCTCTTACGATCCGTTATCAGGGGCATTTGGTGGTTAGAGGAGAAGCAACCATATCCTACACGGATTTTGAATTGATCAATGATACCATAGAAGATGATGATGAGAAGTATGCCAATCCCAGAAACCTGGCATCAGGGACACTTAGTCTGGACGATCCTGAGAAGGTAAAGGAAAGACATGTTCATTTTAATGCGTTTACGCTGGTGTATCTGGAGGATGAAATCAATTCCTGGGGAGAGAGAATGGATTTCCTGGAAAAGGAAGGCTTTACTGTAGTAGACCGGGAGCAGGCAACAGCTGCTGCCTTGCCCGCAGCTATCGAAAGATGGACGGAAAAGGTAGAAAAGAGACAGATGGATATACCGGTGGACGGTTTGGTGATCTGCTATGATGATACGGAATATGCAGCGTCGGGAAATGTTACCGGGCATCATGCTGCCAGAGCAGGCTATGCCTTTAAATGGCAGGATGTTTCTGCACGCTCAAAGCTGGATCATATTGAGTGGTCCTGTGCAGCGTCAACTATTTCACCGGTGGCGGTGTTTGAACCGGTGCAATTGGAGGGAACCACGGTATCAAGAGCATCCTTGTGCAATATAAGTGAGATGAAACGGCTGGGAATTGGTGATCAGTGTGTGCTGGAGGTGATTAAGGCAAATAAAATCATACCCAAGTGCATTGCAGTTACGGAAAGCACGGGAAGCTTTCAGATTCCGGATCAGTGTCCGGTATGCGGCGCCAAAACCCAGATCAGGATCAGTCCCAGAAGCAATACAGAGACCCTTCACTGTACCAATCCTGACTGCAGCGCCAAGCATGTGAAGAAATTTACCCGTTTTGTAAGCAAGTCAGGAATGGATATTGACGGACTTTCCATTCAGACAATTTTGCGATTTATGAATGAGGGCTTTTTGAAGGAATTTGCAGATATTTATCATTTGAATGAATATGTCGGCAGGATACGGGAAATGGAAGGGTTTGGAGAGAAGTCCTGTGATAATCTTTTAAGAGCCATTGAAAAAAGCAGACAGGTTCATCCGGTGAATTTCATTTATGCTCTTTGTATTCCGATGATTGGTATTGACGCAGGCAAAAAAATGATTGCTGAAAATGGATTTGACGGTTTCCTTGAGAGAATGGAAACCGGACAGGGGTTTGAAGAGATACCGGGAATCGGACCGGAAAAATCCCGATCTGTAATGGAATGGTATGCAGGTGACAGGAATAAGTCATCCTTGAAAGCATTGCTGAAAGAGGTTACAATAAAGAAGGTGGAAGGATCGGCTGCCGCAGGCGGCAAATGTGAGGGATTTACCTTTGTTATTACCGGAGAGGTGCATCATTACAAAAACCGTGATGAATTTAAAGCCTATGTGGAGGCGGCAGGAGGAAAGGTTACTGGAAGCGTTACCTCCAAAACAAATTTTCTTGTTAATAATGATGCACATTCCACATCTTCTAAGAACCGAAAGGCTGCAGAGCTTGGGATTCCGGTTATTACAGAGGATGAATTTGTAGAACGCTTTGGCGCTTAAGCTGTAATGACAATAAATTATATATAAGTAGATGGAGTAATTGATATGCCTATTAAAGTACAAAGTGATTTGCCTGCAAAGGAAATACTGGAAAATGAAAATATTTTTGTTATGGATGAATACCGTGCGATGCATCAGGATATTCGTCCTCTGCAAATCTGTATTCTAAATTTGATGCCGGTTAAACAGGATACAGAGCTTCAGCTTCTTCGTGCACTTTCCAATACTCCTTTGCACATAGAAGTTTCCTTTATGAAAATGAACAGCCATGTTTCTTTAAATACGCCCATACAGCACCTGAACCGTTTTTATAATACTTTTGACGAATTAAAGGGCAGGAAATTTGACGGGCTGATTATCACCGGAGCTCCGGTAGAGCAGATTCCCTTTGAAGAGGTGGACTATTGGCCGGAATTATGTGAAATTATGGAATGGACAAGGGAGCATGTAACCTCCACGTTACATATCTGTTGGGGTGCACAGGCTGGGCTGTATTATCATTACGGCATGGAGAAGATTATGCTTCCCGAGAAGCTGTTTGGGGTGTTTGAACACAAGGTAATGAATCGGAAAATCCCCCTAGTCAGAGGCTTTGACGATTATTTCTTTATTCCCCACAGCAGACATACCGCAGTGAGGTCAGAAGAGATTCATGCGTGCGCTGATCTGACGGTTCTGGCAGAGTCGGAGGAAGCCGGGGTGCTGCTTTGCATGACAGAGGGCGGGAAGCAGATTTATCTTATGGGGCATCCGGAGTATGACAGATATACCCTGCATAACGAATATATCAGGGATAAGGATAAAGGACTTCCCATTAAGCTTCCAAAGAATTATTATCCAGGGGATGATGATACCAGGAGGCCGTCCCTTCAATGGCGGTCACACAGCAATAATCTCTATAGCAACTGGCTGAATTATTACGTATATCAGGTGACCCCTTATGAACTATAAGAGGAGCAAATATTTATATGCCTGTCTGTGAGTAAAATCACGGCAGGCATATTTTCAAACAAATGTAATTGTGTTATAATAATATATAGTAATAAATGATATATTATCAGAAAATTTAAGCTAAAGGGGTGGATTATGACTTACGAAGAATTGGTAAAGCAGGCAAAGGATTCCTATCAGAATATGGATGCAGGGAAGATTAAGGAGCATGTAGCTATCCAGTTTAACGTTACCGGAGAAGCTGCGGGAGCATTTTATCTTGAAATTGCAGATGGGAAGATTAATGTGGAGCCTTATGAGTACTATGACAGAGATGTTCTGGTGACAACGGATGCCCATACTCTTTGTGAGATTGCGGAAGGAAAGCTGGACATTGTAAAGGCTTACACTACCGGTCAGATTAAGGCAGAAGGGAATCTCGGAAAGGCGCTGCTTCTTAAGCAGATTACAGCCAAAGCAAAGAAAGCGGCCAAAAGGGCGGTGAAAAAGAAAAATTAAGGGAATTGCAGTATCATTAGCAAAACAAGTAACGGAGGGGAACATGATAAAAATTGAAGAGTTTTGTGACATGAATAAATTTGAAAGTATTATGAAAAACTGGGCCAAAAGCACTGGCCTTGCAACTGTTGCGGTAGGGGCTGACGGAAAATATATCAGTGAGTGCTATAATTTCACTGATTTTTGTATCAAACTGACCAGAGGAAACGAAGAGGGCAGAAGACGCTGTGAGAAATGTGACAGAGAGGGAGAGGGGGTCTATTCCTGCCATGCGGGATTGGTGGATTTCGGGATTCCGATTACTTTAAATGACGGTACTGTACTGGGCAGTGTAATTGGAGGACAGGTACTACCGGAAAATCCGGATGATGATGCTTTCAGGAATACTGCAAGAGAGCTTGGAATTAATGAGAAATCTTATATTGAGGCGCTCCATAAGGTAAATGTCAGAACAAGAGAGGAAATTGAAGCATCGGCTAATCTTCTCGGTGATGTAATTAATATGTATGTGAGATCATGCTATCAGGAGCAGGAAAACAAACGCATTGTGGATAAGCTTAAGAATGGCATTTCCAAAGCAGCAGATGAAATTGAAGCGGCAAATGCCAGCACAACTAAGATTGCAGATTTCAGCAGACGTCAGAATATGCTGGCTCTGAACGCTTCCATAGAATCAGCAAGAGCGGGAGAAAGCGGCAGAGGCTTTGCTGTTGTGGCATCAGAAGTACAGAAATTGTCTGTAGGAATGGCAGATACCAGCAGAGAAATCACCGATAAACTAACACAGCTTGCGGCCACAATCAACGAGTTAAATGAGTAATTTAATAGAATGAATAATTTGATCATCTTGTCCATATACTAATAGTAATTATAAATTATTATGGGATTATGAATTGCGCAGTGCGCAGAAATGAGGTGTAATATGGCAAGAGGTCAAAGAAAGTCAATTGAAGAAAAGATCGGGGAGAAGGAAGAAATTATCAGTGCTCTTAAGATCAGATTAAAGTCCGAGCAGGGAGAATTAGATACTCTTTACAGAGAAAAAAGAGAAAAGGATCTGGAAGGGTTAAATCAAATTATTTCCGAATCAGGACTGGAACTGAATGAGGCGGCAGATATCCTCAGGGAATATATTGAAAATCATGTACAGCAGCAAAGTGCATAATTTTGTTATTGTGCAGGATAGATAAATGATGTACACTTAACATAAAATGACAGACGTATGGAGGAAAGATATGCTTGTTACATTAATCCCTTTATTTGATAAAGAAATGAGCGTGCGGGCGTATTCATTATTTACTCAGAAGAAAAACTTCCTGCTCAATCCCAGCTTACAGGGAACAGGAAGCTTTGATGGGGCAGCGGGAATACCGGGACTGGAAATTATTGAAAACATGGGAATTGAAACACTTTCCGCTGATAAGGAGGTGTTTGTTGCCATTAACAATATCTCTGTTTTTACAGATATTGACAGTCAGTGCAGTGCACCACATGGGAGAGTTGTTCTTTTGATGGATAACTCGATTACTCCTGAAAAGATGTATGTGGACAGACTAAAGGAATTAAAGTCCAGGGGATATAAGCTGGCTGTGCGAAAGCTTTCTGTGCAGCAGTTTGAGGCATATAGAGAAATTCTCCTTTTGATGGATTATGTTCTTCTTGATCATAAGAAAATTGATATTACAAAGGCAAGAATTTACTTTACCAAGGTCTATCCCAATGTCAGGCTGTGTGCGGGAAACATTCAGACCCAGGAGATTTATGATGGACTGGTTAAAGAGGGCGGTTATGAGCTGTATGAGGGAGAGTTCTACCGTGTTCCCGTTACGAAGGGAGAAACAGAGGTTGCACCTTTAAAGGTCAATTATATTGAGCTATTAAATATTGTTAATGCAGAGGATTTTGAACTGACCAAAGCGGCAGATATTATCGGACATGATACGGCATTGGTTATTTCACTTCTTAAGATGGTGAACCGTATGTCTGTTAATTCCGAGATTACTTCTATCAGACATGCGGCTGCCATGCTGGGGCAAAGGGAACTGAAAAAGTGGATTAATGCCGCAGTTACCAATCAGTTATATGCGGATAAGCCTAATGAGATCACCAGACTTTCTCTTCTCCGTGCAAAGTTTGCCGAAAACCTGGCGCCTGCGTTTGAAATGGCAGGTCAGAGCTCTGAGCTTTTCCTTATGGGACTCTTTTCCGTGCTTGATTTGATACTGAATAAACCAATGGAAGAAGCACTTCGGATGGTTAAGGTATCTAAGCAGATCGAGGAAGCACTGATTAATGGAAAAGGAAAGCTGGCTCCCGTGTTAGAGTTTGTTACTCAATATGAAGCAGCTAACTGGCAGGAGGTATCCCGATTAATGATTTTAAAGGAAATTGATATGGAACAGGTATATGAGGCATATATTCAGTCCCTAAAATGGTATCGTGATTTGTTTACGGAATAAGTACTTGCAGAATATTAAATAAATAGTTTTAAGAAGAGCTGCTCTAAAGCTAAATTGCTGAGAGGGCTCTTTTTAATTTATATAAAATATAAAGAGTTTTTTGCGTATAGAAAACAAGTATGGTTAATGTAAGCTTTAGAGGTTGCCATTGACAGAGAAATTATTATTATATCCTTAAAAGTGTGTAAAAATAAAAAGTTTTGCGGTTTATAATCGCAATTATTGTGTTTTCTGAAGGGTTACGATATACTATATAGTATGGAGGTGGTAACAATGATTTATAGACCCTTATATGTGGATAAAATTATGGCTTATGTTGACACGCCTTTTGTCAAAATTCTTACGGGAGTGCGTCGCTGTGGAAAGTCTACCATATTAAAAATGATTATGGAGAAACTGCGTACAGAGAGGAATGTCCCGGTTGAACGTATTGTGAACTATCGCTTTGATTCTATGGAGTATGAAGATATGACTGCGAGGCAGATGTTCACGGAACTGAAAAGC
>JAUNGK010000103.1 GCA_030524555.1 Bacillota bacterium | reverse complement strand
ACAGTAACTATGTGACTTTCAGCCACTTTCACGGCTGTGCCGTGAATAATCTAGGTTTATCATAAAAATTTATTACATAATTCTTTAATAATTATTAGATTTTCATATATGGCAATTGTTTTTCTTTCTTCTCTCTTCCACGATACTGCATCCTTACAACCGTCTCAATATCATCCGTAAAGGGAAACATATCCACTGCTGCCGCCCGCTCCATGCAGTACCCCTTACCACATAAATACTTCAGATCTCTTGCCAGCGTTTCAGGATTACAGGATACATATACCACCTTTTGCGGTTTCAGCTTCACCAGCGCAGACAGAAATTTTTCACTGCTTCCGCTGCGGGGCGGGTCCATCAGAACCACATCCACCTTCTCTCCTTCCTGCGCCATATCTGTCATGAAATCCCCTGCGTCCGCCTTCCAAAACCGGATATTGGAAATCTTATTTTTCTTTGCCCCTTCTATCGCATCCTTCACCGCATCCTGATTCAGCTCAACACCCAACACACTGCCTGCTTTAGACGCTGCAATCATACCGATTGTTCCGGTACCGCAATAAGCATCCAACACACCTTCTTTTCCTGATAAGTCCGCATACTCAAGAGCCTTGTTGTACAGCACCTCTGCCTGTTCCGGGTTCACCTGATAAAAGGATTTTGGTGAAATTTTAAACTTCAAACCACACAGCTCATCTTCAATAAACCCCGGCCCGTAAATAACCTGCTGACGCTCACCAAGCACCATACTGGTTCTTTTGTCATTCACATTGATCACTACAGTTGTTATCTGTGGGTGTTCCTTCAACAGTGCCTTTATAAAATTATTTTTGGAGGGTAATATAGGTGAGCTTAAAACAAGCACCACCATAATCTGTCCCGTCTTATATCCGATCCTTATCAACACATGCCGCAGCAGACCATAGCCTGTATCCTCATCATAGGTCTTAATTTTAAAGGACTTCAGCATTCCTCTGATGGTTCCAATAATTGCATCCGCTTTTTCATTTTCCAAAAGACATTCTTTTACCGGCACAATCCTATGGGTGCCCGTCTGATAAACTCCTGAAATAATATTTCCCTTACGGTCTCTTCCAAAAGCGGCATGAACCTTACATCTGTAATGCTCCGGCTTATCCATGCCGATCATCTTTTCCACTCTTCCATAAGGTTTTAAAAGCTTAGAAACCTGTTCCCTTTTCCATTGCAGCTGCTTATCATAGCTCATATGCAAAAGCTGACATCCACCGCATTTTCCATACACCGGACAAATGCTTTCCTCATTCCTTTGACTCATTTTTCCTCCCGCTTAAAAGAAAGCCCCAGGTAACCTACCCAGGGCTTTCATTAATTTTCCTTACATTTCTTCAGCTTAACCGACTCTATTCCCCGAACCAGCTCAGTTGCCTTCTCTACATCCGCCTCGTTGATACGAATCGTAAACATATTCTTTTCTTTTTGCTTATCTCCCGCAAAAATCCTTGAAACAAATGACCGGTCCTGCCATTCAATATAATAGGATATGCGGTTTTTCAAAAAAAGCTTTTCCAGCTTTTCCTTTCCCTCAAGGCTGTATACCCTGCAAAAGGGCACCTCCCTGTTAAATACCTGATCGTCAAACACCAAAGATGTCATTTCCCTATCTCCCCTAACACTCAAATTATGTTAACTACATATATTATAATCCATAATTTGCACCCGTTCAACAAAAAAATGAAAAAATTAACGCCAGCCAGTATTTCACCATTATAATGCTATTTGAGAGGACAATTCCCATAATGGTTTTTGCTGCTCGTACTGCTCATTCAGCCAATCTGCCGCCTCCATAACTCCCTCTTTAGAAAATGGGAACTCTGCACGCTGCTTTTTGGCCTCCTCGGTTTTCGCATAGCAATAAGGCTCCGGCCAGATAATTACCTCCAGTTTATCCTGATCATCCGCTTTCTTCTTCCGCAGCATATATCTCATGCCATTCATGCTGGCAGTATATTCTTCCTTTTTAACATAGTTCAGAACATGAAATTTTTCCTTATCAATCATGGACTCTCCGGCCTGTTCCTTTCAAAATCTATTTCCTTTTGTGGCTGTTAAAATAATTGACCAGCCCCTCCAGCGAATGAATTAAAATCCCTGCCTCCTGCTGATTAAACTGCCCCATAGCTGCCTTAATCATTTCCTCATGAAAATGCTGGTGATGCATATATGCCTTCTCTCCTCTTTCAGTCAATGAAAGTAAAACCAGCCTTTTATCCTCATCACTTCTCTCCCGGAGCACATAGCCTGTCCGGGTCAGCCTGTCAACAGACTTGGTAAGCGTACCCATGGTAACAGAAAGCTTTTTGGCAACTACAGAACTGGGGCTCGGCTCACTGCAGCCGATAGCTTCTATTACATGCATATCATTCATGGTAATGTCAACGAACTCACCGCTGATAAGGGCATCCTGCTCAATATTCATAATATCCCGAAAAAGAGTAACAAGTAATGTGTTCAGTGTCTTATCCGCTTCCATATTTTCTCCATCTGTCGTATACTGACAGGCCGTCTTACGGCTACCATGTCAAAACTGCCGCTGCCCAGGTAAGACCGGCTCCAAAGCCTGCCAGTACAATGCGGTCTCCTTTTTGCAATTTACCGCTTTTATTAACATAATCTAATAAAATCGGCACACTTGCTGCTGATATATTACCACATTTTTGAAGGTTTGTGGGAAATTTTTCGATGGGCTGTCCCAATTTTTTGGCTACAGCCTCTATAATTCTTATGTTTGCCTGATGCAGCAGAAAATATTTAACTTCACCGGCATCAACCCCTGCCTTTTCCAATGCTTGTGTAATAGAAGCCGGTACGGTTTTTACGGCAAACCGGTACACTGCCTGGCCATCCATTTTCGTATAATCCAGATCTGTGGGATTTTTAACAAAAGGATTATTTACCGGTCTGTTTTGACAGGTAAGCGCATCCCCCCGCCCGCCATCCGATCCCTGCACTAATCCCATAATTCCTTTTTCATCCTTTTTCACAATAGCAGCACCGGCTCCGTCTCCAAATAAAACGCAGGTGCTTCTGTCATTCCAATCCATCATTTTGGAAAGTGTTTCCGCTCCTATGATCAAAGCTGTTTTGGCCATTCCTGACGTAAAGTAAGCCTCAGCAATGGAAAGCCCAAAGAGAAATCCGGCACATGCTGCATTCACATCAAAGGCGATAGCATTTTCCGCTAAAACAGCTCCCTGTATCTGACAGGCCAGGGAAGGAAAACACATATCTCCCGACACGCTTCCCGCAATAATCAAATCAATTTCCTGCGCTTTTACACCTGCATTCTCCATAGCCGCTTTTGCTGCCGAAACAGCCATGGAAGCAGTAGTCTCTTCCACTGCAATATGCCTCTCCTCTATACCTGTTCTGCTTCTGATCCACTCATCCGTGGTATCTATATATTCTTCAAGCTTTTGATTGCTGATGCAAAGTGCCGGAAGCGCACTTCCTGTTCCCACTATTCTTGCCGGCATATTTACCTCCATATCCAATGCGTCTTCATCAGAGAAACCCATTTAAAATTTTCTAAACCGTTCATAACGCTGCGCTGCAATTTGCTCTCCGTCCATTCCGTCAAATTTTTGTAAAAATTCTACCATCTGACTCTTCATATAACCAGAGATGTCCTTTACTGTATCCCTTCCCGCACTGCCATATTCAGGGACAATTTTCTCTATGACCTGAAGACGCTTTAAATCCTCTGCGGTAATTCCCATAACCTTAGCCGCCTCACTGGCACGTTTTCCATCCTTCCACAGGATTGATGCAAAGCCTTCCGGAGAAAGTATGGAATAGGTAGAGTTCTCCAGCATCCACACCTCATTGCCCACAGCAAGCGCCAGAGCGCCGCCGCTTCCTCCTTCACCGATCACAATAGACAAAATCGGCACTTTAATTCCCGACATTTCAAACAGATTTCTGGCTATGGCTTCTCCCTGTCCATGCTCCTCTGCTTCCATTCCCGGATAAGCACCTGCAGTATTGACCAGGCAGATAATCGGGCGATGAAATTTTTCCGCCTGCTTCATAAGACGCAAGGCCTTTCTATAACCCTCCGGAGAGGTCATTCCGTAATTTCGGTACGCACACTCCCTGGCATCATTTCCTTTTTGCACACCGATCACAGTCACAGGCTGACCGTAAAGCCATGCTATTCCGCCTACAATAGTCTTGTCGTCATGAAAGCTTCTATCCCCGTGAAGCTCCATAAAATCATCAAATATTTCATCGATATAGGTAAGTGCCGAAGGCCTTTCAATGCTTCTTGCCTCCTTCACCTTCTCCCATGCGGTTTTAAGCGGTGCCTTAAATAGTCTTTCCCTTCCGGTCTCCGTGGGATGAAATTTCTCTATTTTCTCTGTAAAGGTACTGTAATTCTCATTTTCCACTGAAACCCTGTGAGAATGTAAAATCTGATACAGCACAGCCTTCAATTCGTCTCTTTCTACAATTCGATCCACAAAACCGTGCTCTAACTGAAACTCTGCGCTCTGAAAGCCTTTGGGAAGCTTTTGACCTATGGTCTGCTCTATCACCCTTGGCCCTGCAAAGCCAATCAACGCCCCCGGCTCTGCCAACGTAATGTCTCCCAGCATGGCAAAGCTGGCCGTTACGCCGCCGGTAGTAGGATCGGTAAGCACTGCTACATACAAAAGTCCCTGCTCGGAATGCTTTTTTAGTGCCGCAGAGGTCTTGGCCATCTGCATCAGCGAAATGATCCCTTCCTGCATTCTGGCTCCGCCGGAGCAGCAAAACAGGATCACCGGAAGCTTTTCCGCTGTGGCTCTTTCTATGGCGCTGGTAAGCTTTTCTCCTACCACATGCCCCATGCTTCCCATAAGAAAACGGGAATCACACACTCCCAGGCATACCTTTTCACCGAAAATCTCTCCCAGACCTACCGTTACGCCTTCATGCAGTCCTGTCTTTTCCTTTACATCCCGCAGTTTTTCCTCATACCCCGGGAAATCAAGGGGATTACTGACCGGCATATCTTCCAGCCATGGCACAAAGGTGTCCTTATCACATACCATACGGATTCTGTTTTTGGTTCGTACCCGAAAATAGCTTCCGCATTCCGTACAAATATAGTTATTAATCACAACGTCGGCTCTGCATAGCTCCCTGCCGCAATCCGGGCAGACAATGATCTGCTCCTTAGCCTTATCCTGCCCGCCGTCCTTCTCCCTGTAAAGCAAATTCTTAAGCTTCTCCGGTGTCTCCTTTAAGGCTTCGGCGCCCTTCAAATGTATATATTTTTCCTTCCGAAATAATCCCGACATTTTCTGCCTCCAAAGTGTCCGTCACTGACAATTTCTATGAAATAGCAAAGGTCAGCTCCGCCTGAACTGCTATCACGCCATCCACCGTAGCGGTAGCTTTTCCGACGCCGATGCTTCCCTTCTGCTTGATAATTTCCGTTTCCAGCATCAGCACATCTCCCGGTACTACCTTCCGTTTAAATCTGGCAGATGAAATGGCCGCAAAATAAGCGGTTTTTCCTTTATTCTCCTCCACACTTAAAATTGCTACAGCACCGGCCTGCGCAAGGGCTTCTATAATAAGCACCCCCGGCATCACCGGTTCACCGGGAAAATGTCCCTGAAAATAGGGCTCATTATAAGAAACACATTTCTTCGCTACAGCACGGATGCCCGGCGTAAGCTCCTCTATGGTGTCAAGCAGCATAAAGGGCTGCCTGTGTGGAATAATCTCCATAATCTCTTTTGCAGATAATAAAGACATAGCTGCCTCCTTTTGGTTAACATAATGTATCTATATCAGTAATTCTTTTTCATACTTCTAACATTATTCTTTGTACCGTCCGATCAGTATACTTGCATTGTGACCGCCAAAACCAAGGGAATTACTTAGTACGTAAGGAATTTCCTCCTCATAGGACTCCCTGCAATAATCCAGATCCATCTCCTCATCCGGCGTCTCATACCCCACTGTCTTATGGATAAAACCTGCCTCCATCTGTTTTACGCAGGCCACAAATTCAACTGCCCCCGCCGCACCTAACAGATGCCCTACCATGGACTTAGTTGAGTTAACATGCAGCTTTGACGCATGCTCCCCAAAAGCCTTCTTAATAGCTCTGGTCTCAAAAAGATCATTATGGTGCGTACCTGTTCCGTGGGCATTAATATAGGTAAGCTCCTCCGGTGCAACACCACCGTCTCTCAGGGCAAAAAGCATTGCATTGGCTGCTCCCATCCCGTCCTCTGCCGGGGAGGTAATGTGGTAAGCATCGCTGGTGCTTCCATACCCCAGCACCTCTGCATAGATATGTGCCCCTCGCTTTTTTGCATGCTCAAGCTCCTCCAAAATTACAATGCCGGAGCCTTCTCCCATAACAAAGCCGCTGCGGTTCTTATCAAATGGCAGGGAACATCTATCGGGATCATCCACGCCTGACAAAGCCGTCAGGGCACAAAATCCACCTATTCCAAGAGGGGTAATGGCACTTTCCGTTCCTCCTGCCACGAAAACATCCGCTTCACCGTATTGAATGCTTCGAAAAGCCTCCCCAATGGAGTGGGTTCCTGTGGCGCAGGCTGTAACCACGTTAATGCTTTTTCCCTTAAGGCCAAACTGAATAGACACATTTCCTGCCGCCATATTGGAGATCATAAGCGGCACCATCAGCGGATTAATCTTGGAAGGTCCTCTGTTTGCCAGCTTGTCATACTCTCTTTCCATAGCCTGAAGGCTTCCTATTCCCGATCCCACTGCGCAGCCTATGCGGTAAGGATCCTCCTCTTCCATGTTAAGCTTCGCATCCAAAAGCGCCTCCTTTGCCGCAGCAACGGCATACTGGCTGAAAAGCTCCATGCGCTTGGCAGCCTTGAAGTCCATGTAATCCTTTCCTTCAAAGCCCTTTACCTCTGCGGCAATGTGACATTTATAATCGGTACTGTCAAATTTACTGATGGTTCCGAAACCGTGCCTGCCCTCTTTCAATGCCTGAAAAAATTCCGCCACATTCAATCCCACGGGAGTAATGGCTCCCATGCCGGTCACTACCACTCGTCTGCTCATCTTACGCTGCTCTCCCTTCTTGCTTCACCCTTTTTGTTATACTGCCATACCACCATCCACAGAAATCACCTGTCCTGTGATATAATCCGCTTCCTTCGAGGCCAGAAATGCAACTACCCCTGCCACTTCCCTGGCTGTTCCTGTTCTCTTTAATAGAATTTGTTCCTTCATGGCCTCTCTGACAGTGTCCGATAGCACTTCCGTCATCTCTGTTTCGATAAAGCCGGGAGCTACTGCATTTACGGTAATCCCGCGGCTTCCAAGCTCCCTTGCCGCACTCTTGGTAAGGCCGATGATCCCTGCCTTGGAAGCACAGTAATTGGCCTGCCCGGCATTTCCCATCACTCCCGTTACGGAAGAAATATTGATGATCTTTCCACCCTTCTGCTTTAAAAGCTGTCTGGAAAGGTGCTTCATGGTATTAAAGCATCCCTTCAAATTAACGTCGATTACCTTGTCAAAATCCTCCTCCGACATTTTCATCAGCAGATTATCTCTGGTAATACCGGCATTGTTCACCAAAATATCAATATGTCCGTATTCCTTAACAAGGGACGCAATCATTTCCCCACAGGCAGTAAAATCCGCCACATTGCATCCATAGCTGACTGCACTTCCTCCCGCAGCTTTAATTTCATCCACGGTCATCTGTGCTTTTTCCTTTGAACCGTTATAATTTACAATCACAAAGGCGCCTTTTTCGGCTAATGTAAGAGCAATCTCTCTTCCAATCCCCCTGGCTGCACCGGTGACCAGCGCCACTTTCCCGTTAAGCATTCTTAAGCACCTCCATCACCCTGGAAAGATCCTCATATTTATCAATATTTAAAACAGTCACTTCCCGGTTGATCTTCTTAACAAAGCTGCTTAAGGTTTTTCCCGGTCCCATTTCCACAAAGGTATCTATACCGTCTGCCAGCATTCTTTCCACTGATTGCTGCCATCTTACCGGGGAGGAAATCTGCCTTTTTAAAAGCTCCCTAATAGGCTCCGCCTCTGTTACATAATCCGCTGTCAGATTTGCCACATAGGGAATTTCAGGCTTCATAAGCTGAACCTTTTCCAGATCTCTGGCAAGTCTTTCCCCTGCGCCTGTCAGCATCTGTGAATGAAACGGACCGCTGACCTTTAAGGGAACCACTCTTTTTGCTCCCTTTTCCTTTAAGGCTTCTCCTGCTCTTTCAACTGCATCCCCTTCTCCGGTTATAACAATCTGCCCGGGACAGTTATAGTTTGCAATGGAAACAATCCCCGGTGTTTCTTCACACACTTCCTCTATCACCGCACTGTCAAGTCCCAGTACCGCTGCCATTCCACCGCCAGCAGGAACCGCTTCCTGCATATAAACGCCTCTTCGTCTGACAATAGCAAAAGCGTCCTCCGCTCTCATAGCTCCTGTGGCAACAATGGCACTGTATTCTCCAAGGCTTAAGCCTGCTGCTGCCTGAGCATGGATTCCTTTTTCCTGCAGCACCTTCAGGATTGCCACCTCGCATGTTACCATAGCAATTTGCGTGAACTCTGTAATATCCAGCCTGTCATTTTCTTCAAAGCACAGCGCTGCTATATTCATCCCTGTAATATGGCCTGCCTTGTCAAATATTTCCCTGGCTGTTTCTTCGTTCTCGTAAAAGTCCTTTCCCATACCTATGTACTGGGCTCCCTGACCGGGAAACATAAATGCAATCTTACTCATACCCTCTTCTTTATTCCTTTCTGCCAAGCAGTGCCTGCGCCTTTTGCATAATCTCCTCAATCATCTCCTTACAGGTCTGTTCTTCCTTCACAAGACCTGCAATCTGGCCTGCCATCAAAGTACCGTTTACAACATCACCCTCCACCACTGCCTTGCGCAGGGATCCTAAGGTGAGATGCTCCAGTTCCTCAAAGGAAGCGCCTTCCTTTTCCAGTTTTAAATATTCTCTGGTCATGGGATTGCGAAGCTGACGAACCGGATGCCCGTGACTCATTCCCGTCACCTCCGAATCAATATCCTTTGCTGCTAAAATCTTCTTTTTATAATTATCATGTACAATGGACTCTTTTGCCACTACAAAACGGGTTCCCATCTGCACCGCTTCTGCGCCCAGCATAAGCGCTGCCGCAAAGCCTCTTCCGTCTGCTATCCCCCCTGCCGCAATTACCGGAATGCTTACCGCATCAACAACCTGGGGAACCAGTGTCATGGTGGTAGCCGCTCCGATATGGCCGCCGGACTCCATACCTTCAGCTATCACTGCATCCGCACCTGCACGCTGCATCATCTTTGCCATTGCAACACTGGCCACTACGGGAATCACCTTTATTCCTGCTTCCTTCCAGGCAACCATATATTTTCCGGGGTTTCCTGCACCGGTGGTCACCACCTTTACCCCTTCCTCTATAATAACCTGTGCAATAGCGTCCGCTTCCGGATTCATAAGCATCAGATTAACCCCAAAGGGATTGTCGGTAACTGCCTTCACCTGTCTGATCTGGTCTCTCACAAATTCTGCAGGCGCTCCGCCGGCACCGATAATTCCCAAGGCTCCGGCTTTTGAAACAGCCGCTGCCAGATGATGCTCTGCAACCCATGCCATACCGCCCTGTATCAAAGGATATTTAATCCCCAACAGCTCCGTTACTCTGGTTTTCATCCCTCTACCCCTTTGCTTTGAAGATAGGTAATCACTGCTCCTACCGTAGTAAGCTTCTCCAGCTCTTCAGAAGGAATCTCAATATCATACTCCTCTTCAAGAGCCATAATAAGCTCAAACAAATCCAGCGAATCTGCCTCAAGATCCTTCTCAAAGGAAGTATCCATGGTAATTGTTACGCCTTCCAGACTTAACTGTTCCTTGATAATTTCCGCAACTCTTTCTAACATAACCGCTCTCCTTTTTCCCTTTTCCGTTCTGACTCATTTTAAACCAATATATTTTTTGATTATCAAACATTTTAACTATCAAAT
>JAUNGK010000102.1 GCA_030524555.1 Bacillota bacterium | reverse complement strand
CACTGTGCCAGTTTTCAAAGGCAAACATGGTTCTCCAATACAGCCAGAAGGTAGAGTCGAATACTTCCTCGTCAAATACATCCTCTATGGTCTTATCATACAAGTCCTCATCCTTTGTCATAAACAGCTTCATGATTTCCATACAGCCCTTCTGACTTAAATTAAACTTACCGTCGGTATGTGCATCCTGTCCACGCTTTACGGTTGCACGGCATAAGGAATAATTAGGGTCTTCCTTGTTCAGCCAGTAATATTCATCCAGTACGGATACCCCAGGCGTTTCTATGGAAGGAATACTGCGGAACAGATCCCACAAGCATTCAAAATGATTTTCCATCTCACGTCCGCCGCGCATCACATAACCTCTGGTGGGATCAAAGATACCGTCGCAGGCGCCTCCGGCAATGTCCATTGCCTCTAAAATGTGAATATGGGAGCCTTCCATCTGACCGTCACGCACCAAAAAGCACGCTGCTGCCAAAGAAGCTAAACCACTGCCTACAATATAAGCATTTTTCTCATCCACGCCCTCAGGCTTTTTGGGTCTTGCAAAGGCTTCATAGTTACCGTTGGTATAGTAGATGCCTTTACTGTTTTTCTGATCTTTTCCTCTTTCCGTATTACGATATTCCTTCTTAGCTGCAGACGTATTCTCCGCTCTTACTGCCACATCCTTTTCTGACTTCTTGTGATTTTTAGCTGCAATGGCGGCTGCACCTCCCGCTGCAATCACCGCTGCTCCAATTCCGATTTTACTTTTCTTTCCCATAAAAATTACCACCTTTCCATTCGGTTATTTCTTAATCTGTCTTTGATGCTCTTATCTTATGCCTGCCTGTTTTAAACTTCCATTTACAAAATAAGCGGAATGATAAAAAACTTATCACTCCGCCGATTTTGATAAAACTTATTTTTTCTTTTCCTGCTCAAAATTGTGAATGGAATTGGTAATGTTCCCATGAAGGGTAATACTCATTTTCCTCACGATCTCTTCATAGTCATCCTTCATTCCCCGATCAATCCAGTCCAGCATAATCCCTACAAAACCATATTTGTAAAACTCCGCAATAAAGGCCTTATCCCCTTCCTGAAGCTTTGTCCCCACGCATTTTTCCTCTACCACGTCCGCAATCAGCTGATAGGTAAGCTTATACAAATAGCTTTCAATCTTTTTCCTGCTGACGGCGCTGTAAACATTAAGAATAAACGGTCTATTTTCCACAACAGCTTCAAAAATCTGATGCATTCCCTCCTGCCAAGTATCATAGGTTTTCTTATCCTTAAGAGCACGCTTTCCGTCCTCCACACAAACCCACTCCACCAGATCATATATGTCTTTAAAATGATAATAAAAGGCCATCCGGCTGATGCCGCAATCCGCAGTCAAATCATTGATCGTTATTTTGTCGATTTTTTTGTGCAGCAAAAGCTTTTTAAGCGACGCTTCCAGCGCCAGCTTGGTCGTATTTGACATAGTGCTTCCTCCTTAGCCTTTATAAATGTATTGTAACACGAAAGCATCCTATGGCACCATTCCCTTTTTAATGAAATAATCAAATAACTTATTTAAAAGACCGAATTTTTCGTTTAAGGCAGCTAATATTCCGAGAATAGCCAAAATAGCATTCATTGCTTTTTTATGAGAATAAAAAGGGTTTAAAAATTCCAAAAATTTTTGCATAAAGGTTTTCTCTTCATTAGGTTCCTTGATATCTTCAAAATCCATAGTTTTGGTAACAATTTGTCCATTATAAATAAATATTTGGTATAAGCTGGTCAGAATTTTAACCATGTGCTCTCCAAACCAAAATGCAGCAAACAGGATAAGCAAAAATAATGGATAAGCGCCTTCTTTGATCTGATAATCCTTAAGTGCAAATCCACATATCAGAAAGACTGCAATTTGAAGCAATAGTTCCCTTTTTAAAAGGTGGCGCTTAATTTCCTTCAGTGTCTGCAGCAAATTGACCTCTACAATGTCTTGTGCGGAACTATCTATCATGATTAATTTCTGACTGTTCAATTTCTTTTCCCATGCATATGGCGAAAGCCGCTTTTTAATTATTTCTACCGACAATATCAAAAATATTATTATGTAAACCAATCCAAAAATATAATATGTAATACGATTAAACGGTGCCGGTACATTTTTTAAACACAGAAACAGTAAGAACGATCCTATAAACGAATAAATGTGCGGCAGAGATCTCACATTGCCCTCAATTACCCTCTGGGTCTTATAGGATGTGCTCTCAAATTTCACCGTAACACCCATAATCTGTGTAGACAAAAGAGTTACATATTCCTTATTAATCCGTACATGCAGCAAAACATAATATAAAACAATTAATCCAAATACAACTAACGGACGCATGCCATATTCCATAATTTCCGGTAAAAAAGCACTTGAAACGCTGAAAGCTATCCAAATCGAAAACATCGGAACATCTACAGTCATATGCAGCCTTCTGTATTGATTAACAAACATGTAATACAAATAAGCCATCCCAAGACATAACGGAATTCTGAGCAGAAAATAAAGGAAATTCGGTATCGGGCTCAAAACATTCATATAAATAAACACAAATAAGATTGAGATCGTGAATCTAATTAATTTACCCATATCAGATAAAGCACGTGATAACGGCAGCAACGGCGCTGTTATTATTCCTTTTGAAATAAATCCGGCACATAGTAGATTATCCGCCAAAACAAAGCCCATAAAGGCAGTGTCGGGAAGCGGTGTCCATTTTCCAAGCTTACTGAAAAGAACAAAAAACAGCCAAAAGGAGAAAAAACCTACAATTGCCTGCAGCGTATTATAATCCTTTATATTATGTATTATCTTCCGCATATTGGAACGCAGATAATATTGAAATGAGGGTAATGCGGAAATAATACTTCTTTCATTTAAATACTTAAGAAATTTTAAAATCCACTTATGATTAATCTTCACACGCTCCTGTGCATATCCAAGAAGAACCTCCTGCTTTTTCCAGTTTTCAAGAGCCGTCACAATCCTTTCTGGTGACTGTAATGTATTGACCGGACAATGTTTCAGAAATTCGTTTAACAATGCCTCAAGGCTTTTTAAATTAAAGGATATCCCAAACTGAAGCGATGTATTGCTCTGCATAATAAAATCTTTTACCAGCTGTTCGTTCCAGTTTGTTGATTCCTCAATATTCTTCTGCATAGCAGGATTCACGTCCTTGTCCCAACTGTGCTGGTATAAGCTTTGCCCACCCCGTATTCTATCCCCAGAACGCACTCTTTTATCCTGATATACAAATAAATCATCCAGCACTGCCCGATCAGAAATTAAATTTTTTATTATTTCCGTTGACAGCGTGCTTTCAATTTGGGCCCATTCATTCATCACAGAATCGCTGATTATACGGGTACGTTCTAAGGGCTGCAGTTCCTGATGATTATAAATATGAGTAACGCGATTTCTGTAATCCCTGTAACGCATCCCAGCATTTATAATGGTCCAATATGCAATATCGTAATTATTTCTGTGCGCATGCCTTACAATATACCTCCCCAATCTATCCCGCCTATTTATCCAAAAGCTTTTTTGAGATACTATATTTAGCAATATTGCTGCTTCCCGTATTTTGTTTCTACTTATCAAAGCTATATTCTTTTCTAAAAAAGTGAGCAGTAAATATAAATGTTTTAAATCTCCTGATGTCATCAAATGATCTTTATAAATCCACGCCACCTTTGTAATTAACTCTTCATACCTTAGATTGACAGTTTCATTATTGGTCTCTTCTCTAGTCCCTGCATATAACAGCCTTTTAATCCTATGGATTTTAGCCAAAAAGCATGAGCATTTGTAAACGCTTAAAAAATTATACAACCGAACAATATTAATGAGTTGCTTTTCGCTTTCCTCTTCTCTCTCCGATATAATATTAACGAAAAAATCCCTGATTATGTTTTTGACAAATTCCTTCCTTTTACCATCAAGGACTATGCTGCTAAATTCATTTTCTTCTATATCAGCAAAAATATGTTTGATCAGGCAGATCAAATCCTTTGACTGTTCATAATTCATATTATCTTTGATCATATGAGATAAATTAGCATTTATAAAATGATTAACAAGATAATTCATAAAGTTGAACGGAAGCTTTTGCCGATTATCCCCAGAATTTAAATTCTGCAGCCAGTCCCTGATGCTGCAATACATTACTTCATCCGGTTCAATCAAAAAGGATTTTGCCCGGCGTCTGTAAAATTCATGCTCTCTAATCTCATTCTGCAAATTGCGAATAGCATTATTTAACTGCTTATGCTGTATGGGCTGAAGCTCCTCGATTTCCATTGCCTCAAATATTTCTTTAGCTTTTCCCATTCTAAGCAGTTGTCCCTCCGCACTCAAAAAAAACTGCGACGTATATGGCTCCCCCTGTCTTCCGGCACGTCCTAAGAACTGCCTGTCATGCCGCTTGTCCATAGAGTGCTCGAATCCGAAAAGCGCAAGTCCTCCATTTTCCTTAGACCTCTGACTTAATCGTATGTCAACGCCCCTTCCCGAAATCTGCGTTGCAATAATAATCGAATCATCTTCACCGCCATGCTCGTATATATGTGCAACATCCTCCCCTTCCTGGCCGGTTATCAGGTGAATCCGATACAATTCCTGTTCATCATCCTCTTTCAACATCATCATTAGCAAGTCATATATTTCTCTTGCATCATTAATACTCTGGGTTCCAACAAGGACAGGTCTTCCATTATAAGCTTCCTTTTGTATTTCTTCACACAAGCTGATAATCGCACCCTTTCGTGTTGTAAAAACCTTGTCCGGTATTTCTCCGTTAATTCTCTTTATTCTGGGTTTAATAACTACAGTAGGGAGCTTATAACCAAATAAATATTCTGCGGCATCCTCCTGTGTCGTCCCCGACATTCCCGAAACAAACCGAAACTGCCGCATAAACAGTTCCGCAGATATGGAGTGAAGAGTAACCGAATGACTTCGAGGCTTTAGATTTTTAAGAATTTCAAGCGGTATCATCCACCCCTTTGAAATACCTCTCTCCCATTCTCCACTAGAACGGTTAATAGAATAAATCATTCCGTCTTTAATGACATAATCCTGATTTTCTTTTACTGTCAATGCAATATAGGAATATTCCACTGCCTCCCGAAACTGCCCCAATACAGAAAGAGGCAGGTTATGACCGCTAATATATTCCTTCAGTTTATTTTCTCCTTCAATCGTTAATGCTGCAGATAATTCAGTAGCATCCACTACCACTTCCTTATCAGCGTCAAGCTTCTTGGCAAATTCAATTGCATTTTTCCAATCATATGCCTCTGCCTGAATATTACTGATTACACTACATCCACCATAATCGTCCAATAAGACTGCATCAATTTCATCAATAATTACTGCACTATAGAGTATTCTTCTATCAGCCGGACAACCGTTTAGGTCATCTTTTAATGCCTTAACCATCACAACATTTAACGTTGTGTATATAATTTCACCTTTCCATCTCTCACTACAATTATTGTCACAGCTTTCAATATATTGCACATTCAGCCCTACATAATCCCAATACGGTTTCGTACGTTTGGCATCACGATATGCGAGATAACTGTTAGCGCATATGACATAAACCCTGCCATATCTTCCGGCCAATGCATACGCCGCCGGAAGAACCGCATAGGTCTTGCCTTCTCCTGTATCCATTTGTAATACGCAGGAACTGGTCAGGGCAATTGCAGCCTTAACCTGAGTCGGATACAACTCGGTATTCTTTAGATCTGCCGGACATCTGCTGAATGCAGCAATACCTACTGCCAGCCTTTTCTTTATAAAGGTATCCGCTTCTTCATTCTTCCTCAACAAACTTTTAATAAGACGCTTAAATAAATTTGTTTTTGAATTTGCTTCCAAATCTGTTTTGTTCAAATTCCCATTTATATATGTTGTCCTAAACTCTTCTTCTGATAAAGAAGATAATTTCTCCGTCATTTTTGAAATTTCGGTTGAATCGTTTTCTACAAATAATCCTATAGCCATAGAAATCAAATCAGGTATTGCCAACTTATTTCCCATACTATCTCCCTCAAGCAACTAAATCTTACCGTACAGCAATGTTTCTATAAATAGTTAAAACATCCGGTGCTTTTTTATAATATTATTTTTATTATAACATTTTTCCGTAAAAAGATTATACATAATATTTATTTTTTCAACAATTTTTTAACATTTATCGTTAAAAGCAAAAACAGCACGCTTAACGCGCATTCTTGTGGTTATATGAATACATCAACTATTTCCTCTGAAATGAGAGCCTCGTGATAATTTTGGAAGCACTTTCCTCATAAAGTTCCTTACGTTTGGCGTGTATACTGCCTTATTGCAATTGACTTTTCTTTCACCATTTGCTAGTATCAGAATAAGTGATTTCATCTCTTATTCACATTAAATATACATTTCATATTTGGGAGATCCAGCAGCAGACTTCTACGCCAGGAGGAATTATCTATGAAACAAGTTGTGCGCAGGCCTATAATAATATTTTCTTGTATATGTATGGCTGCGCTTTTGGGCAGCTCCTGTTTTTGGTATTACCGCCAGATAAATGACAAAATTTATCAAACAATGATTGAAAATATACAGGAATTGGCAGGGCATGACCTGAATGCAATAAAGACGAACATAGAAAAGAACTGGAATCAGCTGGAAGCAATTCACAACAGACTACTATATTACGAATACTCCAATATCAGCGAGGTACAGGAAAGGCTGCATGTGGAGCAGAGTACCAACGGCATCGAAAAACTGTACTATATAACTGAGGACGGAAAAATGTATTCCGGCGATTACATTATTTCAGAGGATTTAAATATAACATCCTTATTTGAAAAAGAGGGCGACAGGTTTGTCTACAGATATGACAATATAAATACAGATATTCCAGAGCTTCAGAGAGAATATCTGATGTATGGAATACAGATAGAACCCTGGGAAGTAGAAGGCGTTGTATTTACCGGCATAGTCAGCAAATTAGAGATTAACAGTATACAGGACGACCTGATTATTCACTCCTATAACGGGCAGGGCTCCTGTAGTGTTGTGGATGCGGACGGATATTACATTATCAATACAAACAGTGCGCTGAGCTTTCAGGAACGGCAAAATTTCCATTCCTCCTATGACCAGACACGGTTCCTTACGAAAGCTGAAGATGTCGAGGCAATTGAGCAGCGACTGATCAACGGCGGGATTTTTACAACCCTATATCGTGATGAAGAGGAAAATGAATATGTCATGACTTTCCAAAAAGTCGAGCAGACGGATTGGTATTTTATTATGCAGGTGGACCAGGAGGTATTTAAAAAGCAGACAGGAAGCATTTTATATCTTTCTTTGATAGCCGGTGGTCTTATGATAACGGCAGTTATAATTTCTCTTGGACTGTGGTACACCATGATGCAGAAATCCTTTCGTGCGAAAACACAGCTTGAGGCGAGAAATGAATTTTTATCCAACATGAGCCACGAAATCAGGACGCCGCTTAACGGCCTGATTGGTCTGAATCACCTTATGGTTCAGAATATAGATAATAAGGAAAAAATAAAAGAATATTTACATAAATCGTCCCATGCGGCACAGTATCTGTTGGCTTTGGTCAACGATATATTGGACATGTCCAAGCTTCAGGCGGGAAAGGTAGACCTGCACACTGCACCGGCAAATTTGGAAATGATTCTTGATAACGTAATTTCTATGCAGCGGGAAAACATAGCAGGAAGAGGGCTTAAGCTGTGTGTAGAATCAGATATAAAACAAACGTGGATAGAATGTGACGAAGTGAGAGTAAAGCAGGTACTGATGAATCTGCTGAGCAACGCAGCGAAATTTACCCCTGCAGGCGGAACAATCACGGTGAGAGTGCATCAGGAAGAAACAGACAAAGACCAGCTGATAACAAACTGTTTTGAAGTTGAAGATACTGGCTGTGGAATGAGCGAAGAATTTCAGAAGCACATTTTTGAAGCATTTTCGCAGGAAAGAGAACACAACGCCGACAGCCAAAAGGGAACAGGTCTGGGAATGTCCATCAGCTACCTGCTGATGCAGGTTATGGGCGGAAATCTGTCTGTGGAGAGCAAGCTTGGACAAGGGAGCATTTTTTATGTGTCCTTTCCGGCCACCATCACACAGGAGCAGAATTATATTGAAGCAGAGCCTGATACGGATACAGCTTCACTTGATCTTGATAACCTGAACATTCTGATTGCAGAGGATAATGAGATTAATGCAGAAATTCTGGTGGAAATTCTGAAAGAGCACAATATTACATCAGAAGTGGCACGAAACGGCAGAGAAGCTGTTGAAATGTTTGACGCCTCAGCTCCCGGAACCTATCCGGTCATTCTGATGGATATCCAGATGCCGGAAATGGACGGATATGAGGCTTCAAAAGCGATTCGAAGTCTGAAGCGTGCCGATGCCGATACGGTAAGAATTCTTGCCTGTACAGCAAATACATTTCAGGAAGATATTGACAAGGCGATGGAAAGCAGCATGAACGGATTTATTGGAAAACCTATAAATGTCAAAGAGCTGTTTCTCAAATTGAGGGAGGTAGAATCGTATGAAAATACAAAAGAGACTGTTTAAAGCTGCGGCGATACTGGGACTGGGACTGCTGCTGACCGGCTGCACAAAGAAAGAGGAGGTCACTATCACAGTCAAGGTTCCTGTTCTGGCTATGAACAGTGTAGCAGATTCTGATATAGAGAGTGCGGATGAGTTTCTGAAAAAGGCTGCGGAAGCATTTGAAGCGCAAAATGAGGGAGTAACAATACGTTTGGTAACCTTCGAACAGACAAAGGAAGATTCTGCCGTTACTGACTGTTTCGATACCGAGGATGCTGCTGATGTTCTGTATGAAGGTTATTTTAATATGTCCACTTATATTTATACAGGCAGAATGGTTCCGCTGGACGATATTATATCCGATGAGATCAGAAACGATATAGACAGCAGCTTATGGGATATGAGCCAGATTGAGGGAAAAACTTATATGATGCCGTATTTGAGTCTCCAGAATACATATGTATACAATAAGGAATTGTTTCGGGAGGCTGGGCTGGAAAAATATTTGACAGACGAGGACGTAATTCAAAACTGGACCCTTGACGAATGGGAGTATATTCTTGCTGTCCTGAAAGAAAAGCTGCCGGAGAACATCTATGTCATGCCGATGTATGCAGCAAATAATCAGGGAGATACGCATACAATGACTTTGATTCGCAGTCAGGGAAGCAGTTTTTTTGATGAAGACGGAAAATTTAATCTTAATACAGAGGAGGGAATCGCCGGACTTCAATGGATTAAAGACAACTATGACAAAGGCTATTATCCCCCGTACTGTGAGGATCTGGAAATCTCCGATACGGTCGAGCTGTTTTATAACGAACAGATTGTTTTTATGATTGGCAACAGTGCAAACGGCAACGCAATTCCATTTGATTACGGTGTGGTTAATTTCCCGGGCGGGAAGGGCGGATATGCCACCTCTTTTGTGACAGGTTTTTCTGTGTTTGACAATGGAAATGAAAAAAAGGTGGAGCTTTCCAAAGAATTTGTGAAATTTATTTATGAAACAGAAACCTGGCTCGACTATTCTGCAGGAGCAATTCCGGCAAGCCAAAACGTCGCAGATAAATACAAGGATAATATTCCTATGTTAGAGGAATATTATCAGAACAATGCAAATGTTGTAAATTTTACGGCAAATAATCCCAACTGGCGGGGCGTAAGGGACACCTTCTATCCCCATATACAGAATCTTCTGCGGGGAAACGAAACAGCGGCGGAGGCTGCTGCAGGGATTAATCAAGACTGTAATGCAGCCATAGAAGAAGGCCTGGCTACGGGACAACTACATGAATAAAGAATCTCTTTGATGTTTTTAAGACCAACGAGCAACTGAAATAAAATATTTCAAGCAATACTATATTTTTTGAAGATGCAATTGAGCCTATGAAAGTTTTTCTGTAAATAAAGATTTATCAGGTCTTCTATGATAAAA
>JAUNGK010000101.1 GCA_030524555.1 Bacillota bacterium | reverse complement strand
AGTCCTGAACTGCCGGAGAACCCGGATGAGTCAGTAAGTCCTGAGGTGCCGGAAGATCCGAATGAAGCAGCCAGCCCTGATGAAGCGGAAGATCAGGATGGAGCAACGGAGGGAAAAACCCCGGACCTAAAGCCCGAGGTACCCAATACGGAGGAAAATACGTCTTGGCAGGCAACCGAAAATCAGGAGCCGGAAAAGCAGGACTCTAATAGCGGGACAGAAAATGCCGGGATCATGGAAGCAGAAACAGTTACGAAATCCATGGAGGAGGTCTATGCTTCTCCATTAGGGAATTTGAACATAGAAATGCTGACATTTCGTGTTTCGGAGCCTGAAACAGAGGAGCAAAGAGACAACAAAACAGATACAGTCGAGACGGAAATCACAGCCGAAGCGATTACTGTAGAAAATGTTACATGGACAAGCTGGCCGGCGTTTGACGGTGAGACAGCAGGGGAATATACCTTTACGGCTGTTTTGCCGGAGGGGTATGGGCTGGCAGAGGGCGTCAGTCTGCCACAGATTAAAGTGACAGTTATAGATGAGGAACAGACAATTGTGCCACAGATCAGCGGATGGCATTTTAGCGAGGAAGATGTCTACCCTAAGGGAGCTTTGTTCTGTGACGAAGGAAGCTACAGCCTTGTTCTGGCAGGGGGAAGTAGTGAAGTACAGATCCCATTTGAAGAACTCATATCCGTTTTCCCGGAAAGTGTGACAGTGGAATATGGGGGGGGCCAAAAATACCGGTGATAATAGTGTTGATGAAAGTGATAGTGATGATATAGAAGAAACTTTAATCAATGAGGAGGTTCTGTCTATTCGGGGATGGAGCTGCCCGGAGTATACAGAGGATGAGGAAGGGAACCTTCCCTACAGCGGAAGCTTTTTCTTTCAGGCATTGCTTGGACAAGAGGGAGAGGAAGAGGAGTATGTCTTTTCAGAGGGAACCGAACCTGTGGGCGTGTGGGTAATATTCGATGCACCAATGCTGTTAGGTGCCGTGACAGCAACTCCCGGCATTATAACCTCCGATCAGGAGTGGGGAGAGCAGACGCTGACTGCCGGAACCTATACCATTAATCCCGGCGTAACGGTGACTGTGTCAGGGAAACTTACAGTCAGTGGAAATGTTACGATTAAAGGCGGCGGAAAGCTTGTGAGAGCTGGCAGCTATGTAGGAAGCAGCAGTTATAATGGCAGTTATAGTACAATGATATATGTCTCCGGGGGCAGTCTGACCCTGCAGGATATCACCATAGACGGCAACCAGGTGAATGCCTGTGGACCGGCTGTTTATATGGAATCCGGAACGGTAACAATGAACAGCGGTGCGGTCATTCAGAATAATTATAATATGAATACCAGTACCAGTGCGGGAACCTATGCCGCAGGCGGCATTTATTGTGGTGAAAATGCAACGCTGAACATAGCCGGAGGAACGATTCAAAACTGTAAAACGCTGGGTGGCACGGGGAGCAGTGCTTATAATTATGCCGGTGGAGGCATTTATCTGAAGGGAACTTGTAACATGTCTTCCGGTAGTATTTTGAACAATTATGCCTCCAATGGAGGTGGAATCTATCTTGCTTCCGGAGCGATACTTAATCTGACCGGCGGCACGATTTCCGGAAATTCGGTAAGCGGAGAGGGAAGTGGAATTTATTATTCAACTGTGTATAATACGAACGGAAAACTAAGCGTTGGAGGAAATGCCAATATCTCGGATATTATTTATTTAGATATTACAAGCGGAACAACGTACCCTTTGATCACCTCTAAATTGAATTATAAGATAACATTAAAATGTAATTCTACGGATGCAGGAAAAGTTCTGGCAAAGGGAGGCAGCAATTATACGCTTACCAGCGTGGATGCCAGCAAGATTTCCATGGCAAATACAGGGCTCTATTCTGTACTGGATAAAGATCATAATCAGATTATTTTAAGTACGACAGAGGAACCGGAGGCAGAATGGCAGGAGAGCGCCGGAGGAGGATGGAAGAGAGGAAAATTCACTACGGCATTAGCAAATGTGTATTCCGGCGGGACCATTAAGCTGCTGACGGATATTGTTTTTACCGAAAAGGTGGAAATTACAAAAACAGTTACAATCACCAGTGCAGCTTCTGCAAATCCAAACACGATCACCAGAATGCCATCCGGGGAATATGGAAACATTACATTGACAGGAAGCGGAAGCCTGACACTGACGAATATTATCTATGACGGAAACCGGGATTATATCAGCGGTGGTGCGGAGGGACAGTCCCTGATCAAGATTGGAAGTACCGGTGATACAGGTGCAAGTCTGACGCTGGGGAGCGGCTGTAAGATACTTAACGGTTATAAATCCGGCGGCTCCGGTGTCATTGCAGTATACGGAACAATGACGATGAACCAAGGAGCAGTCATTGAAAATTGCGAGGTGACCGGCACCGGCGGAGCAGTCTGGGTTTCCTCATCCGGCACCTTTAACATGAATGGCGGTACAATTCAGAGTTGTAGGGCGGGAGCAGGCGGTTCTGCGGTTTCTACGGATGGAACCTGTAATCTGAACGGAGGCAGCATTACGGGGAATACAGACACTTCCCTGGACTGTGCGGTTTATCTGCGTCCAAGCGGAAGCGGCAGTTTGACATTAAAGGGTGTATCCATTTCAGGAAATACATACAGTGTCTATAATGATGGTAAGAGCGTTACCGTTGCGGGAGATTCTATTCTTTCAGGCAGTATTTATACAACAAATGCAATTTCAGCAAGCGGAAGCGGTGTAAGCAGCCTGACGAAAACCCATACTATTTTGATGAGTTCTGTCACTAACGGAGATACGGTAGTTACGGGCAGTACGGATAACGCTCATTATAAGCTTGACAGTACTGAATATGCGCTTAACCCTGCAAACGGTAATCTGATAGCAGCTGCTGCGATTTATACGGTAACTTACAATAAAAACAGCGGCGCCATTGCAAATGAAAGTAATTACACCAGTTATACCTATGGTACAGGTCTGACCCTGCCCACGCCAACAAGGGCAGGCTATACCTTTGGCGGCTGGTATATAAATTCAAGTTTCACAGGTTCTGCTGTTACAAAGATTCTGACAACCGATACAGGAAACAAGATTTATTATGCAAAGTGGAAGGATGAAACAGCGCCGGATGCACCAGTCCTTCAAAGCGGTGTAACATTGCCTGCAGACTGGACGAGCACACAGAAGACCATTCCCCTTACATTGAATGACGGAGTGGGCGTGACGGAAGTGTATGTCAGCATTGACAATGGCGCCTATACAAAGATAAGCGGTTTTACAAGCGGCAGCGGGCAATATTCCTATGTTGTCATGGAAGGAGCTCATAGTTATCAGTTTTATGCCAGGGATGCGGCAGGGAATGAATCTGCGAAAAGTGCTGTGTTTACAGTTAAGCTTGATACCACAAAGCCGGTGATCGGGGAACTGACCTATGAGAATGAGGTGACAAATCTCTTGAATTGGATTATTGGCAAAAAGAGTCTGATCATTTATGTACCGGTGGTTGATGAGGGAAGCGGTGTGACGCAGATCAGCTATACCATGACGCCGGTAGATGCGGGCGGCAGCCCGGATGGCAGCAAGGCGGAAACAAAGACGGCTTCTGTCAGTGAAAACGGCGGAGTGACAGAGGCAAAAATTACCTTTGAGGAAGAATTTAAAGGGAACATTACAATTACCTGCAGCGACGTACTGGGTAATCCCGCTGATAGCGTGACGATAAGTGTGGACGGTGGCGGTATTATTGTGGAAAATAATGCGCCAAAGATCAGTTTTGCTGTGAATGGTGGTGCGGTATCGGAAAACTATTATGATGCTGCGCCGGATATTCTGGTAAGGGTAGCTGATGATAAGGATGATATGAGCAGCAGTGTAATCACCGGCGGCATTAAGTCTGTGACCTATCAGATAGGCAGCGGCACAGCAAAGAGCGATCATAATGATTATTCCTCGGGCATAGTGGAAAACAGTACTTTTACCATTTCAGCAAATGAAATTCCAACCGGAGAGACTGAAATCATTGTAACAGCTACAGATAACGCAGGAAATACGGCAATTGAACGTATTACTGTCAAGGTAAAAAGTCCGGAAGAAGCGCCGAATGCTGTGATCAATTATATGGATGAAACGCTGACAGGCCTTGTGGCAAATGCCGAATATGAAATAAATGGTTCCCAAAAGACAGCAGATGAAAACGGAGTGATTCCAATAGAGAGCAGTTGGATTGGCACTACAATATCCATTGTAAAAAATGGCAATGACAGCACTACCCTTGACAGTGCCGCACAGAGCCTGAGCATACCGGCCCGCCCGGAGGCTCCCACACCGGAGCTTGCAAGCTGCACAGATACCAGTATTACGCTTCAGACGATTGCTAATGTGCAGTACCGCATAGAAAATGGTGAATGGCAGTCTGATACTACATTCAGCGGATTGATGCCCAAAACGAAGTATACCTTTGAGGCATATTATCTGGCAACAGCAAGCAGCTTCCGTTCTCTGTCGGGCAATGCAGTATTTGCGACCAGACTTAATGCACCTGCCGAAGACAGTACAGGCAGTCTGGTCATAATAGATTACGAGAAGGAAACCTTTATCATCTCAGATCAGGTGGAGGCTTTCAAGGATGCTGCGTGCACCCAGCCCATTGTTTCGAATGAAGATCATGATGTGACGGATTATATCGGAGGCATAATTTACATACGTTATCCTGCAGATGGGGATTTCCCGGAAAGTGGTGTGACAGCAATTCCTGTTAAAAGCCGTCCGGCAGTTCCAACTGTTGGTTATACGGATGAAACCTATCCGGGGGCAGGTGACGGCATTATTACAGGACTGACGGCGGGAACCGTCTATGAGATTTCAGGCGATGGCGGAAGCACATGGACAGATGCCGTTTTAAGCGGCACAGAGATAAACGGACTTGCGCCCGGAAGCTATCAGGTGCGGGTCAAGGCAGGGGAGGAAAACTTCCAAAGCGAAGCATCAGGTACAATTATCATCGGTACAACTCCGCCTACAGAGGAAACCACGCCGCAGGCAGGGATAAGCTATGAGAATGGGGCGCTGACCGGACTGACGCCGGGTGAAAAGTACGAGGTGAGCTATACTGCGGAGGATGGTGCAACATATACGCAGGAACATACGGCGGATGAAAACGGAACTATTGAGTTTGAGGAAGAATGGTATGGCCAAACCCTTGAGATCGTGAAATCCGGAAATGGCAAGGATAAGACAGACAGCAAGCCGCAGAAACTGACTGTACCGGCACGTCCGCAGGAGGATTTTACAGGCATCAGCGCTGCCGGTGAAACCGGAAAGAATAAGGATAATGGAAGAATTACCGGACTTACGCCGGGAGAAACCTATGAGATTTCTGCGGACGGAGGTAATACATGGCAGGAGGTGACTGTCAGTGATGACGGTCAGATTAAAAATTTGGCGCCGGGCAGTTATGAGATAAGAACAAAGGCCACAGGCGATACTTTTGCTTCCGAGAGTGTGAAGGTCACAGTTCCGGCATATTCATCCAAAAGCGAAGGCAATGGTTCCGGTGACGGCAAAGATTATGGTGGAAATAATGTTGGAGCTGGCGATGATTCGGGAAAAGAAGAGAATCCGGTAACCGGTAATAACACCGGAAAGATTCTGAAAGAAGTTGAAAACAGTGAAAAGGCTCCCGGCACACAGTTTGCCATGACTACGGATGAACTGGCAGCAGTTGTTTTGACTGATGGTGAAATACGGTCAGCAGAAAAGGGAACGGATATTAAGATACTTCTGATTGTGGAGGATGCTGCAGACAGTATAAGCAGTCAGGATAAGAGGGTAATAGACAATGCAAAGGGCAGCTTTGAAGTAGGACAGTATCTTGACATCAGCTTGCTTAAGATTATCGGCGGCAGCAGCGAGAGGATAGCTGAAACAGACGGAATGATAAGAATTACCATTTCAGTTCCTGATGAACTGAAGAATACGAGCAGCACAGTAACAAGGGACTTTGCCGTTATCCGTGTGCACAATGGTGAAGCTGTTATTTTAAATGATTTAGATACTGATGAGGATACCGTTACCTTTGAGACAAATCTTTTTTCCGCTTATGCACTTTTGTATTGTGATGTGTCAGGTAATGGTGGTGTTAATAATTCGGAATCCACAAAGGACAATGAGCCGAAGACCGGCGACAATACTTCTTCGGCGCCCTATGCAACAGCAGCCATGATTGCAGGTTTAGCTTATCTTCGCCTGTATTTTGGAGAGTGTAAGGGCGGCATGACAGAGGAAGAGAAGAAAGAGCTTGTGGCAAAGATCATAAGATGGGCACGCCGGGGTGGAAAACTTCGCAGAATTCTGGCGCTTGCGGCTATTATCCCAATTCTGATGTATTATCACAGCATTGGAAAGAAGACTACAGTGGAATGGAATGAAGTCTATGGAGCATAAAAAGAAAAACCGGCGTATGAGAATTTTTATTCTTTTCATTATTGTAGTATGCCTGATCCCTATCGGTCAGGCATACTATGCATCTGTGCGGCATAGGGCACAGCAGAATGAATTGAAGGAATTGGTACAACAGGAGGATAACAGCGGACTGCCCGAGGAGACAAAGACACAGGGAACAGAAATATCGGAAAAGATGGATGAAGCAGAGCCGCAGAATGGGGAAGAACCTGAAAAGCATGGTGAAGCAGAAGGATTGGAAGAGCCGGAGGAACCTTCCGTTCTGACACAATATAAGGATTTATATGAGAAAAACAGCGACATAGCAGGGTGGCTTTCGATTGAAGGAACGGTGATTGATTATCCGGTTATGCAGTGTGAGGATGATGAATATTATCTGCATCATGACTTTTATGGAAACGAGAATCAATATGGCTGTCTCTATGTAAGGGGCATGGCTGATGTGAATACACCGGGGACAAACTTTATCATATACGGGCACAATATGAAGGACGGTTCTATGTTTGGAGATTTGGACCTGTACCGGAATAAGGAGTTTTATTTGGAGCATTCTATGATTTCCTTTGACACGCTTTATGAACAGCGAAGTTATGAGATTGTGGCAGTGTTTCTTTCACAGGTCTACAATTCGGACGAGGAAGTTTTTAAGTACTATCAGTTTTATCAGGCGGATACGCAGGAAGAATTTGATTACTTTTATGAGAATATCAAAGAGCTCTCCCTGTATGATACGGGTGTGACGGCAGAGTTTGGAGATACGTTTCTGACGCTGTCCACCTGTGCCTATCATGTGGAGGATGGAAGATTTGTAGTGGTTGCAAGGAAGATATGAAAACGGATATTTGATAAACCAATGAAGGAGTGAAAAATAATGAAAGAATCCAGGCAAATGGATACTGCAAAAAAGAACGGCTTTTTCGGAAGCATCAAGGGCAGCATTATTTCCTATGTGGCATTATGCACTGTAATCATTATAGCGGTGACAGCTGCGCTTAACAGTATTGTTATGAGGAATGCGCTGATAACCAATGGGAGGAGCACGCTGGCGGAGGAGGCAGAGAATACCAGCCAACTGATTGACGAGTGGCTTGTCAGGCAGGCATACATTGTTGATACGATGAAAAATGCGCTTGCGACAATGGAAACGGATGATATGGAACCCGTCATGGATTATCTGGAGGCAAACCTTTCTGAGAACCCGGATGCCCTGATGTATTATTGCTGTCTTGCCTATGACGGCGGAATTTTTCCGGCTAACCATTCGTTCCTTGACTTGGACCCTACAACAAGAGGCTGGTGGATCGATGCAGTAGAGACAGGAGGGCTGATTTACACAGAGCCTTATACAGATTTTGCAACAGGTCAGATGGTCGTATCCATTGCAAAGCCTTTTATAATGGATGGAGAGCAGGCAGTTGTTCTTGCAGATATTACCATTGACAGCCTGATTGAAATGGTACAAAGTGCCGGCTCGGATGAGAGCGTGCAGACCTTTCTTCTGGCCGGAGATAACAGTGTGATTACCCATGAAAACGAAGAATATCTTCCAAAAGAAGAAGGAAATACGATTTTATCGGATGTACTGAACATTGATCTTGGGAGAGAGGATGTATCCACATTTAAGGACTATGATGGTGAATCCAAGTATTACGTTGTACGGGAAATAGAAACGACAGGCTGGCGGCTTGGAATCACCCAGCCCACTTCTGTCATCAGTGATAAAATCAGAAATAATCTGGTGCTTCCGCTGGCAGTAGACTGTGTTCTGCTGGTATTGTTTATCATTCTGTTAAATATTGTGGTAAACAGGCTTTTAAAGCCAATGGCTGAAATGAAAGCCTTTATCAAGGAAAAGGTAATTGGTGCGAAGAACTGTAAAGCGGAGAAAAAAGAGGTCAAAGAGATCAGTTACCTGATTGAGGAATTGCAGAGCAGAGTCGTCTCGACCATACAGAAAACGCAGCAGGAAACCGGACTGATACGTGATATGATATCGGGAATGGACGGCCATGTATCGGATATGAGTGGAAGCATTATGGAAATCAGTGCCCTTATGGAAGAGACAGGGGCAAGCGTGACAACGCAGACAGCCAGTATCAGTAAGATTGGCGAAAACTGTCAGGACGTTGCGAACGATATGGACGAACTGGCAAAAAGTGCACAAACAATTACGGAGCGCGCAAACGAGATTATTGTGAGAGTAGAGCAGATGGTTCCTGAACTGCTGGAAGATAAGAAAAATGCTATTAACATAACGTTAGACAGCAAGAAGGGACTTGAGAGCGCCATTGAAGAAACGAAGGTAATTGGAAAAATTGTGGAGGTTTCCCAGGCAATTAGCGCCATTGCGGAACAGACCAATCTGTTGGCACTCAATGCTTCCATAGAGGCGGCAAGGGCAGGTGAAGCCGGAAAAGGATTTGCTGTAGTTGCAGATGAAATCAAGCAGTTAAGCAATACGACAGGCAGTGAGATTGACAAAGTAAATGAATTGGTTTCAAGGGTTATGGAAAGTGTCAATAAGCTTTCCGATGCAAGTAATAAGGTTATCTCATTTTTGGATGAAATTGTATTGAAGGATTATGACAAGCTGGAGATGCTTGCGGACAGCTATAAGGAGGATGCGGCTTATTATGTGGAGGTCAGCAATGGGTTAGGCACCCATACGGAAAATTTGAGCGCGTCTATTTCCAATATCAATCATATTATAGATACGATCAATGCGTCCCAGAAGGAACTGGACGGAGCTGTCCAGTCAGTTAATGAAAATTTACAATTGATTACCAATGCAAGCGAGGATGTTTCGGAGGAAACAAAGGATATAATGGGAAGTGTCACTTCCCTGCAATCTACGGTGGAGCAGTTTAATTTATAACCACAGATAAAATAAATGCATGGAGAAATTTCTCAAGCATATAAATAGAATAAGATTCCAGAAAGAAAATATTCTATGAATATAAAGAGAAGAATTCTCTCCTGCATAATTTTATTAATTTTTCTGGCAGTAATCTGTCTGATCGGATATTTCAATCAGGAAAAGGTTGAGACTATGGGGAGGGCAGCCGGAGGTGAGGACAGTAAAAAGATTGCCCTCACCTTTGATGATGGTCCACACCCTTATTATACGGAGCAGCTCTTAAAGGGCTTAAAAGAGCGAAATGTAAAAGCTACCTTTTTTATAACCGGGCAGAATGTAGAAGCCTATCCTGACATTGTGAAGGAAATTCATGAAAATGGTCATTTGATAGGGAATCATACTTATAGCCATCTTCAGCTAAGCAGCCAAAATGCAGAAAGCTTCAAGCAGGAAATTATAAAGACCAATGAGGTGATTAAGGAGATTACCGGGGAAGATACCATCTATGTCCGGCCTCCTTATGGCAGCTGGAACAAGGAGTTTGAAAAGGAGCTGAACATGTTTCCTGTTCTCTGGACCATTGATCCCCTGGACTGGTGTAGCAGTGATGTTTCCTGTATCGTGGATAAGGTCTGCGCCAAAGCCGGGGAAAACGATATTATTCTTATGCATGATCAGTACAAGACTACCGTAACTGCAGCTCTTAAAATCGTAGATGAGCTGATGGAGGAAGGATATGAGTTTGTCACGGTAGACGAGCTGTTGTTTGATTAGTAATGAATGATAAAAAGGAAAATGTTTTATAAAAATTTCAGAAAAGCCGGACTTGCCAAGTGACGAGAAAACGCTTATAATTATAGGACAGACAGGTTATTTTTCTGCCTGATGGGTATTATACTATCTA
>JAUNGK010000100.1 GCA_030524555.1 Bacillota bacterium | reverse complement strand
TATGAATATATGTTGCCATATTTAAATATCCATCAAAAAGAATATCCGTTGCATTTTCCGTATCAAATGCATCTCCAATATATTCTTCCACATCCGTGTAAGCAAACTTTACCAGCTCGTAAGTAACATCTGCCTCATCATACTCTTCAACGAATCTGTCCAATGCCAGCTTTAAAAGATCGTAGGATTCTGTAATTTCATCACTGTATGTCATGGTAAGCGTCGGTGTTTTCACAATCAAATGAACCTGCTCCTTAGCCTCATCCTCACTTTCCGCATGGCTGCCGCAGCCGGCAAGCAGTCCGCATAAAGCTGTCAGTAATAGAATAGTTTTTCTAATTTTCATTTCAGCATCCTCCACTATTTTCGTCCACACCCCTAAGCTTCTTAAGGATTTTATCGGGATCTATGGGTTTTGAAATAAAATCATTCATTCCGCTTTCAATCGCTTTGTCCCGGTCCTCCTTAAAGGCATTGGCAGTACATGCAAATATTATAACTGTTCCTGCATCCGGCCTGTCCAAAGAACGAATAGCTCTGGCTGCATCATATCCATTCATAACCGGCATCTGCACATCCATTAAAATAACATCATATGCATCAGGCTCTGAAGCTGCAAATATTTCCACAGCCTCCTTACCGTCACAAGCCCTTACTATTCTATGACCCACAGCTTCAAAAATCTCCATCAGAATTTCAGCATTCAGATCGTTATCCTCTGCAACAAGAATATGAAGCTTTTCATTTTCCTTCGCCTCTTTATTCTGCACCTCACATTCCTTTTTAATCTCCTTATGCGTATCAGTATATACAGCAGGGATTTTAACAGTAAAGGTGCTTCCTACTCCACAGCTGCTTTCCACCTGTATCGTTCCACCCATAAGCTGAACCAGCTGATAGCTGATAGACATTCCAAGACCAGTTCCCTTCGTGCCGTCTGATTCCTTATTCTGCTCCTGTGTAAAGGGATCAAAAATGTGCTTCTGAAATTCACTGCTCATTCCGCAGCCTGTATCAGATATTTCAAAAATAGTCAGCACCTTTTTCCTTTCCGTCTCTACTTCCTGATTTACCGTCATACAGACATTTCCGCCGGCAGGCGTAAACTTAGCTGCATTACTTAAAATATTGAGAAGCACCTGCTGGATGCGTATCTGATCACCAATAATTTCTGCCTTCTCTACCTGACTGTTTACTGTAAATGTGATCCCGCCAGTCTCCATTCGCTCACGCATTAACGACTCCGTTGACTCAACCAGCTGCATTACCACAAAAGGCTCCTTCGACAGCTTCATGCTTTGCTGGGAAAGCTTCTGCATATCCAGAATATCATTTACTAATGTAAGCAAATACCTGGCGGTAGACGATGCCTTGTCCAGATATACCTCCAGCTTAGGCGGCTCCTGTATATGATGCTGCATTAAGTAAATCAATCCTATCAGACCGTTTAACGGCGTACGGATTTCATGACTCATACTGGACAGAAAACTGTTTTTGGTCCTTGAATCTGCCTCTGCCACCCTGGAAGAAAGCACACTTTTCATAATTACCGTACTCATAATAATGAAGCCAACCACCACCGCTGCCAGCAGGCAAACCGTCATCGTAATAAACTTCGAATTCATTTCCTCAAAAACCACCATCTCCACCGACATCAAAATAGTCCATTTTGAATCCGGAATTGGCACAAGAATTACCACTATTTCCTCATTATTGGCATTTACATACGAAACGGAGAAATTTTCCCTTTCGGAAATTTTATTCTTTATTTCTTCAATCGTAGCATCTCCACTTAATTGTCCCTCCTCCAACATGGTAAAAAAATTGTCCTTATCCCCAAGGCTGTTTCCCTGATTGACATTTACTACAAAACGGCCTCTTTCATCAATCACTCCTGTATATCCGCGTCCACCAAAGCTCTCCACATTAAGCTCATCTTCAATAGCTTTAATGCTCTCTAATCCGATAATGCCAACAATACGAATGTCCCCTGCCTGTATAGGCTCCACCCATGTTCCATACACAATCAGATCCTTTTTCAATGCAGTATGATCTTCACCCTCCCCGCTGTAGAGAGTGGCAATTCTCTTTTCCCCGCTTAATATCCGCTGTATATATGGCTCAGAAAAGTCATCAAAAATTAATCCATAGCTGGAATATGTTCTTCCGTTTTCATCCACAAGATATATCTGTTCAAAGTCAGAAACCAATTGTTCTACATTAATAACCTTTAACAGCCCGGAAATATCCTCATTTTTCTCCTGCCTGATTCTTTCCGTTATTGCTTCAAGCCCGCTCCAGGCATTTTCCATGTTCAACTGAATAATGCGTGTATCATGTGACACCAGCTCATACGTCGTTGTAAACACAGACTCCGACAAAGCCTTTTTAAGGTGCAGCATATAAACAAACATTGCCGCTGCTACAATCATTGCCGCAATCATCAGCCAACCGATTATCCATTTAATGCTTTTCTTTGCTTCCCCCATCCCGGCTTCCTTTCTTCTGCCTTCACCTTCTTCATTCTGCCTTAAAACACCTGTTTTCTGCATTAGAAAATATAGCATAAATTATACAGAAAGCTATAAGAAAAAGCAACCTGCCCACGAATCGTACATTTTCATTCCTTAATTGTATATTTCCATTTCTGAATTGACTTTCCCATATGAATTGATTACAATATTCTGACCGGCACAAGCGCAATAGCGCATTTTTTCAGGAGATTTGTATTATGTGGAAAACTTTTAAATCCAAGTTTATAGGAGACAAACAATTTTATAAATACGTGCTTTATCTGGCTGTTCCCATGATTGTTCAAAATGCCATCACAAGCTTTGTCAGCTTTCTGGATAACATTATGGTGGGACAGATTGGTACGGAGCAGATGTCAGGCGTTGCTATTGTCAATCAGCTGATGTTTGTTTTTAATATCTGTATTTTCGGCGGCGTTTCCGGCGCTGGAATTTTCGGCACCCAATTTTATGGGAAAGGTGATTACGAAGGCCAGAAGTATGCCTTCCGCTTTAAAATGTACACCAGTGCATTAATTGCAGGGCTGGCGCTGTGCCTGTTCGGCTTTTGCAGCACTCAGCTTATTTCCCTGTATTTAAGTGACAGCGGAAGTGTAGGCGATATTACCCTTGCACTAAAATATGGTAAGGAATATCTGGCTATTATGATGGCAGGACTTATTCCCTTTGCCTTAAGCCAGACTTATATCAGCTCCATCCGGGAAACCGGTCAGACCTTTGTTCCCATGCTGGCTGGTATTGTTGCCGTAATTACCAATCTGATTTTGGATTATGTGCTTATCTTTGGTATTGACGGCGTCATTCCCGCCATGGGCGTTTCCGGCGCTGCTATTGCTACAGTAATTGCCAGATTTGTGGAATGTATTATCGTAGTGGCATGGACTCACATGCATGCAGATAAAAACCCCTACATTGCAGGGGCCTTTAACAGCTTTAGGATACCCGGAAATATTCTCAAGGGAATTTTTATCAAAGGAACACCTCTGATGCTGAACGAAATGCTCTGGGCTTCCGGCATGGCTGTAATTGTACAGTGCTATGCAGTACGAGGTCTTGAGGTGGTGGCTGCCCAGAATATCTCCTCTACCATTACCAACCTGTTCAACATAGTCTATATCCAGTTAGGGAGCTGTATATCTATTGTGGTTGGACAGCTTCTGGGCGCAGGTAAGCTTGAAGAAGCCAGAGACGCTGATAACAAGATGATCTTTTTCAGTGTTGGCTGCTGTGCTGTTGTTGCCGCCATTATGGTGGTAGTCGGAAGGTTCTTCCCTTCTATCTACAACACGGAGGAAAGCATTAAGGAGCTTGCCCGGACTTTTATCTTGATTTCGGCGCTTGTTATGCCGCTGTGTGCTTTTTCACACTGCTCCTATTTCACCCTTCGTTCCGGCGGCAAAACCGGCATTACCTTTATATTTGACAGCGTATATACATGGGTCGTAATGATCCCATTTGCCTATATCCTTGCCAACCATACTTCACTGCCTATCATTACCGTATTTTTCCTTGTTCAATTCACGGAAATCATTAAGGTAACGATTGGATTTTTCATGGTAAAAAGCGGCGTTTGGCTGCAAAATATTGTTGATGAGGGATCATCGGTGTAGGAAAATCACCGATAATCCCTAAAGGTTCCTTCGCTCTTCCTTTTCCAGCTTATTCCTGACCCGCAGCTCCTTAAAAAACCGGGTCAGCAGCTGTGTACACTCCTCCTCAAGCACGCCTCTTGTCACCTTCACCTGATGATTAAACTCCGGCATTTCCAAAATATTCAGAATGGAACCGCCGCAGCCTGCCTTGGGATTCATGCTGCCCATTACCACCTCGTCAATTCTGGCCTGCACAATAGCGCCGGCACACATCTGACAGGGCTCCAGCGTCACATACAGGGTGCACCCTTCCAACCGCCAGTCACCGATTTTTTTGCTGGCCTTATTGATGGCTGTGATCTCTGCATGTGCCAAAGTATTTTTATCCGTATTCCTTCGGTTATAACCCCGTCCTATAATCTTTCCCTCATATACGATCACGCAGCCAATAGGCACTTCTCCCAGGGCATAGGCCTTCTTAGCCTGCCTGATTGCTTCCTTCATGTACTTCTCACATTCCGTCATAGCACGTATTTCCTTTCACCGCCTCAGGCAGTCAATCCACGCCCCGCAAAAATACCTTTCCTTCCATCTCCGGTATTCCTTCTATGGCCTGTACCATTTCTTTCATAGTCTCCACATCCGGTTCATGATATCCCTCACAAATGGTACTTCCGCTATCCGTAAACCTTTGCAAATAGTATTTCGAGCATCCCTTAATCCATTCCCCTATTTTGACCATATCCTCTACCGTGTGAAGCTCCTTCACTACTGTAGTACGAAATTCGCTGTCAACATCTCCATCCATCAGCATGGAAACTGATTCCCTGATCTTTCCTAAATCAAACCTGTTTCCCTCTTCATTCATTCCGGTTGTAACAGCATATTTTTCCGGGCAGTTTTTAATATCCATTGCCACATAGTCAAGGTATCCCTTATCCAAAAGCCGTCTTAAAACCTCCGGCTTATAACCGTTGGTGTCCAACTTAACCAAATACCCAAGCTGCCTGATTTCCCCGATAAAATCAGGCAGATCGGCCTGCAGTGTAGGTTCCCCTCCGGTGATGCATACACCCTTTAAGATATTTTTTCTTTTTTTTAAAAAAGCCAGAACCTCCTCCTGCGAGTAGGAAGTTCCGGCTGTTGGCTCAAGAACCAACTCCCTGTTATAGCAAAAGGGACATCTGAAATTACAGCCGCCCATAAAAACGGTAGCGGCAACACGCCCCGGATAATCAAGCAGCGTAGTCTTATTTAATCCCACTATCAGCAAATTCTATCCTCCCATGTCAAGCTGACCGATCAGCCTTTTCATTTTCATTTCAGTTGACAAAACGCCCAAAAGCCCCTATACTACAAGAAGATGTGCGCAGTCTTGCTGCTGCATCATAAACCAAACCGTGCAGCTTCGTATTCAGGGAAGCTGTCATGGCTGCCCTGTATAAGTGGCGTTTGACGATTGGGTCTTACGCAATGGAAATCTGCGAACCGTGTCAGGTTGGGAACAAAGCAGCACTAAGCGGAATTTTCCATGTGCCGTAAGGGTGCCTGATCTTAGCAGGCTGTATAGGTAACGCATGGCAGTTTCCCTGAGGATGAAGAGCACGGTTTAATTAGTTCCCTGCTCCTTCTTCTCCGCTGCTTCACGTCTTCTTCTCTTCTTTTCATTTTTGGACTTGTACATTTCCTGATCAGCTGTCTCGATAAATGCTTCCAAATCCAGATTTTCCGTTGGAGCCATAATGGAATAGCCCATACTTGCTTCCAGTATATAGGGATGATTAGATGACTCATTATACTTTTTAATCCCAAGCTCCACCTGTTTCATATAGTCTTTGGCATCCTCATGAGTAAAGCCCTGAGAGAGAACCACAAATTCATCACCGCCGTAACGCATCAAAAGCTCACCGTGACGGTGAACCTGGCTCAGCACATTCGCCATTGCCTTAATAAACGCATCACCCTCGTCATGCCCATACTTGTCATTTACCGCTTTAAGTCCATCCAGATCCAGGAAAAATACAAATAAATCATTTCCCTTTCGTCTGGCCTCATTGATCACGTTGGGAGCAAACTTAAAGAAACCGGCCCTGTTAAAAATACCGGTCAGCGTATCATACACCCACATTCTGTTAAGACGCTCTACCATTGAATTAAGCATATTCTGCTTTCTGATGTTTTCAAGGGCATTATCAATATTCATAATAAACATATGGAATAGTTCACTGTCAAGCATCAGCCTGCTGTTTTTCAAAATACAGTATCCATAGCATCTCTCCTGATAATGCACCGGAATAACAGTATAAAATCCACCCTTTTCGCCCTCGGTATATTCCTTTGGCAGAAGCTCCTTTGCCTTAAATCTTCCATGCTGGGAAAAGATCCCGTTTCTGTATACAATGGGAATACATATTTCTTCAGAATAGGATGTAATATCAGGCATACTTGCTTCCGTATTGATTTTGGACATTACCTCTCCGCCAAAAGACTCCTCACGTACACACATACAAAGATAAAATTCCTCTATCTCCATCATTTTCACGTATTTGCGAATCTTTTCCAGGATATTTTCATAGGTCATTGCTCCGGTAAAATCAGCCGAAGATGATTTAATAATTTCGGAATATGTCGTAACATGAAGCTTTTCCTTCACATAACGCTTTCTGATGCTTGTATTATCCTCCTCAACCTTATCATCACATCCACAGCTTTCCGTAAATACCGGTGTGCAAAGAAGATCCTCCTCCTGAACTTCCTTTCCTGCAATGCAGTCCATCAGCATATCATAAGAACGCCTGCCTAATTCAAGCTCAGGACGCTTTACACTTGTGATTTTGGGATAATGATTTTTCCCTGCAAAAGCATGATCATAACCGGTAAGAAGCACATCCCTGGGAACCTCATAGCCTCTCTGCAAGAGCTCATAAAAAGCACCAAGCGCCATTTCATCATTAGCCGCTATAATCGCATCCGGAAACTTTAATTTGGACTCACTAAAATAGGCGACAGCATCCTTTCCGCTTTCCGGATGATAGTCTCCATAATATATCCGTTCCTTATAAACAGTCATGCCGTTGTCCGCCATAGCCTGCCTGAATGCCTTCAACCGCCCCGTAGCATCTGCATTTTCCTTTGGTCCCGAAATAAATGCAAGCCGCTCTGCTCCATGCTTTTCAATCAGATGATTAACTATCTCAGTAATGCCAAAGGCATTCTCCATGCCAATATAATGCATTCCGCCAAATCTAAGATTCAGACTGACGCAGGGTACACCGGAACGCTGAATGGCACTGACAACCTTTTTCATCACATCCTTGTCATTAATTGTATCTCCGTGCAGAATCACCCCATCATAATCCTGAAAATCAGGCAGCTTAAAAATCGCCGCTTCACCCTTATTGTAATAAGATGTAGAATAAGTCCATGCATCACAGGTGAATATATAGACATCTGTTCCGTCCAAAACAGCCTTTTCCATTATTCCATTGATAATTCTCCGCTGACTGTCAAAACGCATTCCAGCCACCAATACAGCTATCTTCATCCTATGTAGTCCTTCCTATAATCCCATACTAATATTATAACCTTCCCCCAAATATATCGCAAGTCTACAACTCAACTCTTCTCAAATAATATCCAAACCGCCCCACCTCTACCGGTCCGTCACACTCAAAGCCTTCAAATCCAAACATTACCGCTACCATTTTTTCTCTTTCAAAAAAGGTACCGGGTACCCCAAGATAAAAGCATTCCCCGCTTCCATCCCCCAATTCCTTATCAGGTCCCAATATCAGGTACCGGTAATTATAAAATCCATGCAGCAAAAAGCTGTTATTTACCAGCTTTTGAAAGGGAGCGCTTAAAACAATAAAATCTCTTGGCTCAATGGAAATAAAGGTTCTCTCATCTCCAAACGGATGTATCCGGGGATATTCATTTAGAAGCTGCTCCCATTTATTATCAAAGGTGCGCACCTCGGTAAAGCTTTCTTCCTCCACCTCAGCTGCCATGATAGGCGGCTCCTCCTCCTGCTTCATCTCCGGCCTTTCCTTCAGATAACCGGCAATACAGCTTTCCTTATTAATTTCAATTCTTACTCCATAGATATCCCTCTTATCATAGGCTGTCCCCTGCACATATATTTGGTCTTCATCAGCCTTAAAATAGCGGCTGGCATTGATCCCACCAGCTTGTACCGATAATTCACCCAGAGAAAGCACAGCATCGCTGGTAAGAAGGCACAGAAGATAGCTTCCTTCCTCCCCGCAGCAATCCTTTTTCACCTGAATATCCATGCGGAGCTCACCTGTCTTTTCCGCAAATCTGATAAAACCTCCTCCGGATTCCTTCTCTCCGCTGCGATACAATGACAAATACAAAATTCTTTTCTCATACAAAAGCAACCTTATCCCCCCTGACAATTCTATTGTATTCGGGGATAAGGCCGTTTAGTACTTTATTTTATATTAAAAGCATATTTCAGGTATTATTGATCCAGATATTTCATATAATTGTATACCATCATGGCAATTTTAAAGGTTAATGCATCATCAAAGGTACGGACATCAAGCCCGGTACTTTTCTCCAGTTTCTCAATTCTATAAACCAAAGTATTTCTATGCACGAAAAGCTGCCTTGATGTCTCCGACACATTTAAATTGTTTTCGAAGAATTTGTTTACAGTAGAGACAATTTCCTCATCAAACTCACCGGGATCATTGTCTCCAAAAATTTCACTGATAAAAATCCGGCAGAGATTAACGGGAAGCTGATAAATCAATCGTCCAATACCAAGGCTTCCATACGCATTGACCTTCTTTTCCACATAAAAGATCTTTCCCACATCAAGCGCCATCATTGCTTCCTTGTAAGACTTGGATACATCCTTCAGTTCCTGAACAACAGTACCATACGCAACTCTTACATTCAGCATAGCTTCCGTACTCATCATATCTACAATGGTCTGGGCTGTCTGTTCCAGCTGCGCATCCCCGTCATTAGGTTCAAGGGTTTTAATCAAAATAACATTGTTTTCGTCTACAGCTGTAATGAAGTCGCCTGTCTGTGATGAAAACATGCTCTTTAACAGCTCCGTAGCCGCACTATCCTTCTCTGACTGTGTTTCGATGATATAAACTACCCTCGGAACCGCAACCTCTATATGAAGCTTCTTGGCACGGTTGTATACGTCCACCAAAAGGAGATTATCCATTAATAAATTTTGAAAGAAATTATTGCGGTCAAAGCGCTCTTTATATGCGGTCAAAAGCTGCTGTATCTGGCAGACTGCAATTCTCCCCACCATATAAGCATCATCACTGGCTCCTCTTGCCACTAAAATATATACAAATTCTCCCTCATCCACAATCTTCAGCAGATGATCTGCTCCAATCACCTGACTATCCGCCGGAGATTCTGCAAATGATCTGATCATGCCATCCGACAGCTCACTACATTCAAAGGTAGATACCACCTCTGCTCCATTCAAATCAAAAACAGCCAGATTAACTCTGGTTATAGATCGTAATTCCTCAATACAATTAGTTAAAACCTGAGTAGATATCATTCTTTCACATCCTTTCAAAGTACAGGAATATTATATCAGAAAAATATTTCTTATGCATGCAATTTCCTGCTACTTTTCGAGCACTTTCCTAAGAAACGTGCGCCGCAAGGCGCACCATAAAAAGGGGGATGCATCCGCATCCCCCTTATCAAACTAGTTTGTGATAACCTGCTCGGTTTCCTTATCAAATACATGGATCTTCTCAACATCAAATGCAAACTTAACTGTATCGCCAGGTCTTGCAGTTGTACGAGAGTCAACTCTTGCAGTGATCGGGAACTCAGCCAGATCAAAGTACAGATAAACTTCTGCACCAAGTAATTCGTAAACCTTGATGGTTGACTCGAATACACACTTAGATGTCTCGATAAACATTTCTGAGTCATATACATCTTCAGGACGGATACCGAATGTAACTGTCTTTCCGTTGTAACCACCGTCAATAAGCTTCTTAGACTTAGCGGGAGGAAGAGGAATGCTGCTTCCTGCTACCTTCAGGTTTGCTGTCTCGCCGCTTACTTCTACGACTGCATCAAGGAAGTTCATCTGAGGTGATCCCATGAAACCTGCAACGAACAGGTTGGTGGGCTTCTCATACAGGTTCTGAGGTGTATCTACCTGCTGAACAACACCGTCCTTCA
>JAUNGK010000099.1 GCA_030524555.1 Bacillota bacterium | reverse complement strand
AAACAAAAGATTTTTAATAAAAAATTATAGAAATTGTGGAATGTAATATTATAATTTGGTATAATAAAATTGCTTATATATTTTTTGGCGGGAAAATTGGGGAGAAGTATCAGGCAAGGAGAGAAGAGGATGGCAAAAAATGATAAAAGACTGACAATTGGGGTATTGGTTAGTGGAATTATGGATGATTTTACGGTATCAATCTGCCGCGGCGTTATGCAGTCAGCGAAGGCAGCCAATGTGAATACTGTGGTGTTTTCAGGAAAATATTTGGACAGAGATTTAAGTCAGAACAGTGAGCTGATGTATGAATATCAGTTTAACACAATGTTTTCCTATGCCAAAAAGGATAATCTGGATGCGCTTTTGATAGCTGCCGACTGTATCGGATGTTTCACCACGAAAGAGCGGATGGAAGAAATGATAAGGCAGTATGAAGGGATTCCCTGTGTGCTGGTTGCCTCTAAGATGGATGGATACGTAAGCGTAACATATGATAATTATAGTGGTATCCGTGAGGGCATGGAATATCTGATACATAAGTTGAATTGCAGTAAGTTTGGTATGATAGGCGGACCGGAAAGCAACACAGATGCAAGGGAGCGGAAGAATGCCTTTTTGAGTGTGCTTAAGGAAAATGGCCTTGAGGCAGATGCGAGGCTGTACGTGGAGGGTGATCTTTCCAGACGGGCAGGAGAAAAGTTTAAGGAGCTGCTGGATCGCGATCCTGAGATTGAGGCTGTTTTTTGCGTTAATGATGATACTGCCCTGGGACTTTATGATGAACTAAAAAGAAGGAACCTTATGCCGGGAAAGGATATTTCCATATTAGGATATGATGATACCATTCTTGCGGCCAAATCCAATCCTTCTCTTTCCTCAGTAAGAGCTGATCCGGTAGAGCTGGGAGTAAAGGCTTTCAAGCTGGTGCTTAGAATGGTACAGGGAGAGCAGGTAGAAAGTGAGATTCTGCCTACCAGATTCGTGAAACGGGATTCCTTTTTTGATGAGAGCATGGGAGAAGAATCGGGAGGAAGACTCCATGATATTGGCGATATAGATACTTATTTTGATGATATATTCTACCGTTACAAGCATGAAGATATGGAAGCGCAAATGAGATATCTTCGTCTGGCTTTTACCAGATTTATGAAAAAGCTTCTGCTTCTTTTTGAAGGGGAGGATCACGATTTTCAGTTGTATATGGATATTCAGGCTTTGACGGATGATTTTTTAAATCATGGGGCTATGGAATATGCGGACATGGATAATCTGATGATTACTCTCGAGAAGATTTACCATATGCTGAAAAGAGGGCAGCCTGGAATAGAAAGAAAGTATGAGCTAAGGGATTTGTTTGCAAATATTTACAGAAAAATCATACGTGCCATGGACAATCAGTTTGGAACCATGCGGGAGATTGAGGAACGAACCAATTATTCCATGAAGCTTTTTATCCGGGATATGCTTCAGTTTGAAAAAGGCAACGATCAGAGCTATGCTTCAGTGCTCGGCAATTTGGAGTGGATGGATATCAGGAATGCGTTTGTTTATGTGTTTAAGAATCCTGTTATACATCTCTATAAAGAAAGCTTTCAGGCACCGGAATATTTGTATTTGAAGGCGGCGCTGAGAAACGGGGTGGTGCAGGCAGTGCCTTCCATTCAACAAAAAAAGAGTCTTAATGATATTTTTGACAGCAGAGTTTTGGCTGTGAAGGATCAATATTCCATGGTCATGCTGCCGTTATTTTCCGGAGAAATGCTTTATGGGGTGATCTTGTGCGACCTGACGGACAAGATATTTGAAAACGGGGAATTCATGATCAATCAGATGAGTTCCGCTATCAAGATGATTTCCCTGCTCAAGGCAAATGAGGAAATTCAGCAGAAGCTGGAGGAAAGTCTTGCAACGCTTAAGGAAAATAATATCGTGCTGGATAATCTTTCCCGTTCAGACGGACTTACCGGTATTTTGAACAGAAGAGGCTTTTACACTGCGGCACAAGAGCTGATGGAAAGCGGCAGGAAAGAAGGAAAAAGAATACTGGTTATTTATGTGGATATGAACAACCTGAAAATTATTAATGACAGGTACGGTCATGAGGAAGGGGATTTTTCACTGAAGCTGATCGGAGAAATTATTTCAGAAGCTGTGCGGGAAAGTGGAATTGCCGGCAGAATCGGCGGTGATGAGTTTGCCTGCATTCTGGAGTATTCCGGGGAGGATGAAGGAGAGGCGATTCTTTCGGATATATATGGAAGATTTGAAGCCTTTAATGCAGACAGTCCGAAGCCATATAATGTTACTGTTTCAGCAGGAGCCTGTGTTTTGAAAAACAATGAAAATCTCACCTTGAAGGAGGCTTTAACGCAGGCGGATGAAAAGCTGTACGAGGTGAAGAAGGTTAGAAGCAAGGAAGTTGCCAAAAGGGTATGATTTATGATATACTATATGCAAATCATGTGCAAGGAGTTGGAGACCCATGGAGGGCAGCGGTGACCGGAGAAAAAGGATACGGCGGCTGAAAAAGATCATAGTAGGAACAATAGTTGCCGCAATTGTCATTCCGGTGATGACCAGTATTATACTGGGAGTTCGCGTTATGTATTTGCAGGGAAAGGTAAGCGACCTTGAGACGGCCCTTATGCAGCTTCAGAGCGAAGGGGACAGAGAATCCGGAATTTATACTACCGCTTTAATTGAAACGTCGCCCCGAGATGAGACGGAACCCTCTCTTTTGATGGAGGACGGGGAGGAAAAGGAAGCGCCGCAGGCGTGGGATAAGCAGATATATCTTACCTTTGATGACGGTCCCAGCAGGAATACGGACAGGATATTGGATATCCTGAAGGAATATGATATTAAAGCCACTTTTTTTGTGGTGGGGAAAACAGATGAAGCGTCGGTTGCCGCTTATCAAAGAATTGTGGAAGAAGGGCATACGCTTGCAATGCACTCCTACAGCCACAAGTATGCGGAGGTTTATGCATCAAAGGAAAGCTTTGTTCAGGATTTAAAAGCACTGCAGGAATATCTGTATCAGGTAACCGGTGTGTGGCCAAGGTATTACCGCTTTCCGGGAGGAAGCTCTAACACGGTAAGCAAGGTGGATATGCAGGAGCTGATCGGCTATTTAGAGGAGAATAATATCACATATTTCGACTGGAATATTGCTTCCGGTGATGCGGTAAGCGGTGAACTTCCGGTGGACAGCATCGTTAATAATTGTGTTAGTAAGCTTGACGGAAAAAATATATGCATGATTTTGATGCATGACGCAGCTGATAAAAATTCAACGGTAGAAGCGCTGCCACAGATCATTGAACAGATCAGGGACAGAGGAGATGCCGTGTTTTTGCCTGTTACGGATGACACCCTTCCGGTTCAGCATGTGAGGGCAAATAAATAAAAGGAATGTATAAGATACGAATGGAGGATAAGTAAGATGGGTTTTTTCTCGGATTTAAAGGATGACTTGTCACAGGCGGTCAATGAGTTGATGCCGGAAGAGGGAAAGGAAGAAGTGAAAGCAGAGGAGACGGCAGCCCCGGCTGCAAAGGGTGGGATCCCCGAAATGGGAGCTGATCTGGATATGGATTTAAGCAGAATGCTGGATAATATGGAAGTGGAAGAGCCCATGAAGGAAGAACAGCTTTATGTGGCTCCCGTAGCAGAGAAGATTTCTTCCGAACCGAAAGGTACTGCTTCAAAGAAAATTTCCGATGAGGTTTCAGTACTTACAGAGTCTATGATTATCAACGGTAATCTGGCTACAGAGGGTTCTCTGGATGTAAGAGGAAGCATTGTGGGTAATGTAGAAGCACTTGGAAAGATGAATATTACAGGTGCTATTCAGGGAAATTCACAGGCAGCGGAGATTTATGCAGAGGGTGCCAAGATTACAGGCGATCTTAGAAGCGAAGGCAGTATCAAGGTAGGACAGAGCACAGTTATTATCGGAAACGTGTTTGCCACAAGTGCGGTGATTGCCGGTGCGATTAAGGGTGATATTGACGTAAGAGGTCCTGTTATTTTAGATGCTTCAGCCATTGTAATGGGAGATATTAAATCCAAGTCCGTACAGATCAACAACGGTGCGGTAATTGAAGGTATGTGCTCACAGTGCTACGCTGAGGTTAATCCTACTTCCTTCTTTGAAGAACTGAAAAAAATGAAATAGAGAAGAGGCATGGTTGTTTATGCAGAGAATATTACTGAAATTAAGCGGAGAAGCTCTTGCAGGAGATAAGAAAACCGGTTTTGACGAGGAAACCGTAAGGGGAGTTGCCCTGCAGGTTAAGGAGCTTGTGGATGAAGGAATTCAGGTGGGGATTGTAACCGGAGGAGGAAACTTCTGGAGAGGAAGAACCAGCGAGAATATCGACAGAACCAAGGCGGATCAGATCGGAATGCTTGCAACGGTGATGAACTGTATTTATGTTTCCGAAATTTTCCGCAGCGTGGGAATGAAGACAGCTGTCCTTACACCTTTTGAGTGTGGTTCCTTTACCAAGCTTTTTTCCAAGGACAGAGCCAATAAATATTTTGAAAAAGGAATGGTAGTCTTTTTTGCAGGAGGAACGGGGCATCCTTACTTTTCTACGGATACCGGCGTAGTACTACGGGCCATAGAGGTGGAGGCGGAGGTTATACTGCTTGCCAAATCCATTGACGGTGTATATGACAGTGATCCGAAGCTTAATCCCAATGCTAAGAAGTATGACGAGGTGAGCATCGATGAGGTGATTGCCGAAAATCTGCAGGTGGTGGATATGACAGCTTCCATTCTTGCCAGAGACAATAAAATACCCATGTGGGTATTTGGATTAAACGAAAGCAACAGTATTGTAAATACTGTTAAAGGAAATTTTAAGGGAACTAAAGTGACAGTATAGAAGATTGCGGAAAGGCATGGTTATCAATATGGATGAGAGATTAAAAGTTTATGATGAGAAAATGAAGAAAACCTATGAGCATCTGGAAGCTGATTATCAGGGCATCAGGGCAGGACGTGCCAATCCCCATGTGCTGGATAAGCTGAGAGTGGATTATTATGGAACCCCTACTCCTATTCAGCAGGTGGGCAACGTAACGATTCCGGAAGCAAGAATGATCCAGATTGCGCCTTGGGAGAAATCCCTGATTAAGGATATTGAGAAGGCAATTCTTTCTTCTGATATTGGTATTACACCTTCCAATGACGGAGCGGTTATCAGATTGGTTTTTCCGGAGCTTACGGAGGAGAGAAGAAAGGATCTGGTAAAGGACGTTAAGAAGAAAGCGGAGGATGGCAAGGTAGCTGTCCGCAATATCAGAAGGGACGGAAATGATGCGTTTAAGAAGCTTGCCAAGGCGGAGGTTTCTGAGGATGAAATCAAGGAGCTGTCCGATAATCTGCAGAAACTGACAGATAAATATATCAAGGATATTGACAAGCTGATGGAAGATAAGTCAAAGGAGATCCTTACAGTATAAGCAATGAAGAGGAGGGGCAGGCGATTAATTTTCTAATCGTTGCCCCTTTATTTACGCATTTGGAGAGCTGGATCCGTTTCTTATGATTTATGAAGGAAGGTAGTTGATTATGGCAGAAGAAAAGCAATTGAAAATGCCCCGTCATGTGGCAATTATTTTGGATGGCAACGGCAGATGGGCGAAAAGCAAGGGAATGCCCAGAAATTACGGGCATGTTCAGGGAGCTAAGACTGTGGAGGTAATCTGTGAGGAAGCTTATCGGATGGGTATTCAGTATCTTACCGTGTATGCTTTTAGTACGGAAAACTGGAACCGGCCCAAGGACGAGGTGGATGCGTTGATGAAGCTCCTTCGAAATTATATGAAGACCTGTCTTACCACAGCTAAGAAAAACCGTATGTGCGTCAGGGTGATCGGCGATAAAAGCGGTCTGGATGAGGATATCAGAACCAGGATTGCGCAGCTTGAGGAGTCCACCAGGGATAATGACGGGCTTCATTTTCAGATTGCATTAAATTACGGAGGACGGGATGAGATTGTCCGGGCAGTCAGAAGGATTGCCGGGAAGGTATCAGAAGGAGAGATTTCGCCGGAGGATGTGACAGAAGAATACGTATCCGATATGCTGGATACTCATGGGCTTCCGGAGCCTGATCTTTTGATTCGTACCTGTAATGAACAGAGAATATCCAATTTTTTGCTGTGGCAGCTTGCCTATACAGAGTTTTATTTTACACCTGTGGCCTGGCCTGATTTTACAAGAGAAGAATTGATAAAAGCTGTGGAAGCATATAATCATAGAGACAGAAGATATGGCATGATAAAGGAGGAATAAGTCATGTTCTGGACCAGACTTATGAGCAGTATCATTCTCGTGGTACTTGCACTGCTTACAATTTTGACCGGAGGATATCTGTTGGCAACGGTATTGCTTTTCCTGGCTCTTACAGCCTTTTATGAATTGATGAAGGCCTGCAAACTGTCAGGGGAAAAGGGAAAACCCAACGGTCTTGAAATCATTGGAAGTGTTGGAATTGTGGTTTACTATCTGTTGATGACCTTTTCCGGTGAGCGGATTTATTTGTTCCTGATGCTGATCGTGATTTTGGTGGCATTTATGTTCCTTTATGTTTTTTCCTTCCCCAAATATCATGCGGAACAGATCATGTGCGTATTCTTCTGTGTGGCGTATGCACCGGTGATGCTTTCTTTTATTTATCTGGTTCGTGATCTGCCGTACGGAATTTATACGGTATGGATGATCTTTATCAGTTCATGGATCTGCGACACCTGTGCTTATGTGGTGGGAATGCTGATCGGTAAGCATAAGCTGGCACCTGTACTCAGCCCCAAGAAATCCATAGAAGGGGCGATTGGCGGAATTGCAGGTTCTGCGCTGGTGGGAGCATTATATGCGTATTTTATTGTGGAGCCGGCTATCAGTGAGCAGAAGATCACATGGATTTTCGTGCTGATCAGTGCGGTGGGAGCGGTGATTTCCCAGGTGGGAGATTTGGCGGCCTCCGCAATTAAGAGAAATCATGAGATTAAGGATTACGGGAAACTGATACCGGGACATGGCGGTGTGATGGATCGTTTCGACAGTGTGATCTTTACCGCACCTATGATTTACTTTCTGGCGCTTCTTTTGATACATGGTTAGATAAAGGTCTGGTTATAGGATAAAAGAACACGGATAATTCTGTGAAGGGATATGGAAGCATGAAAAGAATCGGAGTATTAGGGTCTACAGGCTCTATCGGAACGCAGACTCTTGATATCGTTAGAAATAACAGAGATTTACAGGTAAAGGCTCTTGCGGCGGGCAGTAATGTTTCTAAGCTGGAGGAGCAGATAAGAGAATTTAAGCCGGAACTTGCGGTAATGTGGGACCAACTGGCGGCACAGGAACTAAAGATTAAGATTGCAGATACCAATACTAAAGTGTTGTGCGGCATGGAAGGTCTTTTGGAGCTTGCAGTTTATCCGGAAATGGATGTTTTGGTTACTGCTGTTGTGGGTATGATAGGAATAAAGCCTACTATTGCAGCCATTGAAGCAGGCAAAACCATTGCCCTTGCCAATAAGGAGACGCTGGTTACGGCAGGTCATATTATTATGCCTCTGGCAGAGAAGAGGAAGGTTGCTATCCTGCCTGTGGACAGTGAGCACAGTGCAATTTTCCAGTCTATGCACGGAGAGAACAGGGAACGTGTCAGTAAAATTCTGTTGACTGCTTCGGGAGGACCTTTCCGCGGCAAAAAGCGGGAGGAGCTTTTGGATATTACGGTGGAGGACGCATTGAAGCATCCCAACTGGTCCATGGGAAGAAAGATTACGGTGGATTCATCCACGCTGGTCAATAAGGGGCTTGAGGTTATTGAGGCCAAGTGGCTTTTTGGGGTGGAACCGGAGGATATTCAGGTAGTGGTTCATCCTCAGAGTATTATTCATTCCATGGTTGAATATGTGGATGGCGGAATTATGGCACAGCTTGGCATGCCGGATATGAAGCTTCCCATTCAGTATGCGCTTTTTTATCCTGACAGAAGACCGATGGAGGGGAAGAGGGTTGATTTCTTTAAGCTGGGCAGTATCAGCTTTGAAAGACCGGATACGGATACCTTCAGGGGGCTTGCCATGGCTTACGAAGCAATCGCTGTGGGAGGAAGCATGCCTACGGTGTTTAACGCAGCCAATGAAAAGGCGGTTGCTCTTTTTCTGGAGAAGAAAATCAAATTTTTGGAAATTTATGATTTAATACAGGGGGCAATGGAGAATCATAAGGTGATACAAAGCCCGTCGGTAGAAGAAATCCTTGAGGCAGAAGCGGAAGCCTATGAATATATTGGAAATCGTTAGCAGGAGGTTTTGATTTGGCAGTTTCAATTTTATTATTTTTAGTTATTTTCATTGTGGTAGTATTATCCCATGAATTTGGTCATTTTATTATTGCGAAAATGAACGGTATCCATGTGGTAGAATTTTTCATTGGTATGGGTCCCAGTATTATTTCCTTTACAAAAGGGGATACCAAGTACTCCATAAAGCTGTTTCCTATTGGCGGCGCCTGCATGTTTGAGGGCGAGGATGGTCTTGCCGAGGAAAAAGGCGAATTATCAGAGGGAGCTTTTCCCAACGCACCGGTTTGGGCGAGATTTGCAACGGTGTTTGCAGGACCGCTGTTTAATTTTTTGACAGCTTATATTATGGCTCTTATTATTGTTTGGAACTGCGGAGTGATAGACACCCAGCTGCAGACGGTAAGTGAGGGGAGCGCTGCCCAGGAAGCGGGACTTGAAGCAGGGGATGTGATTACTCACATTAATGGAAAGCGTGTTCATTTAAGCAACGAAATTACGTTGATCTCGCAGTTAAACACCAAGGGAGATCCTTTTGAGGTCACCTATGAAAGAGATGGGCATAAAGAGACGGTAGTGATACAGCCTACTTATGACGAGGAAGCCGGACGATATTATATGGGAATTGTTGCAGGAAAATATGTGAAATGCAATGTGCCGCAAACCTTTAGCTATGCGTTTCATACTATGAAATTCTATGCCGATGCAACCTTTAAAAGCCTGGGTATGCTGGTTACCGGCAAGCTTTCACGGAATGATGTGTCGGGACCGGTGGGAATGGTTAAAATGGTGGATGATGTATACGATACGGTGAAGCCCTACGGGGTGCTTGAGGTAGTGATCAATATGGTGAATATTGCTCTGCTTCTGTCGGTAAACCTGGGTATTATGAATTTACTTCCTCTCCCGGCTCTGGATGGCGGGCGTTTGGTATTTTTGCTGTTAGAAGCGGTTCGGGGCAAACCGGTACCGCCCGAAAAGGAAGGAATGGTGCATCTTGCGGGAATGATGGCACTCATTGTATTGATGGTACTGGTACTGTTTAACGATATAACAAAATTTTTCTAATAAAATATTGATGTAATCAAAAATCCATTGTGCAGAATTAACAAAAATGATATTTTGGTAATTCTGTACAATGGATTTTTTGGTTGAATAATTATAAAATAAACCCAATCTATTATTTTTATGAAGTCTTTAATTCTGAAACATCATTTTTATTCTTTGGCAGCTTTCGCTGCAATGGTTCGTGAGATAACAATACCCATATATAATTTTTAACAAATTCTTTTGATGAAGAAAAAGTCCAAAGCAGAAAGGTTGGTTGCAATTTGAAAATAAAATCCGGTATTTACTGGGATCAGGGAGGACGTTGGGTCAATCAGGATTCCCTTTCCCTGCAGCAGGTGAGGATAAGCAGAGGCAGAGCAGTGATGGCGGTGGTGAGCGACGGCATAGGAGGACTTGCCGAGGGAGAAAATGCCAGCGGATATATTGTTGAGAAGCTTATAGGACACTTTTATCAGCAGGTGATCTTGCTTCTTGGAAAAGGAAAAGGGTGTAAGACTCTTCGTAAAAGCATCATCAGATGCTTTTATGAGACAGAGGAGGAGCTTACCGGATATGCCAGGGAACGTGAGTTTAAGCTTGGAGCTACGGTTTCTCTGCTTTTAGTGTGGAAAAGGAGATATATGATAGCGCATCTTGGAGACAGCAGAATTTATTTGTACAGCGGGCAGAAGCAAAAGCTGCTGACGGAGGATCATTCTGACAAAAGAGGCGGACTAACCAAATGCCTGGGCAGCTTTCCATTTCAGGTGCCCTATATTCACTGCGGAAGGATCAGGGGGAAATGCGGGTTTTTGCTTTGCACGGATGGGTTTTACAGGCAGCAGAGCAGGGAGAGCTTTGCATTGTTAAAGCCGGGAGAGATAGAAAGCGAGGAGCAGATAGAAAGAAGGCTGTGGGAAATGGCTCAGTTTGCATTGAAA
>JAUNGK010000098.1 GCA_030524555.1 Bacillota bacterium | reverse complement strand
GGTCAAGTACAGGTTAAGTACAGGTCAAGCCAAATGAACAAGTTGAAATTATGATGGAAGGGTATGACCATGGCAGGAAGGAAGCCAAAGCCTACAGCTGTTAAGAAGTTGGAAGGCAATCTTGGAAAGAGAAAATTGAATGTGAAGGAGCCAGTTCCGGCAAAGGGAATGCAGAGGGAGAAACGCTCTACGCATTAGGATTACGGTCAGAGCAGGTGTTTCCGATTGTCTCAAAACCCTGGCTTTTCATCGTAAGGCAAGGTTATTGTTTTAATACCGTCCGCTGGAATGCTGATTAGGGCTTTTTCCCCCAGATAGTATTTGATCCTGAAAGGTTTGAGGTTCGATGTCTGAAGTAATCTTCGAATATATGGCTTGGTTACTGTAGTGAGACGTGGTTACCCGGTGGCCTCTGCATTCGTACATATGTGTTTATGCAAAGCTGGCAAAGTCCATAGTTCAGCGGAATAATCTAATTCATATGTTTTTTGGCAGGCCAGATCAAATATCCATGATTTTGCATCATCAGTAATTTCAACCGGACGTCCTGCTCTTTGCTCATCGAATAGGACACTGTCAGTTCCACCACTGATATATTTATCAATGCAAAGCCGGACGGTATTAGTGCTTAAATTATAAATAGACGCAATTTTCCGTATGGATATGCCATTGACTCTGTCCAGAAGTATATGCGCACGAATGACCACCTGAGCCTGTATTGTTCTTTGCTAATAAGTGAACGAAGATATTCATAATCTCCTTTACGAAGTTGTAATTTAGATTGTAATGATGTGCAGTTGGCAAAGCGGCGTCAATATTAATAATACAGGAATTATGTGGACATACACGCTTTGATGTAATGTTAGATATCTATACAACAGTTACAAAGGAACTTAAAATGAGGGAATTTGGAAATTGTTCAGAAAAAATGAAGCTTAAGACATCATTACTTATAGTGATATAGGTAGTGGTGTCTTTTTTTGTAGTCCGTTTTATGGGGCATATACTTTGATATTATCATATTAGGCAAGGAATATAGAAATTGTGTTTTACAGAGGTAATATCGGGAATGAATTGATGAAAAAATTGAACAGGCTATATCTGTTAGTTTGGGAATAAAGGCAGATGTGGAAAATACAGAAAATATAAGCGATGATTATTATGTGAGAAAAGAGGTGAGCGATATGAACTTGGTAAGAAGGGATACCGACTTTGACGGAAAAAACTGATTGGTTGCAATTAGCAGAGTAACAATCAAAATTCTTTATGGATATTAAGCAATATATGGTTAATCTGAAAATTATACAGTAAAATTTAGAAAATGAAACATGGAAAAGATTTTTTAGGGATAATATTTTATCCCTGACTTGAAATTATCTATAAAAGGGTTAAAATATTAGCATGATTAATTTGTATCAAAAGACTTCGACAGAAATAAATATTGAAATTGCACATAAAATGGTATTGTTGCGCAAAAGAAAAAAGCTTACACAAAAGAAGCTTTCTGCAAAAGCCGGTGTAAGTCTTGGCTCATTAAAGAGATTTGAGCAGAGCGGGGAGATTTCTCTTCAGTCATTGACAAAGCTCGCAATAGCTCTTGAGGTGGAGGGAGAGCTGGAGACTTTGTTTAACGATGTACCATTTGAATCCATAGAGGAGGTAATCAATGGACAGACTAAATAAGCTGGATGTTTATTATCATAATCTTCACGTGGGAACAATGGCATTATATCAGAAACGCCTGGCAGCATTTGAATATGATAGCGACTGGCTTATTGACGGCTTTTCTATAAGTCCGTTTTCTTTGCCTTTGGAAAAGAAAGTGTTTATGCCCAAGGTGGATCCGTTTGAGGGGATTTTTGGTGTGTTTGCAGACAGCCTGCCCGATGGGTGGGGAAGACTGTTGGTTGATCGACTGATGGGAAGAAATGGTATTAATTCTTATGAAATAGGAAGTCTGGACAGACTTGCAATTGTGGGATGTTCAGGAATGGGTGCGCTGACATATAGTCCCGCAATACATATGGAGAGTAACCATGACGAAATGACTTTGGATGAAATAGCAAGGGGATGTGAGAGGATTTTAAATACAGAGACTTCCGATAATCTTGATTATTTGTTTGCCAAAGGAGGTTCTTCTGGTGGAGCGAGGCCGAAAATTCTGACAAAATTAGATGGTAAAGACTGGATTATTAAGTTTCCATCATCCGATGATAGTAAGGATATTGGAAAACAGGAATATGATTATGTCATATGTGCAAAGGAATGCGGTCTTGAGGTTGAGGAAGTAAGACTGTTTCCATCAGATAATACGAAGGGATATTTTGGGACAAGAAGGTTTGATCGTGTGGGTGACGGCGAAAACGGAAAAGTTCACATGGTATCAGCGGCGGGATTGCTTGAGACATCACATAGAGTTCCCAATCTTGACTATGATATTCTTATGAAGCTGACGCTTCAGCTTACAAAATCCATGGAAGAATGTGAAAAGCTTTATAAGTTGATGTGTTTTAATGTGTTTGCCCATAACAGGGATGATCATTCTAAAAACTTCACCTTTATCTATAAGGAGCCGGAAAAAAGATGGATACTGTCGCCTGCTTATGATCTTACTTACAGTAATTCTATTGGAGGCGAACATGCTACTACAGTAAATGGAAATGGAATCAATCCGGGAATGGATGACGTTCTCGCAGTGGCCAAAAGGATTGGATTAAATGCGACAAAAGCAAAGAGAACGGCAGCAGACATAAAAGAGTGTGTCTTTGATATGCTCGGGGATTGTATAAAATAGAAAAGTGTATATTAGCTTGTAGGTCAGTGATGATTTTGCGGGATTTTTTACAAGAATATTAGAATGGAATTGTTGAAGAAGATAAACGTCAAACCATGTCTTGGGATAGTCAGCCCTTTTGTGAGACAGCTCAAATACCTTTCAGAAAATGGATAATACTCCAAAGCGTGAAATACGAATAGATTATAGAAAAGTGCATACAATAACGTATGTTGACAATGGAGGTTAAAACGAGTTATTATTTAGATAACAAAATTTGACTGATTAATTCAAAATGCGTTAGAAGGTGGTTGTATGTTATTGGAGTATTTACAGAAAAACTATAAAGAGAATGAGCCGATTTTTGTGTCGGATATAGATTTGCCTGTTACGGACACGAATTTACGCCAGATGTTTAAGGTGCTTTGTGACAATGGACAGATTTCCAGATTTGATACAGGTATATATTATATGAAAGGTGCTTCCCGACTAAAAGGTGGTATCTCTCTGTCTGCCAGTGAAGTGGTCAAGTATAAATACATTTCAAGAAATGCTCAGGTTAGTGGCTACTATTCAGGATATACATTTGCAAATCAACTGGGAATTACCACTCAGATTCCGTATACAATAGAGATTGTCAGCAATCATGCAAGTGCAAAGTGTCGGGAGGTAAGCGTGAAAAACCAAAAGATAATGTTACGAAGGCCGCGAACAGAAATAACCAAGGATAATTACAGTGTGTTGCAATTGCTGGACTTACTCAAAGATTTTGAGCAATATGTGGATGATGATATGTCGATGGCCGCAGAGAGGATAAGCGCTTATATAAGACAGATTGGTATTAGAAGAACAGATGTTGATGAATACATTGGTTTGTTTCCTGACAGAGTGTACAAATATATTTATAAAACGAGGTTGTATAATGCTTTTGCATAATGATAAAGAATTATTTCGAGAAGCAGTTATTTCTACAGCAGAAGAGTTAGGGCTGGTGGTGCCGATTGTAGAGAAGGACTATTATGTGACAATGATATTAAAAAAGCTTTCTGTGGAATGCCCTGAATGTGTATTTAAGGGAGGAACTTCCCTTTCAAAATGCCATCATGTTATAGATCGCTTTTCAGAAGATATTGATATTGCATTTTTCAATAAATTGTCTCAAGGTAAGAGAAAGCATTTAAAAAATGATATCATTGCCGGAATTAGTGCTGCTTTAGAAATGCCTATTTTGGATTGGGAGAATGCTAGAAGCAGAAGAGATTATAACCGTTATACATTTTCATTCGAACCATTGGATGATTATGTTACTGCGGGAAGATTGCTTCCGGGTGTAAAACTGGAAATTTCGCTTGCGTCATTATCTTTTCCGACGGTCAAACTTCCGGTTGAGAGTTATGTTTATCAGTATCTGATGAAAGAAAACATGGATATTGTTGATGAATTTGAACTTTATCCATTCACTATGAATGTGCAGACGATTGATAGAACTCTGGTAGATAAGGTCTTTGCTATTTGTGATTATTATCTGCAGGATAAGACAAAGAGATATTCAAGACATATCTATGATATTTATATGTTGTTACCCAAGGTTGAATTAAACGGAAATTTCAAGAAACTTGTGAAGCAGGTTCGTAAAGCGAGGTCTGAGATGGGCATATGTCCTTCTGCAAATGAGGGTGTTGGCATCCCAAAGTTGTTAAGGGAGATAATCGCAAAAGAGATATATAAAGAGGATTATTTTGAAATTACAACTTATTTTCAGAATTATCCTGTCAGTTACGAAAGTGCGATTGAGGCGGTAAGTATTATTGCCGAAAGCGGAATGTTTGAGTAGACGATAAAATAATATATCGGGAATTTTTGGGGCTGGTATGTGTGCAAAGCATATATCACTGACTGATAGCGTGTCAAAAGATTTTGTTGCTTTCCCACAGTAAAATCAATATAATCAAATTGTTAGTACTTAAATATATTTTCAAAGAATGGAGATGCCGCAAATGAAGAAACTGGAAGAATATGTGCGGAGTATTCCGGACTTCCCGGAAGAAGGCATTATTTTCAGAGATGTAACAAGCGTATTGCAGGACCCGGATGGACTGGCGCTTTCCATTGACGCAATTAAAGAGAAGCTGGAAGGTGTTGATTTTGATCTCATTGCGGGGACTGAGTCAAGAGGGTTTATTTTTGGCGTACCGGTAGCGTATGCTCTTCATAAGGGTTTTGTTCCGGTCCGCAAAAAGGGTAAGCTGCCCTGCGAAACCATTTCTGAGAGCTATGATTTGGAATATGGCAGTGCCACGATTGAGATGCATAAGGATGCCGTTAAACCGGGAGATCGGGTAGTGCTGATTGATGATCTGATTGCCACAGGCGGCACCATTGAGGCCTGCATTCACATGATTGAAGCGCTTGGCGGTCAAGTGGTCAAGATTGTCTTTTTAATGGAGCTTGCGGGATTAAATGGCAGAGACCGTTTGAAGGGGTATGATGTGGACAGTGTTATTGTTTATGAGGGCAAATGATGGCAGATGTGCCAATACGAAAGGAGACAGGGATGTTAGAAAAACTATTTAAACTGAAAGAAAACAACACAAATGTTAGAACAGAAGTGATAGGCGGTATTACAACCTTTATGACTATGGCGTATATATTGGCTGTAAATCCCACTATGTTATCGGCAGCAGGCATGGATAAGACGGCAGTTTTGATGGCCACGGCTTTGGCAGCCTTTGTGGGAACGCTTGCGATGGCGCTGCTTGCAAATTACCCGTTTGCACTGGCACCGGGCATGGGGCTGAATGCATACTTTGCATATACGGTCTGCGGAGCCATGGGTTACTCCTGGCAGGTAGCACTGGCAGCGGTACTGGCAGAGGGTATTATTTTCATTATTTTATCCCTGACCAACGTGCGTGAGGCGATATTTAATGCCATTCCCCTGACGCTGAAAAAGGGCGTAAGCGTTGGTATTGGACTTTTCATTGCTTTTATCGGTCTGCAGGGTGCTAATATCGTAGTAGACAATCCCTCCACGCTGTTAAGCTATGTAGATTTTGCCGGAGAAATTCACACAAAGGGAATATGTGCTATACTTGCCTTGATCGGCTTATTGATTACGGCAATTTTATATATTAAAAAGGTAAAAGGCTCTATTTTGATCGGTATTATTGCTACATGGATACTTGGAATGCTCTGTCAGGCAGTGGGCATTTATGTGGTAGATGCAGAAAATGGCTTCTACTCTCTGTATCCGGCGCTTGGCATGACGGATCTGAGTTCCATATCCTTAACCTTCGGTCAGGTATTTAAGGCAGACTTTACAGGTGTAAGTGTGCTTAATTTTATTGTAATATTGTTTGCGTTCCTTTTTGTAGATATTTTTGATACCTTAGGAACCTTGATCGGTGTGGCAACTAAGGCAGACATGTTGGACAAGGATGGTAAGCTTCCCCGCATTAAGCAGGCGCTTCTTGCCGATGCGGTGGCAACCAGTGCGGGTGCGGTATTCGGTACATCCACTACGACAACCTTTGTGGAAAGCTCGGCAGGTGTGGGGGCAGGTGCCAGAACCGGTCTTGCTTCGGTAGTAACCGGCTTGTTGTTCCTGGTATCTATTTTCTTATCTCCCATCTTCTGTGCAATTCCGTCATTTGCAACGGCTCCGGCACTGATCTTTGTGGGCTTTTTAATGATAACTGCTGTAGTGGATATTGATTTCAGCGATCTGACAGAGGCTGTTCCCGCATATCTTTGCCTGCTAAGCATGCCGTTAATGTACAGCATTTCAGAGGGTATTGCCATTGGTGTCATTTCTTATGTGATCATCAATGTGGTATGCGGTAAGGCAAAGAAGGTTACACCGCTTATGTATGTGCTTGCCATATTGTTTATCTGTAAATATATCTTCCTGTAAGATATTCAGGTATTTTTATGTAATGAAAATGGGATGTCTCGAAATACTGATTTTGAGGCATCCCATTTGGTACTATAGGAATAATGTTTGAATGCGTTTGGGTACTGGCAGATTAACTGTTTATGACGTTATCTGCTTTTGCGGCAATGCTGTCTGCAACGGTTCTCATTTTGATAGGACCTTCTTCCTTTGCTTTATTGAATAAGCTTTTAAACTTAGAGGAAAGCTTGCACAGCTTATCATACAAATCATATGTAATTTCGGTGGAAGGAGCAACCTCCATGTAGGAAACCATCATTTTTACCATCATGTAGCTGTCGATCAAAGCGATCTTTACAACGAGAGCGATCATAAGCGCCAGAAGAGCAGCGGCTACCATATTCCAGTGCAGCGCCCTGAAGATTGCGCCGAAAACGGCAAAGGGAATGATCCACGAAGCCGCGGTTGCCACAACAACAATCAAAGTGGTAACGGCGGCATCCTTTAACAGCTTTTTGATATTCTGGAAGTAGATCACAACGCCGTCACAGGAAGTTTTAAAGGCTCCTTCTTCCTTCTGTAAAAAACAGTAGCCAAGGCAGCATTCATCTACATAGCCAAGTGCAATGCCGATAAAGGTCTGCAGGATATTGGTGACAGTGCTCATGCCGGGAATAACGTCCAGTGCACCGCCTATTTTGCCGACTACCTTTTGCAGCTGATGAACTGCACCGCTTACGAGTCTGTCTACCACAAAGTAAGCGTTTGTGGCTGCAAAGCGGGAAGTGACCATTTGCTTGCCATATGCAAACTGGTCCTCCGGAATCTGGCCTGTGGTAACTGCAGTAGCGATGACTGCTACATGCCCGGCTTTCAGCATATAACCGAAGTAGTACATGGAAAGCTTATATATGCCGCTGGTTAGTATGATCCACAAAGTCAGCATGACCCACATGCCGCCGCTTCCGAAAAGAGAACCGATCAGCAGGAAAAGCGCCAGCAGAATTGCAGATGCCAGAGTGATTGCGGCACCCATGGCAAGCTTCAGCCACACAAATTTCATGGTTTTTAAGTAGATGTCTTTTGTCTTCATATATGACCCCCATTATGTTTTTTGGCTTATAGGAGCGCAATGCTCCGCAGCATTTGTTAGGATTTGGCGAAATCGCTTACATTCATTTTCAGCTTTATTTCGTCAATAATCTGAGCTATGGAATCCAGAGTTTCAATGATTGTGTCCATCCGTAATTTTTCATCTGCGTCAATGACGCCGTCTCTCATAATATCCACCAGCTCCTTGGAAATATTGTCCATGTCCTGTGCGGAACCCAGAAACTTAAGTACAAGCCGGTCCAGGCTATTGTCCTGTGCAGTGTCATTGTCTTTTAATAAGTAATCTGTTGTTACCTGAAAGAGATCACTGATGAAAATCAGCTTGTCAATTTCGGGATAGGATGTCCCTAATTCCCATTTGGATACAGTCTGCCGGCTTACATTCAGCTTCTCTGCAAGCTCTTCCTGTGATAGGCTGTATTGACTGCGTATAGTTCGTATCTTTTCTGAAAAACTCATGTCGCGCACCTCCTTAGTCATTGTATCATTATGCTATATAAAAAGAAACCAATCTTCAAGTGCTGTTTTCGCAACCGGAGGTTGCGGTTTGCGCAGGAAAAAGCCCCATGTCACAAGTGACTTAAGGGGCTTCCTTTTGTCAGCATCTGGAATTTAAAAGCTCCCTCATCTGCGCCACGCCCTTTTCCTGGGAGGTAATGATTGCATTGAGGATAGGGATCAGTTCGGGACAGATAGAGTATTGCAGGGTTGTTTTGGACATTTCAATTGCACCCCTGTGATGCGGAATCATTTCCCGCATAAAGCTGACATTGATATCGTTGCTGGACTGGGCATCTCCCATCTGCATAAACATGATCTGCATGATCTGATCCATACGGTTTTGGTACATACACAGCTCCTGCCTGCGGTTTGGCCGCATCTGACAGCGTGGCAGTATGGATTCCATATTTTTGATGCTTTTAGTCTGCTCCGATATGATATTCAGAGCAATATTCTGCAGGGGGATATCGGTGGTATATTTTAAAAGATTTTTGGACATTTCAATGGCTGCCCGGTGATGAGGGATCATCTGGACAATAAAATTGTGAGATATGCTATCCGTAAGTTCAGCCTTTGTCATTTCCTGTATCATGGTATCTAATATGCAATGAAAGGCAGACAGATAGGTTATGGTATTCATGCTGAATTGATTTTGTGCGCTCATGGATTACCTTTTTTTATTAGCTTATGCATGGAAACAGGATAATGTTAAGATGAGCTACTATTTCACGTGAAAGGGAAGCATTGAGTCAGTAGGGGAACCCAATTATAAAAAAATATAAAAAAGTTGACAGATAATAGATTATATTGTATATTAACTGTAAGTTAGTTAATAAACATACAATGGATTAATTAATATGATTTGGGAAGAACTTATATGTGATATGGAAAAACAACATTATACATTTGGCAAGGCCTTTAGGGAGATAAGAGAAAAACAGGGCATCTCTATACGTGAAGTCGCCAGAAAAGCGGGGAAGACACCACCATATATTTGGGATATCGAAAAAGGGAATAATAAACCTCCGGGCAAGCATTTATTAGAAGAACTTTTGATAGCACTGGATTTACACAATGAAAGGAGCATTAGTGATTTCCTATTTGATTTGGCGGCCAATGAGCGTGGCGGTTTCCCGGAAGATATTGCTGAATATGTTATGAATCATGAAACCTTGAGAATTTTGATCCGTTCAGTTCAAGGTAATGAAAAGGATGAACAAATATGGCAGGAGTGCTTGAAGCTTGCTGATAGGAAGGCGGGGACGAAGGGCTAAATATGGTGTGTTTTAGCAAAGATGATAAGCAGATGTAGCGATTGCGGGGAGACTCTTCTGTGTGCTAAAATAAAGATCCAGTGATTTTTGGGAAAGGAAATGAGCATGGAAGAAATGAAAGTAATGGAGTTCTGCTTGGCAGCATCGCAGCGTGCCTGCGAACAGGAACAAGAGAGGCAAAGAAGCATGCACGGAAAAGCGGATTATTTTTTCAAATATGTTACTTTGCTGGCCACGGCTTTTAATATTTCGCTTCCTGTTATTGCTAAAATTCAGAATGTGGAGTTTGATACTGTATTGTTTGGAGTATTGTATTATAGCATACTGGTAGTAAGTGTTGTAAGTGTGATCGCTACACTGCTGGTACAAAGACCACAAAAGGTTGTGGAATTTCCACTAGGAACGGAAGAATTAACAAAAGCACAGCAGAATGTAGAAGAATATAATAGTGAATTTGAGAGAATTTATTTTGAAATTTTATATATTGATGATTTTACATCAAAATTACGGGAAAATAATGACCGAACAGCAAAATGGCTAATCCTATCGTTTATTACTGTAGGAATTATGATTAGTTTGTTTGGAGTATTTATTGGTTTTACATTATTTTATGCATAAGAAGGAAATAATTAATGGAGAATACACAGGATAAAAAGCGCAATAAGAAATTCAGGGAAGAAAACGGAGCTGTGGATGAAAAGTACTCCAATATTAAAAAATTGGATATTGTGAAAGACAGAGAAAAATTTAAGTTGCCTGAAAAGTATCGTGCCTTTTAAAGGACAAGAGAGAACAGGGTGGGACAATGAGCGAAGAAAAATTTTTTATACAATTAAAGGAACAT
>JAUNGK010000097.1 GCA_030524555.1 Bacillota bacterium | reverse complement strand
AATTATTAATTATGAAAGGGAAGCCTTTGTAGAGATCATTGCAAATGTCAGAATTACTTTGGATTATAACATTTCGGCATCAGATGAAGTAGGGCGGTTTTTAAGCGGAGATTATATGAAGATTCCTGTTTTGGAGCGGAAAAAACACGTTTTGGAAGTGAAATTTGATGATGTGCTTCCGTCATACATTAAGGCGGTGCTTCGTGGGAATATACTTGTACAGAGATCCTTTTCCAAATATTACCTGGGAAGAATTGCAATTCAGGAAAAGAAAAAATATAGTAAAGTCATGTAGGAGAAAATAGAAATGGGACTTATTCAGGGAATTTTAAATCATATCAGTGACAGCTTTCAAAATCAGGAAATCACGACTTCAATGCTTTTATCGGTGCTTGTTGTGGTAGGTGTACTGGCATTGTACGAATTTGTTGTTTACCAGGTAATATTGCATCGCTCCTTGTACAATAAGGCGTTTAATATCAGTATTGCTGTATTGCCGTTTTTCATTTCAACCATTATTTTATGCCTGCAGTCTAATTTGGTCATTACACTTGGCACAATAGGTGCGCTCGCAATTATCCGTTTTCGAACTGCGGTAAAGGATCCGGTTGATTTGATTTTTATTTTGTGGGCAATACATATCGGCATTACCTGCGGATGCCGGCTGTATGAAATGGCCATAGTAACGTCTCTGATTGCAACGGTTGTGTTGGTTATATTAAATCATGTGAACAGAGGCATGAGATCACATATTTTGGTGGTACATTGCAAATCGGCAGAAAATGAAAGTGCAGTTACAGGTTTATTGGACAAGTACACAAGGAAGTATCGTGTAAAGAGCAGAAACTATACGGAAAAGGGAATGGATTTTGTTTTTGAAATAGTTACGAAAGAGGCCGGGATCCTGACGGGAGAGATGGAGAAGGAAACAGGAATTGAGCGTTTTTCATTAATGGAGTACGATTCGGATGATATTTTATAATAAGAAGAACAGAGTTTTGCTGGGCATTAGCATCTTTCTGATTATTTTGGTCGTAATATTTAAGCTTTTTCCAAAAGCGGATGAGAATAAGCTGCTTGAGAATAAAGGAGAAGTATTTTTTTCAGCAGAGCCGGGATTCTATGAAGAGCCGTTTGAACTGGAAATGACGGCTAAGTCGGGAACGATTTACTACACGTTAGACGGAACGGTGCCGGATAAGACTTCCATGAAATATGAAGGCCCTATTCAGATAAACGATGCGTCTGATCAGGAAAATGTTTATTCTATGAGAACTGATGTCTCTACAGGCTTTGATAAGGAGGAAATAGAAAAGATAAGCTCGGATTATCCCGGATATCAGGCGCCAGACTATAAGATAGATAAAGCGACGGTTGTGCGGGCAGTTTCCTGTGATGAGCTGGGAAATTACAGTGATGTAAAGACGGCAACGTATTTTGTGGGATTTGCAGACAAACCGGGATATGAAGGGATGAAGATACTCAGCGTGGTAACAGATCCTTCTAATTTATTTGATTATGAAACCGGTATTTATGTAACCGGAAAGAGTTATGATGAATATGTGGATAAGTATCGCGGAAGCGGAGAATATTATTGGAGAGAGGAGTTTTGGGGTTTTTGGTATGCAAATTACCGAAACAGAGGAATTAAATGGGAACGGAAAGCGGAATGCCAGTTCTTTGATGAAACGGGAGAGCCGGTTCTTTCGCAGGAGTGCGGTATCCGTATCCATGGAGGCGTCAGCAGAGGGTATAATCCTAAAAGCTTAAATATATATGCAAGGAAAGAATATGACGGAAATAAGACCTTACAGGCAGATCTTTTCGGTACGGGATATTATGCGTCCGCAGCCACTCTTTTTCAGGGTGGAAATGATGTTCGGACGAAGGCGAAGGACTATGTAGTGTCTGCGGCAGTAAAGGACTTTCATGTTGCGACTATGAGCTATGAGCCGTATGTATTATTTTTAAATGGGGAATATTGGGGTGTTTACTGGTTGAATGAAAAATATAATGCTGAATATTTTTCCTATTACTACGGTGTGGATAAAGACAATGTGATCATGGTCAAAAGCGGGGCATTGGAAGAAGGAAAAGAGGACAGTTTAAAGTATTATTCCAAAATGTATGAGTTCTGTTCGCAAAGTGATGTTACGAGAGAAGAGAATTATGAGAAGGTTTGTGAACTGATTGATATAGACAGCTATATAGACTATTATGCGATTATGCTTTACATTGGAAGGTCAGGAGACTGGCCGTGGCTGAATTACGGTTTATGGAGAGTGGAAAAAACCGAAAACAGCCCATATGGAGACGGCAAATGGCGATGGATTATTTTTGATTTAAATTCCCCCGGTTTTAGTGTGGATTTGGATTCAATAAAGTATGTCATGGATCATGATGAAATGTTTAAAAATATGATGACCAATGATACCTTTCGTGCGCAATTAATCCATAGGATAGAAGAGCTGGCTGATACAGTATTGGAAGCAGAAAGGATGAATGATATTCTTATTGAATACCAGAGCTTCATGGCAGAGCCTATGAGGAAACATGATAAACGCTTCTTTGGAGATGATTCTTTAACCTGCTTTAATGAGGAAATGGAAAAGTTAAAGGTCTTTTTTGCAGAAAGAAAGGAGTATTTGCTTCCATTATTGGACAGCTATCGATAAGTGCTTTGGAAAAAACAGACAGTGTCCTGTGACAGGACACTGTTTTGTCGGTAATATAATAAAATATTCGTGTCAGGAAAACTATGGAGAAAAAGAATGGCACGAATAGTTGATTATGAAGTACAAAATATTGTAGGTAATAAGGTGAAAAAGTACCGGATTGAATGCAAAATGAGTCAACGGGAACTTTCTGAAAGACTGGAAACCTATGCAATATATATTTGCCGTGGATCGATTTCGCGAATAGAAAGCCATGAACGTACAGTAACGGATTTTGAATTGAGAGCCATGGCAAGAGTGCTTAAAGTATCAATAGACGACCTGTTTGATGAGTGATGGAGATGCATACGAATGATAAGCTCTCTGCTGTGATTTTAGATGATGATGAGGTTTTCGCCCGGCTTCTTAAAGATAAAATCGAGGGAATGGCAGAGAAATTTGAATTAAATTTAGCTATTACCGTTTTTAGTAATCCCAAAGAGCTTGAAAGCTGTGCACCTTCATATGAACTATTGTTCTTAGATATAGAATTCCCGGAAGAAGACGGGATAGAGTGGATAAGCAGGTGGCGAAACACAGAAAAATTTAAAAACATTATTTATGTTTCAGCCCATGATGAATGGGTATTTCGCAGCTTTGAAAGTGAACCGGTTGCATTTGTCCGTAAAACGAAATTAGATGCTGATCTATATATGGCATTGGATTTATATAAGAAAAAGATATCTTCTCCACCGATTCAGGTGATGATCCCCGAAGGCAAAAAATATCATTTCTTTGAAGTGAACAATATACTTTACTTAAAAGGATGCAGGCATTATATCGATTTTGTATTATCAAGCGGTAGCATAAAGGTAATACGCGGAAAGATGGATTGCATGGAAAAAATCTTGAAGCGGCATGGCTTTATAAGGATACAGGTAAGCTATCTGCTGAATGTAAAATATATTGATGTAATAGATAAGAAGTGCGTTTGGATGACAAACGGAGAAATTTTTAATATCAGTCCTAAGTATCAAAAAGATGTCCTTGAACAGTTAAAAGTATTTTTTAGGAAATGTGGGCAGGAAAATGTTTGACATAATTGCTAATATAGCAGATTCGGTTATGTGGGTATGCTTTTTGTTGAATTTTCACACAAGCAGAAAGTCAAGAATTAGGACTTGGGCAGGAAGTCTGTTTGCGATAGCCGGTCTTATGATAAATATTGAGCTGTTATCAGGAACAGTGCTATATTCCTCTGTTACCCTTTTGGTTGATTTGGGAATTTTAATGTTGTACTCTGGTTTGATATTGGAAGGTACATGGTATTGTAAGGCTTTCACAATACTTCTCTATGATATTTGTTTATTCAGCTGTAATTTCTTTTGTATTCTCTTTTTTTCCATTGTTTTGCAAGTAGAAACGAAGGAATTAATTGGCGTTGGGGGAACGTGGCGCTGGTGCTTTCTGCTGTCCTCTAAGGGTGTATTGCTGGTGCTGTGTTTAAGCATATTATATTTGAAAGAAAAGTTTACAAAGCTGGCTAAATGGTCATATCTTACGCTGGTTTTGCCGGTATTGACAATTGGGATTGTTTCTTCATTAATGCAGATATTAGTAGGTTTTTATAATGCCCGCAGGGAGATTTTGCAAATTGTCTGGCTAATGTGTCTGATTTCCGCTTTATTTGTAATATGTGTTGTATTGTTGCGGATATCTATGAGAGAGAAGGAGCAAAAATTTCAGAATAGAATGTTGAGGCAGCAGTTGGAGGCTCAGGAAAAGATATATGAAAGGCAATATAAATGTCTTCGTGAGGTAAGAAAATATCAGCATGATTTGAAGCATAAAATGGTGGTAGTGGAGCAGCTGCTGCTCCAGAATAATGCAGTAGATGCAGAAGTATATTTGAGAAAATTCCTGCAGGAAACGGAAAAGATAGATGTGCTAAGCCGTGAGGAGACGGTCTGGAAAACCTTGATTGCCATTAAAGCAGAGCGGGCAAGAGAACTGGGTATTGATTATGAGGCAGATGTCAGAGATAAGGGACTTAAGCGAATTGATCCGGTGGATATTTGTATTGTTCTTGGCAATCTGCTTGATAATGCAATTGAAGCGGAGGAAAAAGTAACGGAAGGACGGGAGATTAAAGTTAAAATCCGGGAAGAGAAGATGGTTTATATACAGGTGAAAAACAGAGTGACGAAAACGGATGTACCCCCGAAGCATTTCATGACTACTAAAGAGAGTGCCAATATGCATGGATTTGGTCTAAGCTGCATTGGGGAGGTGGTAAGTAAATATAATGGCGCATATGAGTTTGAGCAGAGAGATGGTTGGTTTCAGGCGGAAATTTTATTCTGAGTTTTGAGACTTGCCAAAAAATGACAATAAACGACAATAAAATGTCAAAAGTATATAAACAATTTGAGAATATGTTATCCTGAAAAAAATAATTCATGAAGGACTGCAGATTTGACGGAGTATTTATCAAAAAGAATGACTCAATACTTGGTTAATAGGCTGCAAATTGATCAAAATGAGAGTGATTTGTATGAACTTGGAATGGAGGTAATTGTTTCTACGATGATTACCTCGATTTCCATTTTTTTGGTCAGCTTTTTTTTGAAAAATTTTGCAGGTGCTGTGTTTTTTTTATGCTGCTTTATAACGGTTCGAAACTACAGCGGAGGATTTCATGCACATACGAGAGCGGGATGCTTTGCGATTTCTATAGTCTGTTATCTTGCTTCATACGGATTGAGTAAAGCGCTTGCCTGTTTTCCATTGCTTATACAGGCGCTTCTTATAGGAGTGGGACTGGCAGTCAGTGCTGTCGTTTTTGGGGTGTGTGCTCCATTAGAGAATCCGAATAAAAGGTTAAAAGCGGATTGGAAACGGCATAACCGCAGGATGATGCTGGTTATCTTGCTTTTCTGGCTTATGCTGTTTGGCTGTTTGATAAGGATTGGAAAGTGTGATTGGGCGGCACAGATTTGGGCAACTTTGGTGATCATAGCAGTGCTTCTTGAAATGGCAAGGAGAAGAGATAAGGATGAAAAAGGCAAGAAAAGTAATTGAAAACATGACGGCAAAAGCAGTTCGTGCAGTTGCAATGACAACGGTTTCTTCAACGACCAGATACTTGGCGTATCAGCCCAAAAAGGACCAGGCGTTAGCAGAGAAGTATCTTCGAAAATAGATTTCTTATATGGGAATATGATTATAAAGGCCTTAATTTTATAAATCGTCGCATTGCCGCGTTTATAGGATAAGGCTGTTATATTGGATAAAAAACCGGGATATGAATGCTCGGGTGGCGAAGCATTCCCTTTTGGCAGGAGATGTTAAGTATGTGGTACGTGATACAGGTATATTCTGGGCGGGAGAAGTATTGTGAAAACTTAATTCGAAATCACGTGGAAAGGCAATTGATGGATGAGTGTAGATTTCCCAGATACCTGGAACCGAGGAAAAAGGATGGAATTTGGGTATCAGAGGAGAGAATTTTATTTCCCGGCTATATATTTATCAAAAGCAATTATATCGAAGATTTGTTTTTTCAGTTAAAGAGGGTTCCCAGAATGACCAAAATATTGCGTATGGAAGAAGCTTTTATACCGCTGAATGCCGCAGAGGAAGCTTTTATTATGCAATTTACGAATGAGGATCAAGTTGTTGAAGTTTCCAAAGGTGTTATACAAAATAAAAAGGTCAAGGTGTTAAGCGGGCCGTTAGTAGGCTACGAAGGTTTGATCCGAAAGGTAGACAGGCACAAAAGGTATGCCTGGCTGGATATTCCGTTTGGGGAGGGGAAAAATATTAATGTTCGGGTAGGGCTGGAAATAATCAAAGCAATTTGATTGTAAAATATGGCGTGGATGCGTGAATAATATGCTAAATAGAATTATGTTAACTGGAATGTGATGTCTTGAGATATATATCGGAATATAATATAGAATAGTTTTCTAAAATTTGTACAAAAAGTTTTCTGGAATTTATATTTTTTTCTTGTCAAGATGACAGCTCTATGTTAGTATTGAGCGTCTTGAAAATCGTGGGCAAAACATTCCAAAATCGCATGAAAAATATTTCGAATAGAATATCACATTGAATGTGTAGAATGAGATGGAGCATATATGGCTAAGGATAAGGAGAGCATTTTTGCGGATGGGGTTTGGAATTATATTGCCGGAGAGTTGAAAAAGCGTGACGTTAATCAGGCATGGCTTGTGAGGAGATGCCAAGAAGTGGGAATGCCAATATTACAACCGGAATTATCCAAACTATATAATAAAAAGAAAAAAATTAATATTTATGAGCTTGCGGCAATTTCCAAAGCGCTGGACATGCCTATGGATTATTTGGTGTATGGTAAAGCAGAGAAGAATGTTGATATTCTGAATACGCAAAATTCTTCTAAGCTTTTATGTGATGCCAATACAGAACAATTTAAAGCATATTTGGGCGAATATCATATATATTATAATGTGACTGATGATGACCGGCCAGAATTAAAGCAGAGTGGCACGCTGACTGTCGCAAAGGATTCAGAAGGGTTTTGCAGTATTAAGCTTAAGATACGGATAGGAAGCACAGGTACAGTTAAGACATACGAAGGAAGAATGCTGATAACCACTGTGTTGTCCGGTGCATATCTTATATTAAAGAATGATGCTCTGGGGGAACTGTGTTTTATGATATTAAGGCATCGAAATTTTACTGTAAAGCAAATGGAATGCCGGTTGGCTCTGTGCCTGACAATTGGATCAGGAGAAAATAAGCTTCCCACAGCACATAAAATGATACTTTCTCGTTCAAATTTGTCAGAGGAACAATTAACTTTGATAGAAGGATATATGAATTTATATGGTAAGGGTATCTTAATAGAGCAGGGAAAGGCGAATGAGCTGGTACAGCATTTAAGCTCTGAAAAAGAACAGGCAAAGTTAAAGGAGTTATGGAAAGTGCTGTCACAGAAAAGATATTATGAGGTATCGATTGAATTATTAAGGAGAACCCTGAATTTAGATAGAAAAGAATTTGCAAGATTTATTGCGGAGCTGCTTAAAGCAGCTGAGTCGGAAAGCTATGTAAAAGTCTATGATGGTGATGATAGTTTGTTATATTCGGTAATTGGGGATAAGACAGAGAATGATGCAGAGCCGGAAGTTGTAAGCAAGAAGGTGAAGTCCGGAATCCCTCCTGATTAATTGCTCAAATTTTATATGGAAGGTAATTAGGAAGGGAGGATTAAAGATTTTGGCATATTTTGAGTAAATGGTATGCTCAAATCTTTAATATTTTTATGGATTTAAAAGCAATTAGAATCATTCATGATGTGAGTAGTGGAATAGATTTTTTCTTTTTGGCAGAATTTTTTCGTTTGTCAGGTATATATGTTGTTGAACAAATGAAAGGGGAGGCTTATCAGGGCGATGAGTCTTGTTTTAATGTAACGATCAACACATGTAATGTGGCAGGGGGAGAAGATGATGCAAATATATATTTTTCAATTATAAAAAGTAAGTTTTCCCCGAAGCCCAACATTCGTGAATGGACGATTAATAATCAGAAAAGAGTCTTGAATCAAGTAATTAAGGAAATAGAGCAAAAATTATCCAGTCAGACTTCGCGGAAGAAAGTTTCGTGGTGGAAAATATTAATAGACACATATATAGATCAGGAGCTTGTTCTGCACAGTATGAATTTGCAGTTTTATTTTAAAAAACCTTCCTTTGCGGTGGCTCAGGCTGGAGAGGCTTTTTATAAGGCTTATGAAGCTCTGGAGAATGTGAATGCAATAATTCCTTTGGATGACAGTGAAAGAAAATATTTTGAGTATGCCAGAATTTATTGCAGGGTAAAAGTAAATGCCGGATGCTATTTTGTGGGAGAGGAATTTCGATTTCCGGTGAAAGCGTTGGGTGAGGAATGCATTAAATATATTAACCAGTATCCGGGATTTAGCAATTTGAAGGTGTTACTGGGCTTGTGTTATGAATATTCCCGTGAATATGCAAGGGTGGCAATACAAGCGTTTGACAGGGCTTTGGAAAGTGAAAAAGTGCATTGTTATTCTTCTCATATCTATTATTGGATAGGAAAACGTTACGAAATAATTGACGAAGATCCCAGGGATGCTATTCAAAATTATCAGTGGTCATATAAAAAAAAGCACAAGTATAAAAATATTTACAAATTGGCTATTGCAAAGAGAAATTCGGGTGATTATAAAGAAGCAATTGAATATTTCCAAATGATATTAGAAAGGCTGGAAAGGAAATTAGGGCAAAAGCTGGCAGACCCCCTGGAGATGGAGTATTATTTTAAAGCTTGTGCAATGATAACGATAATTTACTTTTATGATTTAAAGGATTACCTGACAGCCATACAACATGGAGAGGATTTAATAAGAACATGTAAGGCTCTGGTAGATGAGGATGAGTTTTATGATAAATTTTATCTGAAAGAAGCTGATCAATACAGGGAATTGACGAAGACAAGGTTTGATTTTAAAAAAATACGTTCTGTTTTATATTATTCCTATGAGTATTTGGGACTGAGAGATAAAGCAGATCTGTATAGAACATGAAAGTTTGAGAAAGCGTTGCAGTTATTAACTGCAGTGCTTTTTTTCATATTAAAAATTTTATGGAGGGAATGAAATGAAAAAGGAACTTGAAATTGTTGGAAAAGATTACGGCGGACAGGCTGAGGAAGTAAAATATCCATTATATATCAATAATTACTTGGATATAATTAAAATTTTTTTGAAGATTAATGAAAAAAGAGGAAGATATGAAGAGGGTTTGGGTAACAGGGAAGATGAGTTAGGACACTATCATATGGATCCACATGATATGGGAAATGTTATTACAATTGTAGGAAGAAGAGGAAGCGGAAAAACCACGGTAATTCAGGAAATGCGTTCAATATTGAAGAATTTTAACCTGTGTAAAAAGGATTGGTTTCAGGAAATAGGTGAACCCTATGCTTCTGAATTGAAAGGGCAGATAGACAAGGAATATTATGTGGACGCTATGGAAATCATTGATGCCTCTGTTCTGGAGGAAAAGGATGATTTGCTTGAAATTATCCTGTGGTATATGTATGAGCAGGTAAGTAAAAAGATTGATTTGGCAAAAAGTGCAGGATTTACCAATGCAAATAACTGGGAGTTGGGGAATTTTACGAAGTCTGTAGACGAAGTGTATCGGATGCATCAAAGCATAAAGGGGAAAAGACAGGAAGAAAGAGGAGAGTCTGTTGTGACATTATTGGATAATATGCCAAACAGCATTCGGACTCGTCGTGCAATGGGAAAGCTGATTGAAGCATATCTTAAAATTATGTATCCGGGCAAGGAAAACAGTGCATATTTGTTAATCCCAATTGATGATTTGGATTTAAATATCCGTAAGGGCTACCAAATGTTGGAGGAAATCAGAAGATATTTGCTGGATTGGAGAATTATCGTTCTTTTGGCTGTGGATTATGAGCAGATGGAGAAGGTGTGCGAAAATCGCTTCCGAAAGGAATTCGAGAATGGGCAAGGTATCTATGAAGAAGAATTGAATAAGCATATTAGAAATTTAAGTGATAGTTACATGATTAAAGTATTTCCCATTTCCCATCGAATTTATTTAACGGAAAAAAGCCTGAAATCTTCTTATATTAAAGAGATGAATAATGACAAAGTGGAAATGTATCAAATTAAAGAATATCTGTTGACCAAAATATCTGAAAAAATGGGTATTTATTATGATGCATATGGATTAAAAACCCATTTCTGTGTG